>DASVZC010000034.1:0-25673 GCA_036391835.1 Ktedonobacterales bacterium | reverse complement strand
TCAGCGAGGCCAAATACGGATTGAAATGAACGTATGCAGCACACGACAGAGGGGCCAGGTCTCCTGTAGAGGTGTGACCCTGGCCCCTCGTTCGCATCTTCGTTATCCTCGGTAGTTCAGCAGCGTGACTTGCGTTTCCGACGGCAGCGACGCTGAGGTGATGGAGAGTTTCGCTAATGGCTCTGGTGGCTCGACTCCCATCTCTTTGCAGAACCGTTCGACCCCATCGAGCGGCGACCCGTTCGACTTATAGGCGGGCGTCTGGTAGTGCATTGGAATGATCAGACGCGGCTCCAACTGCGCGATGACCTGTGCGGCCTGTGCGCCGTTGAGCGAATTGCCACCACCGACCGGCACGAACAGCACATCGCAGCCTTCCAGCGCCTCCTGGGCGCGGCTGTCGAGCGTGTCGCCAAGGTCGCCAAGGTGGCAGAAATGAATGTCGTCCAGCGTGATGAGGAAGGCTGTGTTGCGGCCCAGACGCTTGCCACGCTCGTTGTCGTGGTAGGTCTGAACGCCGGAGATCAACACCTGCTTGACCTCATACTCTCCCGGCCCGTCGATCACTTTCGGCTCGCCAGAGACGCCCGCGACATGACTATGCCCGGGATGCTTGTGGCTCACGGTGACGATGTCGGCGGAGGTGCGGCTGATGGAGTAGCCGGTAGAAGGCGCCGGAGGATCCGTCAGAACGGTGGCGTCTTTTCCACGTAGGCGAAAACACGAGTGACCTAGCCAGGTCAATTCCATGAACAGCGGCCCCCTGCAGCGCATTCGTCGCTCGCGACTTGCGAGCGCACTCTCTCTCTGACATAGCATTGGGCGGGGTCCTGCCAACGCATCGCGTCGGGCCCCGCCCTAACGGTTAGTGTATCATATTCGCGGCCGAGGCGCCAGATGGAAATCGCGCCCACGGTGGAGCATGTGAAACGCGTCACAGCCAGGGAAGTGGCGCTAGTGCACATCGCAGCGTTTGGCGTTATTGCATGTGACATTGCCATAGTTTGCGCAGCATGCTTGTTTGGGCAGCTGGTTGCTGGTACGATGGGCGTACTTCGCCCGGCTGTTCTACGGCGCCGTCGGATGCGAGGCATGTCCGAAGTCTTGTGAGCGCTGTGAGCATCTGTCGGGATGGAGAAATATCGCATGCGTGGCGTATGGATGCGTATTCGTACAGTTAGAGGCGCAATCGAAGCTGCTATTACCATCGCGATTGTCCTGGCGTTGATCCTGGTGTTCTTTGTCATTCGCACCGGAGCGGAGCATGGGCGATCAGGTCAGCGGTCAGTGACTATTGGGAGTGTCGCCACGCGCGCACCTGCTCCTACTGCCACACCTGCTCCTACTGCCACACCCGCTCTTACTGTCACCCCGCTCTGACCAGGACGCCACTACCCGCAGCGACTGCTACTCATCCTCCAGTGCCCACGCCAACAGCTACTCGAGCGCCATTTGCTGGTACGATGATTCGTGTCACCAGTTCGGTTCCGTGGCTTACTGGGCAGGTCAGTGTGTCATGCCCAGCGGGCTCGACGCTTGTTGGGGGTGGCGTAGACAATGGCTATGGAACCACAACTTACGCCGGTGTGGAGTCGAGCTTTCCCTCCGACGCAAACACGTGGAAGGTGATTGGGCCCGCTTCCAATGTCTCGCAGACATTGACCGTGGTCGCCGACTGCCTTCAATCCGCGACTCCCTTGACCACGCAAATCGTGCAATTGACGACGCCGACCTCAACCTATACGATACCTAATGCAGGAGTCGCTGTCTCGGTCTACGATGTGCGCTGCTCGTCGGGAGTCGTCGTTGGTGGCGGGTACGATGCTGGCGGATACATTGTGGAATCATACCCTGATGGTTCCAATGGTTGGAGTTCCTCGTCCGCACGCGGCGGGATGACTGCTTACGCCATCTGCGCCTCTGCGTCCATTCATGTGACCACGGCGCAGAAGTCCGCAATATACCCGAAATACTCAGGCTCCGGCCCCGACGTTCCTGTCGAGACATGGATCTCGTGCCCTTCTGGCTATACACCTCTCAGCGGTGGTTTTAGTCAACCGCAGGCGTCTAGCATTCAGGTAGGGTGGGGATCGAATGAGTTGACCTCATCTGGCCAGCAGTGGTATGTCACTGGCGCAAACAAGAGTGGTGTCGCGGATGAGGTGGGCTATGTCTACGCGCTCTGTGGCCTGCTTGCCTGAGTATTTCGCGGCCCATGGCAGCCGCGCTAGTGGATGCCGCCGAGCTTGGCGTGGTCCCATGAGACGATGTTGGTAGGCTCCACGACGACGACGATGCGTTTGGGCGCCTGCGCCGCGACACTCTGACGGCTGGCCTCGCTCAGTTCGCCCAACTCGCGGTCGTTGTTGCGGCGGTAGAGCGCCTCGCCAATCTCGCGCACCCGCTCGGTGTCGGTGATGAGCGTCGCGGTCCCGTGAATCTGCACGCCGCGCAGTTCTGAATAGACAGCGCCGGACTCCAGCAGGCAGGTCAGGCGCGGGTCACGCCGGAGGTTGACGGCCTTCTGCGACTTGGCGTAGGTCCAGAAGGCGAGTTTACCGTCGAGCAGCGTGTACCACATGGCGACCAGATGCGGCGCGCCATCGGGATTGATGGTGGCGACGTTGAGCGTGCGCCCCTGCTCCAGGTACTGGGCGATCTCATCCTCAGTCATGCGAATCTGGTCACGTCGGCTCATCGTCGCTTCTCCTCACGTTTGGCGTCTCTCTTCGCGACGTCCCTGGCCAGATTCGCGATCTCTTGGCGGGTCAACTCGATCGCGGCCTGCTGATACTGCGCCAGGAACTCTAATTGTTCCACAGTATAGGTAGCGTACAGGCGGTCGAACGCCTCGCCCATCGCGAGATAGACGTTGTTGATGGTCTCCAGCCGCTGGTGGTTGACGTTGACAATGACTTTGCGGCGGTCGCTAGCGTCGGGCGAGCGGCGCACGAAATCTTGCCGTTCTAACCGGTCGATCACGCTGGTGACGGCGCCTGTGGTCAGGCTGAGCCGTTGCGCGATCTGCCCTGCGGACATTGACCCTTCCAGCAGCAGGGCGCTGAGCGTCTTCATGTCGCTGATGCTGAGGCCATAGCTAGCCGCAGCCGCCTGCTGGAAGAGCGCAATTTCGGTACTGAACGACTGTCCCAAGATCTGTAAGCGCTCCGCCAGCGCCTTGCGTCGTTCGCTTTCGTCCGCGCCGTTGTTCTGGTCGTTTGTGCTGGTCACGCGGATACCCCTTGACAATTAAGTATCTTGACAATTAAGATAATTAACGAAGAAGATAACTTGCGCTCATTGTAGCGCGGATCAGATGTCTCCGCAAGAAAGGGTGTCATCGCATGACGACCGAGATGAATGTCAACGATCATTCGATGGTGAACGCCACTGCTGCATACACCACTGGCTTCGTCACCTCAAAGGATGGAACGACAATTGGCTATCGCAAGGTGGGCCATGGGCCAGCCATCGTCGTGCTGCACGGTTCCAATGTGTCCGGTCAAGACTATACCCAGTTGGCCGCGCAGCTCTCAGACGCGTTCACTGTCTACCTGCCAGATCGCCGTGGCCGCGGCCTCAGCGGTCCGTTTGGGAGCGACTACAGTATGCGGAAGGAAGTGGAGGATCTGAGCGCGCTGCTGACCGAATCGGGCGCCCACAATGTCTTTGGGATTAGCGCAGGTGGACTCATCTGCCTGGAAGCGGCGCGTACGCTGCCTGACATTACCAAGGTTGCTGTCTATGAGCCGGGGTTACTCCTGGATGGTTCTAAGCATACTGCCTGGTTGGCACGTTACGACCAGGAGATGGCCCAGGGCAAGGTGGCCGCCGCGCTGGTCACCTGCATGAAAGGATTGGAGCTGGGGGGACCGGTGATGAATGCCATGCCTCGCTGGCTGCTTGAGACATTTACCATTAAGGCGATGGAGAGTCAGGAAAAAGCGGCCAAAGATGGTGAGATCACGATGCGGCAGTTGGCCCCAACACTGCACTACGATGGGCTGCTACTTGCTGAGATGCAAGGACAGTTGCAGCGCTACAGTGCGGTGCAGGCGCAGGTACTGTTGCTTGAAGGGAGCAACGGTCTACCGTTCCTGAAGGCCTCCGAGCGTGCTTTGGCGAAGGTTCTGCCATATGTAGTCAAACTGGTCGAGTTTCCCAAGCTGGATCATGGTGGCGCAAACAATCCCAGCCAGACAGCGCGCGCCAGCAACCCGGCATTGGTCGCGCAGGAACTGCGCAGCTTCTTCGCCTGAGAAGCGCAACGCGTTCTCGGAAAACAGCGAGAAAACGGCGAGATCACCACAAGCGTCCGCTTGTGGTGATCTCGTGTTGAGCGCGAAGCCTCTTACTGTCCGAGCGGCAGAACCGCGGTGTGCTCGATCTTCACGGCCTGGAGCGCGTTGGGATCGAGGCCGAGCAGTTGCAGGATCGTCGGCGCGATCTGTGTTGTCTCGACCGCGCTGCTGTTGAATCCCTTTCCGACAACAGGGTCACCGCTGATCAGAATCGGCACGTGCCGGTCCTGCGGATTGTCGCCGCCGTGCTCGGCAATCTTGTGCTTGCCACCGGTGTACACCGTGCCATACTGCGAGATGCCGATCAGGTCCGGGACCCGCGCGTCATTGAAAGGTACGCCGATGAAGTTGGCCGCCTCTTGACCCGCATAGATCTTGGCGTTTCCGGCCTGTGTGTATGGCTTGGGATTGCCGTTGATATCGGTCGCTTTCGCCTGCCCATCGGCGCCTGTGCCATTCCCACTGTAGTTCAGCAGAAAGTTCTTGGCGAAGGTCTCAGCGGCGTTGGAACGGTCATTCAGCCAGATCAGCATGCCGTCGTCATTGACTGAGAACGCTACCAGCGTGCCCGTATGGCCCGCATTGTTCCAGGCGGCGTTCAGTTGATCCATGATCGTGCCATCGTTGATGCGGGTGAGCGCCGCCCCAAGCTGCGGCGACTGTCCATGTTTGGCCGTCAGGACGATCACCGTGCTCTTGTCAAGGCGCTGGGCCTTGAGCGCGGAGACCATGCGGCCAACCTGATCATTGATGTACTGCAACGCCTCTTGCAGCAGTGGGCCGGGAGTCATGCCATCGGCCTGGTAGCCGCCGGGCAGCGTCACACCAGGAGTTGAGCTGCTCGACGTCGGCAGCTTCTCAGCCGTCGACACGGTCTGGAAGTTCATGCCAAAGATCGCTGGTGTCCCCTGGCGAGCCGTGCCGCTATGGTTGAACCCATCGATCCAGTTGATGACCGCATTCACTTTGTAGGTGTCGTACTGGCGGGTCAGCATGTTGTCGTTGGTCCAGTCCTGCCCGGCCTGGTTTGCGTTGCTGTTGATCTCGGGCGTGAAGAAGTCGGTGACACCCGCGCCTGAGGGGCCACTGAACAGCTCATATGCTGGGTGCTTATCTGACCAGGCGGTCAGCAGGCCCTGCGAGTGGGCCACTTCCATGATGGTGTTGACCCGGAGGTATTGGTGTGGATAGACCACATTGCATGACGCGTCGCGAGGCAGTTGCTGTGGGTCAATGAGTGAGGCAGCGTTCGGCGTGAGACCCAGAATAGTTGATGGCAGCCCAGAGAGACCCTGGCCAGCATCCAGTGATAGCGGATCTTTGTCGAGCGCCTCGAAGTAGGTTACCTCGGTGCCGAGGGTCAACCCGGAGCAATCGTGCAGTGGGTTTGGCGCGCCTGTGCTCGAATAGCCCGCCGGAGAATAGAGCGACCGATTGTATGTGTCGTCGTAGTAGATACCGGTGCTCTTGGGGTTACCGCCCGTCATCGGCGCCGTCATGCCGGGGAACGAGTCTGAGGGGAAAGGCGTCTGGGCATTGGTGAAGTCAGTGCCCTGCTTGACGAGCAAGGAGAGTGTCGAATCAGGATGTGTTCGGACGTACCACATCAGATCTGACTGATGCAGCCCATCTACGGACAGGAGCAGCACATGCTTGGTCTGATGCGCGCTTTCCTGCGCGCTTGCGGGAGCACGGAACGCCAGGCTAACGCATACTCCGGTCACAACCAGAATACTCATCAGGAGGGTGACGCCCCATCTCTGCCAAGTCTGTTTCATCTGTTATTCTCCATTGGCGCCTTCGCATATGGTGACAACGAGAGCGAGCGCAATGCTCACATGGCCATAGCGAGTATAGGAGGGTGGCGTTAACGCAATGTTAGGATCGTGTTAAGCATGTAAAAACGCGCCAGCACATGGATGTGTACTGGCGCGATAGCATGAAGGCGTATGCGGCGGGAGCAGCGTGGTATCAGCGAGCGAGCGAGTGCATTATGGGAGTAGCACGGCGTGGCTGGCGTTCGTTACCCTCACTTTGGCGCTCCGTCGACTGCGAGTAGAAACGTGGTCAGGGAGTCGGCCAACAACTCTGGCGCCGTCTGGTGGGCAGCATGTCCCTGACCTGGAAGATCCACGACCTGGCTCCTTGGAAGTACAGCATCGAGCGCCAGGAACATCTCACGCCGCCTGCCTTCCGTCTGCCCTCCAACAAGCAAGAGCGTCGGAATGGAGAGTGTCCTGAAACGGTCCAGGTTCGTCCCTCCGTACTCGTTAAACGCACGGAGCTCACGGGGAATTGTGTGCGCTGCGGCCATTCGGTTCGCCCAAGCTGGCGAGCGCTCCAAGATGTGCAGATCCTGCGAACTCAATCCGGCGCCGCGCAGCACGAAGAGGCGCATCGCTTCCTCCCGTTGACCCTGTGCGATGAGCGTCTCGAGTTGAGCGATGAATTCGTCTGGGAAGAAGCGGAGCCCCAGCGGCTTGGGTCCACCCTCATACAGGATCAAGCTGGACAATCGGGGCGTTCGCATCGCAGCTTCGATCGCGCAGGCGCCACCGAACGAGTGGCCATACAGATGGACTGGGGCTTCGATACCGTTCACCACGGCGATCACGTCATCATACTCGCGTTCCAGGCTGTACTCGGGCGTATCCCCACTGCTCCCTCGACCGCGACGATCCATCGTGTAGACAGTGAAGTGGCGAGCAAGCTTGGGCGCCACGAGATCCCAGGCCGTGTGATCCGCGCCTGTCCCGTGGACGACGACCAGCGCCGGCCCGGCGCCGCTCCGATAACAGCCAATTGGAACTCCATTGGCTGAGCGAAAGGTGACAAGCTGAGGAGAGAGAGGCATGACGGGCTCAGGTATTGGTTGGTGAGTCGCCTGTGACTGTTGGTCCTGTCTCCACTGAGGCATGATAGGTACCTCCCTTCAATAGACCACAGTATGGTCGGACGCTCCGTTCGCCGCATCGGGTGAACGCCCTATTGCGCGTGCTGTTGAACCCTCAATGAGACGCCAGGGGAGAGTGGGTTGCGATGAGGCTGTCGCCAAATACGCTTAAAGCGCCAACTGCTGTGATGAAGGTGTATTCTAGGCGCCATCCAGATGGCGCCTTTGCCACGCATGGATAGGTAATGACGCGATAGAATGAGCGTGTGCGCGTCGGGAGTGCGCAGTAGCAGCGAGCGAGAGAGAGCAATATGGCGCGGTTGGCATTTTTTACCCTCAATGTGGCGCGTGAGTCGTTTAGTTCATTACAGTTGAAGGGGTTCGTCGAGCGGATCGAGCCGATTCTCGCGCAGGCCAGCGCTACGCATGGGTTTCTCGATTTTCCGCCCGCGATGCGCCTGAGCAAGGATGATCCAGAACTGATCTGGCCAGACGCCAAGCCCGCCGATGCTGAAGCCGCGATGACGCTCTCCCTCTGGCGCGACATAGATTCTGTCTTTGCCTTTGCCTATGCTGGCATGCATGCTGAAGCGCTGCGGCTGCGGCGCGAGTGGACCGTCACCTCGACCTGGCCGAACTATGTGGCGTGGTGGGTGGGCGATGACGAGGAGCCCACCTGGCGCGAGGCCGCGCGGCGGCATGAGTCGCTGCGGACGCGTGGTCCAACGGTGGACGCGTTCGACTTTCGCGCGCCATTCGATGCGGATGGACAGCCGCTGCCGCCCGTCCGCAAGCCGCTAGGAGTGATCTCTTCCGCGCATGGCGGGAGCGTCGGTGTGGAGCATGGGTTGATCGCGCATGACTTCGACGGCGCGCTCCCCCTGCGAGCGCAGACGAAACACGCCGTCGATGAGTCTATGCCGAGCGAGGACCGTTAGGCGAGTTCGGCGGGAACTGCGCTCTCATGCTCGCCTGTCTGCCAGAGTTCGCGCATCTCTGGGCTGGTGGCCAGCAAACCGTCGAGCGTGCCTTCCGCCACTACCGCGCCATCTTTCAGCACGATGATATGGTCAGCGCGCCGTAGCGCTGCCCGCCGATGCGAGACGACCAGGCAGGTCGCATCGCCCTGCGCGAACAGCCCCTCCCACAATCGCTGCTCCGTCTCCACGTCGAGCGCGGAGGAGAGGTCGTCGAAGATCAGCAGATCGGCGCGCCGGGCAAACATGCGCGCCGCCGCCACGCGCTGCACCTGTCCGCCGGATAGGCGCACGCCACGTGGCCCGACCATCGTATCGATGCCGTGCTCCATCTCGGCGATGTCAGGCTCCAGCAGCGCCAGGTGAATGGCGCCGTCGAAATTCGCGTCCTCCGGCGTCTCACCGAGCAGCACATTGTCGCGCAGCGACTCACTGAAGAGGCGCGGCGCCTGCGAGGTATAGGCGATGCGCGGCGGCGTAAAGAAGGTTGCGGGATTCTCCACCTGCATGCCATTCCAGCGCACCTCGCCTGACTGGGCGCGCGCTAGCCCTAGCAACGCACGCAGCAGCGTGGTCTTCCCCGCGCCGATACGTCCCGTCACGACGACGAACTGCCCACGCTTCACCGAGAGTGACACCCGCTCCACGCCGCGCCCGGTTGATGGATGCCGGTAGGTCAGGCCGTGCGCATCCAGCGCGACCAGCGGCCCCGCAGCGTCGATCTCTGCTGTACGGGTGGGGCTCTCATCAGGCTGTGCCTCACGACGCCACTTGCCATAGAGGGCGAGCGGGCTCGGCTTGGTCAGCGCGTCGGACCCCGCGCCGCGCATCACCGCTTGCATGCGGTCGAACGAGACACCGACCTGCCGCAGGCGCGCGATGGTCGCGCCGATGAACGACATCTGCCAGGCCAGACCGGAGAGATATGTCACGAAGATGGCGAAGTCGCTCAACGTGAAGTTCGTTCCGGTGACACGCAGCGAGATCAGCAGCAAGGCGATGCCAGTCGCGACACCACCCATGCTGTTGTTGACCGTCTGTACCAGCGCTGTCGCAGTCGAATCTCTCACGGCGGCGCGGCGGCGTGTCTGGTTCAATTCGCGGAAACGCTCGACGACGCGTTCCTCGGCTCCGGCGACCTTCACCGCCTGCGCCGCTGTGAACATCTCGCCGATGTAGCCCGTGACGCGTCCAGTCGCCTCGCGATTGACCAGTCGCATCTGGTGTAGGCGCGGGCCGACCAGGTTGGTCGTGATCAGCACAGCCATGAACGGCGCCAACGTGATGACCGTCACCAGCGCATTGATGCGCAGCATGATGATGGTGACGCCAATGACATAGAGGCCGATGCCCCAGATGTCGGTCATGTTCTCGAAGGCGTTGCTCACCTCCTGCACGTCATCGCGGAATCGGCTCATCGCCTCACCCGACGAATCTGGCAGGCTGTGCGCGCCTGGCCCACGCATCACCCAGTTGAACATGTTGCGCCGCAGCAACGCCTGCATGCCGAAGTAGTAGGCGAACCACGTCACGACGGCGCTGGCGAAGATGGACGCCTGACCGATGCCCACACCCACCACCAACGCGACGACCATCCAAACGCTCATGTTCCAGGGCGCCGACCCAGTGAGCGCGGCAAAGAACCAGCCCGCCATCAGCCCCGGCAAGAGGGGTGAGGAATGCACGATCGTCCACAGGATGATGTTGATGATGAACAGGGCGCGGTCATAGCGCACCAGCCGCGAGAGATTCTGCCCCGTGGAGAGGGGTTTGCTGGCTGGCGACTGCGCCTCGCGCTGTTCTGTTACCGCTGTCGTCATGCCAGCGCCTCCTCCGTTGATGTCACGTCCTGATCTTCCAATCCAACCCGCAGCAGCGCCGCGAAGTGTGAATCGGGCTGACGTTCGAGTTCTTCACGGGCGCCAAATTCGAGCACCTGGCCCGCGCCAAGCGTCAGGATGACGTCGGCTCGGCGCACAGTCGCCAGGCGATGCGCGATGATGATGCCCGTGCGGCCAGCGAGCAATGCGCGCATGCCGCGCTCGATCAGCCGCTCGGTCGCCAGATCGAGCCGCGACGATGGCTCATCCAGAATGACCAGGCCCGGGTCGCGCAGGAATACACGCACGAACGCCAGCAGTTGCGCCTCGCCAGCGGAGAGCCCGCCGCCGTTGGCTTCCAGCATGGTGTCGAGTCCGGCGGGCATACGCGCCAGCCAGTCGTTCATCTCCAGCCGGTTAAATACCTCGTAAATCCGCTCGTCAGAGATGGAGGTGTCGAAGAACGTCACATTGTCGCGCACCGTCGCCTGGAAGAGTTGTACGTCCTGCGTGACAAGACCGACGCCCCGTCGCAGCGCCGTCAGCGATACGTTGCGCACGTTCACCCCATCGATCCGCACGGCCCCTTCGGAGGCGTCATACAGGCGGAAGAGCAGGCGGCTAATCGTTGATTTACCGCTACCTGTGCGCCCGACCAGCCCCATCACCTGGCCAGGAGCCAGCGTGAACGAGACATCGTGCAGGGTCGGCTGCTCTCCGGTGGGATACGTGAACGTGACATGGTCGAAGCTGGCGCTCAGACCGACTCGCCCAGCGGTCCCATTCTCAACGGTGGGCAGGCTGTCGGCTCCGTCTACGATGTCTGACGTCAGGCCGAGCAATTCGCGCACACGAATCATGCTCGACGTCGCCTTCTGGAACTGCTGCATCTGTTGTGAGATTTGCTCCAGCGGCCCCTGCAACAGGAAGGTGTACTGCACGAACAGATAGACGACGCCAATCGTGATGGAATGGGCGACGAGATACAGGTAGGCGCTCATGCCCATTGTGAGGCCGAGCCCCAGCCCGAAGATGAGTTGTGTCACGACGAAGACGGAGACACGACGTGTCCAGGCGATGACGCTCTTGCGGAACCAGACACGCGCCGCATGGTAGAAGCGCCGCATGACGTAGACGCCAGCGCCGTTCGCGCGCAGATCTTCGACGCCCGTGAGCCGCTCTTCGAGGAAGCCGAGGAACTGCGCGGACGACTCGCGTTCGTTGACGCCGGCGGGCACGGCGACCGAGCGCATGGCAGCGAGCGCAGCCATCGCGACACCAGCAAACGCCGTCAGCGCCAGCCCCATCCGCCAGTCGGCCAGGAAGAGGGCTATCAGCGTGCCGACCATCAGCAGTCCACCACCGACCACCTGTATGAGCAGGATGGAGAAGGAGTCGGAAAGCGTGGTGAGGTCGCCGTCGATCCGCTCGATCAACTCGCCCGGCGTGCGCAGATTGTGAAAGCTCATGTCCTGGCGCAGCAGCCATCCGGCGAGGTCTTCGCGGATGCGGTTCGTCGCCGCCCAGCCGATATCCTGGCCGAGGAACGCCGCCGCCACACCAGAGAGCGCGTTGAGAGCTGCTGCTACCAGCGCGCCGATGGCAAGCGCTATCAGCGCCGTTTCGACGGCATGGGCGCGTTGGGCGTCGATGAAGCGTTGCGCGAGTTGTGGGCCGATGGTCTGCAGGAGCGTGCCGACGACGAGCAGGCCTCCGAGCAGCGCAAATCGCTTCCAAAATGGGCCAAGGTAGGCGCGCCCAAAGGCGGCCCAACTCCTGGACGCAGGATGCGGTCCGTGTTGTGGCTCTGGGCTGTCGCGGGCCAGGTCATCTTGCCTGGCCATGTGCGTCTGGTTCAACTGTGTGGCGCTCATGCTGGTCCTTTCGGGGACAGGTCGCAAACAGGCTTGCGATTGTGTCGCATTGGGTTGTGTAAAGCCCGGAAGCATGCGCTCATAGGGTTCGCTAGGCACACAAGGCGCGCAGAGAGGCTCAATGAGGTGGGAGCGGGTGGGAAATCGTTCCAGCGGCAGTGGGGGAACGAACGACCACGGACCCAGATAGAACCAGCGCGCTCGCATGCAGATGCGAGCCTCGCGCCAGAACGTATCCGTGGCTGTCGATGAAGGAACCGCTGGGAATCGCGCAGACTGACATCCGACTGGTAGATCGTGGAGATCAGCGCGCGTGCGCTAGGCGCTCATGCCTGCGCGCGGCGACAGAGGAAGGAAACGTTCCGGCTTAGCGCGGGATCCACACCATCCGGAGCTTTGTGAAGCTTGCCATTAGACCAGTCCTCCATCCAACGCAGAGCGGTCCACCAGGGGACCGCTCGCTACTGAGCGCCCGCATCGTGCGCGACGCTCTCCGGCTACCATACCACTGCCGCTACAGCAAGCGCAAGGTTAGTACGTAAAAGCACGTAGACATGGGAAAGGGCGGCGGACTACTCCCACGCGCTCTTGAAAGACCGGAGCACGTGGACGAGGGCTTGAAAGCCATGGAGGGAGCGCCTGCCTACGGCGACGCAAGCGGGGGACTTTAGCCCCTTCCCGCGCCGTGCGCAGGCCATTCATGGCCGCGACCAAGCGCTATTCCGTCAAGATAGGCCGTGTCAGGATGGAGAGGTAGGCGGTCCAGGGGCCGACCGCTTCGGCATATTGTCGTGACATCACTTCGACGATTTGGCCGATGTGGTTGAGGTCGTGGACGACCCACGTGGCAAGCAGGTTGCCCAGCGTGACGGTTCCAAGAGCGGGATGCGTGCCTTTGAGCGCGAGCTTTTCGGGGGTGATCTTCAGCTCGTCCAGCGCCGCCAGATTCTTCGCGCGGGCCTGCTCGAACGCCGCCAGCAACTCATCGAGGGAATGGCCTGCGTACTTGTCGAACATGGCCGTTCGATTGACCGAGGAGAAGGGGCGACTCTCGCCATCGTCGAGAATGGTACGCGTGCGCGCCATCCAGTCGGTTTCTTCGGCGTTCAGCATGTGGCCGACGACATCATATGCGCTCCAGGTTTCGGCCCCCTCTGTGCCTCGGGTCCATGTGTCAGGCAGCCCATGCAGGAGCGCCGTCAGTGTCGCGGGCGTGCGGCTCAAAATCGCAGCGGCCTCGTCATACTTGTAGTCCATGGCCCACTCCTCCTACTGAATGGTGAAACGCGCATGTCGTATAGGGGCGCAGGCGCTATTTTATACCAAGTTTGGGTCGAATGTTGGCGTTGGCTAACCTCACCCCTGGCCACGCCCCGATCGCTTGCAGGCTCCCCTGCTCACCGGGCGACGGGAGCCTGAGTTCCCCCACTCCTTGTGAGAGAGGGGGCCAGGGGGTGAGGTCTGGAGCGCGCGTCTGCCAACAACCCAAGCAACCTTGGTAGTACCTGATGTGCGGCGCGCTTGCTCGAGTATCTCTGCACATAACTTGGCCACTGACGGGTGGAATGTCCTTTGCAGGATGGCGCCATTCCACCAGCCAGTGGCCGAAGTCAGCGCGAGGATAAGTTAACGCTTCGGTTTGTGCGCCTTTGGTTTGTGCGTCGGTGAAACCGTGGGAAGGTTCGGATCCGTCTGTTGCCGCTCAGGCGCTCGCTGCGGAGCATGCAGGATGGCGCGATCGATGACGCGGTCAGCGCGCAACTCCTGTGAGGGCGAGGCCGCGAACGCGACGGGGCCAAGGGAAGGAGAGCCGAAGGCTCCAGCGGTTCCACTGGCGCTTGTTGGCGCCGCATCCACCGAAGACCTTGCGGATGTTGACGTCGTCGGGCCGACCAGTTGTGGCGCAGCAGGCTGGGGCTCAGCGATGGGCGCGCTATAGAGCGCCGCCTCCGCCATGCTCGAGAGCGCAGCCACTTGATCGAGCGCCGTCACCTCTGAGGTGCGGATCAACTGCTCGATCTCATCGCTCGCCAGTTCTTCGCGTTCGAGGAGCGCCTCCGCTATGACGATGACTGCTTTGCGTCGGCGTTCCAGCAGGCCACGTACTTCGCCATACGCCTGTCGTAGCAGCCGCTCCGCCTGTCCGCGCAGCATTGGATCGGTGTAGATACGCTCTGGCGCCATTGTAGCCGCAGCCGAGAAGAACGTGTCGCCCATGCCCCAATGCGCCACGTATTGCAGCGCTAGATGCGTCGCGCTGGCGAGGTCTGCGCCGACGCCATTGAGCCGCGTCTGGAGGAACAGTTCCTCTGCCGCGCGGCTGGCCAGGGCAACCTCGATGCTGGCGAAGATTTCCTCCGCCGACTGCGTGACGATTTCCTCCAGTGGTTTCGCCTCGACAAATGCCTCACCCGAGGAGCCAAGCCGCTTGGCGATGGTCGCATGAGCGACACGATAGCGCGGCAGCAGGAAGGCCTGCGCGATGACATGGCCCGCCTCGTGATAGGCCAGGCGCCGCTTCTCGAGCTCGGAGAGCGAGCGAGGATAGCGGATGCCGTACTCATGCGTCTCGCGGGCATTAGCGATGTCGGCGTAGGTGATGCTTTCGCGTCCTTCGCCGTGCGCGAGCACCATCGCCTCATTGATGACATGCTTGATGGCGACGGGTGTGTAGCCCGCCATGTCAGCGACGAGCCTCACCATCGGGAGGTCTTCGTGCGGCGCCTTCGCGAGGTAGTACTCGATGACTTCGGCGCGATGGGCTTCGTTGGGAGCCGACACCACGATCTTGCGATCGAAGCGACCCGGGCGCATCAGTGCGCTATCGAGCGCGTCAGGCGCCGCCGTGGAAGCAATCGTCAGCACGGGCTCACGCTGCGCGCCTCGCGCCAGGCCAATCGCCCGTAACGCGCGCATGCTCCACGGCTCGATCAGTGGCGCCGTGTCCAGGTGGAGCAGCAATTCATTGAGCGCGCCGGCGCCCGTTTGGCTTGTCAGGCTACCCGCGCCGCCCGTCTGGGTGGTTGGCGCGCTTGCGTTCGAGGCGCCATGTCGCGTCATGCCAATCGCGTCGAACTCATCGATGAAGATGATGCAGCCGCCATATTCACGCGCCAGCCGACGCGCCTTGCGATAGAGCAACTTGACCATCAACGCATCCATGCCGATGAACATGGGGCGGAAGCTGAGAGCGCTGGTAAAGGCGAATGGTACGCCAGCCTCAGCGCTGATGCATTGCGCGAGATAGCTCTTGCCGACACCCTGCGGCCCGACCAGGAGCAGTCCCTGGCTGATCTCGCCGCCCATTTCCTTGAAGCCCTTGGCTCCGCGCAGCAAGGTGACGATACGTTGCGCCGCTTCAATGACGTCTGGATTGCCTTTGTAGTCTTTGAACGAGACGAGGACATCGCCGGGCAGCGCCCACGTGACGCGCGGCCGCGCCATATAGCGGAACAGCGCGACGCAGAGCAACGCGGTGAAGGCGACGGCGACCAGGATTTCGAGCGCGGCCAGCAATGCGCTGCCCACTATGGTCCAGTGGGCGATCACTACTGGCGCGACCAGCGCGACGAGGAGCCACACGACGAGCGCCGCCAGCAAGATGGCCCACCAGCTATGGCGCAGGAAATGTCCTACATCGTCGAGTGAACGGTCAATGGAGCGTTCCGCTTGCGCTCGTTGGGTCGCGTTTGTCGCCATAGTCGTCTATCCTTCTTCGTGGTGGCCTTCCAATTCGCCTGGGATGCTGCGCTTGAGCGCGCGTTACTGTGGCGTCAAGTCGACGCGCTGGGTAATCAATCCGTCAGCGCCTACTGTGAAGAACCACGTGGAGATATGAGTTTTGCCCTTCTCACTCGCGTAGACTTCGATGGTGTAGTGCGCAGTTCCATCGGGCGCCCGGTAGCCGCCTGAATAGACATAGCGCGTGATGCGCAGGCCAGCCGCCTTTTGCTGGGCGATTGTCGCGCTGAATTGTTCTTTGGTGAGTGTCATGCTGGTGCGTGTGGTCGGCGCATAGGCGGCCCACATTTCGTCGGCGTTGAAGTGTTGCTGCCCCTGCAAATAGCGCTGAATGCTGATCGGGAGCGGTGGACGTCCCGCTTGCTCGACGGCGACGAGGGGCGTTAGAGTCGCGCGCGCGGCTCGCTGTGGCTGTGAGGCGAGACCTCCGGCCACCAGCACCGCCAGAATGATCGCTATGACCGTCAGCGCCTTGCGTGGCTGTGCGCGCATCGCCTCGGTGGTGAGATAGACGCCCAGCAAGAGTTTGCGGAGAGGCCATTTCGCCGCCTGCCAGAAGGTCACCTTCGGCGCTTCACGCTGCGTCTGTGGTCGCAATGGCTGGGGTGAGGGAAGCGATGTGGCTTGCGCTCGCGCTCGGGCGATCACCATCGGTCGGGTCAGCCATGTGGAGATGGTCGCCTCGTCCGTGGGAACTTCGTCCTCTACCCACCCCTCGGGCGCGATACGCTCGCTGGGCGGCTGCCAATATTCGCGCTCCGGACTGCGCAGTGGCTCGTGCTCTGTGTGGTTGGGTGATGTATCTGAGAAGGGAGCCGGAGTCTGGCTCGCTGTCCGGCCAGCAGAGCCTGCTGACGCGCTATGCGCGAGCGTGTCTGGCGAGCCGCCTGGCTCTATCCCGTGTTGCTGACCCATGAGCATCCACCATTTCTGGAATCCGCAGTTTTCTTCTCGCGAACAAGTGATGCGCTGCGCTGCGCGTTGGGGCGATGCGCAATTATCGAACCCGTCGTGACACGTCCTGACGGGAGCGTTGTTCAGTAGGGGCGCGAACGCCACGCAGGAGACGTAGCGCACGCATACAACATTCAGACGTACAGCATAGGGCGTCCGCTTCAGAGCCTTCCGTGCTCGCTATGTGCGGCATTTTAAGACGCCCATTTCCAGCATGTCAAACTCAGGTAGAGCGGCGGCTTGCCTGCGAACCCTTCCTCCCTAACACAACGTTAATGCCACCTTAATCTGGTGATTACAACCTACCTCTATAGTCACGTTGATGGCGAATTGCGCTCACGTGACCGCGCGCCATCGGCGCAAGGCAGCCGAGCAGACGCATGGAGCCACCCGCAATCGAAATCGGCGTATGCGAAACGCATTCAGGGCTGAAAGTGAGAGATGCATGCAGCGAATCCGCCAACTCTGGGCGAAACCCACCGCGCGCATTGCGATCGTGACGCTACTTGTCGCCGTGCTGATGGGCGCAGTCGCCGCTCCATTCGCGCTGAAGGCGACCTCGGCGCACGCGAGCGCAGAGTGCCAACTCAACTCGGCGAACGGCGCCATCAAGCACGTCATTTACCTGCAATTCGATAACACGCACTACAATCGCGACAATCCCAACGTTCCTTCTGACCTCGAACAGATGCCGCACCTGATGAACTTCCTCACGCAGAACGGCACGTTATTCACCAACGATCACACTGTGCTGATCTCGCACACGGCTGGCGGCATTCTCTCCAGCCTGACGGGTCTCTATCCCGACCGCATGGGGCAGACCGTCTCGAATAGCTACGACTATTACAAGAGCAGCGGCTACCCCATCTACACGTCGTCCTTCAAATACTGGACTGACACCGTCAGCACGGATGACACGCTGCCAAACATGGTAGACGAGCATCAGAAGACGGTGCAGGCGCCGTGGCTGCCCTTCACGCACGCTGGCTGTAATGTCGGCGGCGTCTCGGCGGCGAACATCGAACTGGAGAACACGTCCACCGCGCCGTCCGGCGACATGACGCGCGTCTTTGGCGCGAACTCGCCGGAGTGGACCGAGGCGAATACCGCCGCGACGCGAGCACAGGCGACCACGGACTTCGTTGGCATCGCCATTCATTGCGCGCTAGGCAACAACCTCTGTGCTACGACCAATGCGCGGCCCGACGACGCCACAATCGTCCCTGGTTCCAGTGGTGGCTATCAGGCGCTCTTTGGCGCGAAGTATGTGAATCCGGCGATCACTGGTGGGCAGGCGTGTGTGCAGGCCACTGATGGCAGCCCGATCACCGATAGCGCCGGCCATTGCGGCTTCCCGGGCTTTGACGGCGCGCTCGCCAAGAACACGCTTGGCATGGTGGCGCAGATGCAGGAGAATGGCGTTCCGGTCACCTACGCCTACATCTCCGATGCGCACGACAACCACGCGCTCGGTCGCGCCTCTGGTCCAGGGGAGGCCGACTATCAGGCGCAACTGAAGAACTATGACACGGCGTTCGAGGCGTTCTTCCAGAATCTGGCCAATCACGGCATCGACAAGAGCAACACGCTCTTTGTCGTAACAGCGGACGAGGGTGATCACTTCGCGGGTGGCGCCGGCGCGCCCCAGGCTGACGGCTCGCTCGCCTACAGCCACACAGCGTGCACGGTGTTGACGGCTTGCCCGTCGAACCAGATCGGCGAAGTGAACGCGAAGATCGGCGCCCTGCTGCCCGCTGGCGAGCCGGGCTACGACATCCACTTCGATAGCGCGCCTGCCTTCTATCTCTATGGCGCCGCCGGACAGAATGGTCCGAGCCAGACGGCAGCCTCGACCCGCCAACTGGAGCGCGATGTCGCGGCCGCGACGGCGACAGACCCCTATGCTGGTGGCACAACGCCCATCGCGCAGCGGCTGGCCGACCAGACAGAGATGGCGGCGCTGCACATGGTCAACTCCGATCCGAAGCGCACGCCGACCTTCGCGATGTTTGGCAATCCCGACTTCTACTTCCAGACGACCAATCTTTCGGGCGCCTGCGCTGGCACGACGGTCTGCGTGAATCCTGGCTATGCCTGGAATCACGGCGACGTGCAGCATGAGATCGCTAATACGTGGTCTGGCCTGGTCGGCCCTGGCATCGCCAACAACGGCATCGACTCGTCCACCTGGACGGATCACACTAACCTACGTCCGACGATGTTGTCGCTGGTTGGCCTCAAAGACGGCTATACGCAGGATGGTCGCGTGCTGGTTGAGGCGCTGACGACCCAGGCGACGCCGCAATCACTGATCGCGCACCGTGAGACGGTCAACCGTCTGAGCGCTATCTACGAGCAGATCAACGCGCCGTTCGGGCAGTTCTCGCTCGATACGCTGACGGCTTCGACCAAGGCGCTGAGCAGTGGCTCGGCAACCGATGACTCCACGTACACCAGCATCGAAGGTCAGATCAGCAGCCTGACGACGCAGCGCAACACGCTGGCGGGCCACATCAAGTCGGCGCTCAATGCCGCCGCCTTCGATGATCAGTCTCTGAACCAGGAGCAGGCAAACGACTGGCTGACGCAGGCGCAGAGCCTGCTCGACCAGGCGCACGCCCTGGCGAACAGTTAGGCTTCTCGTTTAAAGCGCAGGCGCCCAGCGGACTGCTGGGCGCCTGCGCTGTTTGCCTCACTCTGTCGCGATGCGCTGGTTCCTTGCCTTGCTCGCATGGCGGCGCGCCAGCAGAACTCAACAAGCGCGACGACGCCCACAGCGGCGAATACCACGAGCATCGGCTCCATCGGCGCACGCATGCGCGGAGTACCGTAGAAGAGCAGGCCACCGGCTACCACCGTTCCCGCAAAGAGTAGCGGGAGCAGCGCCTTGCGCCAGTTCCGTCGAACCGCCACCAGCGCGCCGAACATTGCCAGCAGGATTACCGCTGTGGGATAGGCAGTGACGAATGTGCGCCAGACGGGCATGCCCGCTTCGCCGGGAGGAGATGCGGGGATCCAGAATACTTTCATGCGGCGATAGAGCAGTAGCGGCAGGTCGGCGAGATGCGTCTCCGCCCAGTGAACGCCAAGGTTATTGGCGGCATTCGAGCGAGCGACCTCACACGGCGCATCGCATATCACGGGAAATCGCTCCATCGTCGGCGCATCGGCTGGCACGCGCAGTGGATTGACCCACACGCCGAGGTTCGCCGGGTCGCTATAGCTCTGGTCATTGTAAGAGCCAGCCACGACAATGCCACTCACGGTGGTGAATGGCACGAATGAGCCGCCCGTGACAATCGCATTGCGCGCGATCCACGGCGATAACGCGACGATGCAGCCAATCGTAAGCGCAGTCGTCTGGAGAACGCCCTGTCGCCAGGTGGTTTCACGTCGCGTGACGGATAGCGCTGCCACGATAATCACCGCTAGCAACGCAAAAATGCCATTAGGACGCGCCAGCGCAGCCAGTCCAAAGATCAGACCAACGCTGATCCATGCCCGCCACGTGTGGCGCTTCTCCAAGCGCATCGCAAGGTAGCAACAGAGCGCGAAGAAGAAGATGGCGAAGGATTCACTGTAGAGAAAGGCGTCCCAGATGAAGAGTTGCGGATACGTTGCGGCGATGAGTCCGGCGACGACGCCCACACGTCGCCCCATCAGTATACGTGCCATACCCGTCACGATCAGGCAGGTGCACGCGCCCACTACGCTCAACGCTAGTCGAGCATGCAGGGGATCATATCCGCTGACCGCATACACACCTGCCATGAACAGCGGATAGAGCGGGGGGCGTACCGTCGTGGGAATGTGGGGATAGATGCAGAGGCAATGCTCATTGAGCAGATGTATCGCCATGAGGTTGTATTCAGCGGCGTCATGTAGCGGGACATAGCCGCGAGCGACCGTCAGGTTGTACCCCACGCGCAGTGTCAGCGCCAACAAGAAGATGAACGCCAGCGCGAGATGATAGGGCTTCAGCGGGAGCGCGCTCCAATTGGATGTATATCGCCCACCTGAGGTGGCAGTATGTTTCGCTGTACGTGGGTCCAGGTGCGTCATGCAATGCCCATGATCTGAGTTCTATCGACGAATGAGTCTGCCGACGCGATGTCACGGAATGTCATTCTATCGTAACAGGCGTGAGCAAGTGACAAAAATGCGCCCCCTGCGTGGAGCGGTGAACATCTGACAGTAGGGATGCTCCGGCGCAGAGGGCGCGTTGTGTTGTATGCACTTGTGAGGGGCGAGTTAGGCGACAGTCGCCTTCGCGCCGGCCTCTTCGAGCTTGGCCTTGGCGGTGTTGGCCTCGTCCTTCGCAACGCCTTCCTTCACGGGCTTCGGCGCAGCCTCGACGAGATCCTTGGCTTCCTTCAGGCCCAGGCCGGTCAGCTCGCGAACCGCCTTGATGACGTTGATCTTGTTCGGGCCGACGTCGGTCAGGGTCACGGTGAACTCGGTCTGCTCTTCGGCGGGGGCGGCAGCCTCACCACCGGCAGCGGCGACGGCGCCAGGGGCAGCGGCGACCATCGCCGGGGCAGCGCTCACGCCCCACTGCTCCTGCAGGGCCTTGCTCAGCTTGACGAGGTCAAGCACGCTCATGTTGCTCAGGTCTTCAATGATCTTATCGACATCCACAGCCATGACTGGTGTTCCTCCACACGGGCCGCTTGGCCCATGAATCGTAATGTGTTCTCGTCGCGACTACTCGCGGCGGATTGGGTGATGCGAATGGAATCGCGAGCTTACGCGGCTTCTTCGCCGCCCATCTGGCGGATGCGCGCCTCAAGGACGTTGATGAGGTCACGCAGCGGTGCGCTGATGACGCCATAGGTCTGGTTGAGCGGGCCGTGAATTGTGCCCACCACCTGCGCGCGAAGCTGATCGCGCGACGGAACCTTGGCCAGGTCTTCGACCTGCTTCGCCGAGATTGGGCCACGCTCGAGAATACCGGCCTTCACGACGACTGGCTTCGCGGTCTTCGCCGTCTTCAGATAGTCGGTGACTGCCTTGGCGGGCGTCACCTCATCATCGAAGCCGAGGGCGATAGCCGTCTGACCGGTGAGCAGCGCGGAGAGGTCCTTATAATTGGCCGCCTCCGACGCCTTTCGCAGCAAGGTGTTCTTGATGACGTGCAGTTCGACGCCCTGTGCGCGGAGCTTACGGCGCAGGTCTTGCGCCTCGGCCACGGTCAGGCCTTCGGTCTTCAGCAGGACGGCGCCACGCGCGCGATTGAGTTTCTCGGTCATCTCTTCGATGAGTTGCGCTTTGGCTGCTGTTGGCATACCTGGTGTCTCCCTTCCAGAGCGCGTGTCGAGGCGACTGTGCTCGGGCGCGCTCCTGGCCCGGTCAGCGGTGATTCGGTGGAGCATGACGTGGGTACGCTAGCGGCTCCAGGGGGACGGCCTCGCAGCGCCCCACCTCGAGACATTTCGGCCAGAGCAACCCAACAAAAAGGGCCTTCAGGTCGCCGACCCGAAGGCCCATCACATGAAACGCGACACGTCTCGCCTGGTGACGCTCGGAGCGTCTTCCCCACGGAGTGCGCGCGATATGCGCTGGATGCTTCGCCTCGGCAGGCCTGTCTTGGCAGATTAAGCCACGCGACCGGATATCCCGGAGCATGACGCCCGCTGTCTCTGGCTGATATGCGATTGTACCTAAAGAGTATAGACGTCCCGCCATGCGCCTGTCAACGCAGGCGGGACGAATTGGCGGCTCTACGCCACCTTCATCGCCAGCGCGGCTGGCAGATCGAGGTGGATGCCCGGCGACATCGTGGAGCAGATCGTCATGCTCTTGATGTACTGACCCTTCGCGCCGGCTGGCTTGGCGCGCACGATCGCATCGATCGCTGAGGCGAGATTCGAGGTCAGCTGATCTTCTCCGAAGGACATCTTGCCGATGGGCATGTGGATCAGGCTGGTGCGGTCTACGCGGAACTCCACGCGACCGGCCTTGACCTCTTTCACCGCGCGACTAATGTCGAAGGTGACAGTGCCAGCCTTTGGCGTCGGCATCAGGCCGCGCGGGCCAAGGCGGCGACCCAGGCTCACGATCTTGCTCATGACATCGGGTGTGGCGATAGCCACGTCGAAGCCGAGCCAGCCTTCGTTGATCTGCTTCACGATGTCGTCAATGCCGACGAAATCGGCGCCAGCGGCCTCTGCCTCAGTCGCCTTCTCGCCCTGCGCGAAGACGAGCACCTTGACATCTTTACCGGTGCCAGCGGGCAGCGTGGCTGTGCCGCGCACCATCTGGTCGGCGTGGCGGGGGTCAACACCAAGCTGCATGTGCAGTTCGACCGTCGCGTCGAACTTGGCGTAGCTGACCTTCTTCAGCAGTTCGATGGCCTCTGCTGGCAGATAGAGCTTCTCCGGCTCTACGAGCTTGACCGCTTCGGTGTATTTCTTACCGTGTTTTGGCATGTTGCGATGCGCCCTCCTGGTGGCGTGATATCCGCAGTGACTGATGGGCGTTGTCCGCTGGAGTGGCGGACGGAACTCTCTGCGAGAGACGCCTGCAAATGAATGAACCCAGATCGACCTTTACTGGATGGTGATGCCCATCGAGCGCGCGGCCCCGGCGACGATGTTCTCGGCGCCTTCGATGGTCGTCGCGTTCAGGTCCTTCATCTTCATCGTAGCGATCTCGCGCAGTTGGTCCTTGGTGATGGAGCCAACCTTCGCCTTGTTCGGGGTAGCCGCGCCCTTGGGCACGCCCGCCGCCTTCTTCAGCAGGTCGGAGGTCGGTGGCGTCTTGGTGACGAAGGTGAACGAGCGGTCTTCGAAGACCGTGATCTCGACAGGGACAATGCTGCCCGCCATCGAGGCCGTGCGCTCGTTATAGTCCTTCACAAACGCCATGATGTTGATGCCGTGCTGGCCCAGCGCAGGACCAATCGGCTGTGCGGGTGTCGCCTTACCTGCGGGGATCTGTAGCTTGACGACTGCCCTGA
Source organism: Ktedonobacterales bacterium (assembly GCA_036391835.1). Taxonomy (GTDB): domain Bacteria; phylum Chloroflexota; class Ktedonobacteria; order Ktedonobacterales; family JADMIN01; genus JAKAIY01. The sequence goes on along the minus strand of DASVZC010000034.1, from coordinate 2,155 downwards.
CTTTCTTCGCCATGTCTGCTCCTCAATGAGGTCACTGGGCGTCGAAACGCCCTCCCTCTGGCTCACGGCTTCCGCCATCGTTTGGGGGGCCGCTCGCACTGTTGACACACGTTAGTTTAGAACGAGGCAGCGGGCTAGCCGCCACACTCGCCCCAGAGTCGCTACATCTTCTCGACTTGCAGGAAGTCGAGCTGGACGGGCGTCTCGCGACCGAAGAAGGAGACGAGAACCGTCACCTTCTGCTTCTCGTTGTCTACTTCGCTGACCGTGCCGATGAACTCGGCGAATGGACCGCCGATGACCTTGACACTTTGGCCGGTGATGTAGGTGATCTTCGGCTTGGCCACGGGCTCTTCGCCCTTTTCCGGCGCCCGCAAGATGTATTGCAGGTCAGCGGCGGAGAGTGGCGCAGGCTCATTTTGTCCACCGACGAACCCTGTCACGCCCGGCGTATTGCGCACGGCATGCCATGTGTCAGCGGTCAGCACGAGGTCCACCAGCACGTAGCCAGGGTAGACCTTGCGCGCCACGGTGCGGCGCTGGCCATTCTTCACCTCGACCTCGTTCTCCATCGGTACGACGACCTGATAGATGAGGTCTTTGAGGTTCATTGAAGCGATGCGCGCCTCCAGGTGCGTCTTCACCTTGTTCTCATAGCCGGAATAGGTGTGGATCGCATACCAGTGGCGATTCGGATTCACCACCTCATCAGATGTGGTGGTGGCCTCCTGTTCCTCGGCTCCAGCGGCTTCGGTGGAGATGTCCTGTACGCTCTGTGCGGGCGCTTCCAGGTCCTGATTCTGTGGCTCCACGGTGGAATCCTCTCACCTGCCCACGCCGATCGCGAACGACCAGACAGCAGACGTGGGAAAGCGTCGCTCTACCGTTCGCTTCACCACAGAGTGGCTTCGCGGCAGGCGGCGACGCGCGATAGCGCTACCTGAATTAGGCGCGACAGAGACGAAATGCGAGCGATGCCCTACACAACTGACATAGCCACGCGCACGCGGTTATGTCAGTCGCCCTACAACTACCTCCCGAGGCCGAGATTGACCAGATAGGAGAGCAAGTGGCCCAGGCCGTAGTCGGACAGCGCCAGCAGCACCGACATCAGCGCGGAGACGATGATCACGACCAGCGTCATGTTCCAGGTGTCTTGCCGGGTTGGCCAGTTCACCTTGCGCAACTCAATGTAAGCCTCAGCCAGACCGCGTGTCAGCGGATTCTTGAGCAGTGGCTCGGGTACCTGCACGCCCGCGGCGCCAGTCCGGGTGACCACGCGCTCCTCATCGAGGGGCGCGACAGCCATTTCCTGCTCGGCTTCGGGCATGTCGGCTGTCTCGGCATCGTACTCGGCCGTTGATTCGTCCATGGGCTCCGCCTCATCGGTCGCCGACGCGGCGGAGTTGTTCTCCCTGTCGATTGTCTTTGCCAAGGTGAGCGCTCCTCTGCGTGAACGGTCGAAATCGCGGCGGGCGCTGCCCATCGTCTGCGTCACGCCTGGTGTAAACGGGCTTTACTTCGTCTCGCGGTGCTGGCGAGGCCCACGGCATCGCGGGCAGTACTTGCGCAACTCCATGCGATCTGGATCGTTGCGCTTGTTCTTCTCGGTGATATAGTTGCGCTCTCTGCAATCAACGCAGGCGAGCGTCACCAGGATTCGGTTTTCTTTGCTCTTTGCCGCCATCTTGGGGCATCCTCCAGCGAAATCAGATGTAGTCAGCCTGAACTAGCCGCCAGCGCCCCATGCGAGGCTCGCCACTGTTCGGCTTGTGCGGTCGTCGCGCCCATGGGGGTAGACGATCGCGCTCCATCTTCGGACTATTCTATACCATGCCGCGTAGCGCGTCCAGCGGCGCCCCGTCAAATAGGCTAGGGTGAACCACTCGACCCGCCAACCCCACAAGTGGCGGCGCGGGACATCTGGGACAACAGTAGAACGTGCGACGCCGCAGGACGGTCAATGACCAATCCTGCGGCGCGCCATACCGAAACCCGCCGAAGCGGATCAGGCTTAGATTTCGACCTTGGTGACGGCGCCAGCGCCGACGGTGCGGCCACCCTCACGAATCGCGAAGCGGCTGCCCTCTTCGAGCGCCACCGTCGTGATCAGTTCGACTTCCATCTCGACGTTGTCGCCCGGAATCACCATCTC
>DASVZC010000033.1:0-27769 GCA_036391835.1 Ktedonobacterales bacterium | reverse complement strand
CAAACGGCAGCGAGCCTCCCGCCGCGAAGTACGCGGAGAAGGCTCGCCTGTACAGTTGGAGTTCGTCAATGCTGTTCTAGCTGGCCGCTACTCATTCGCCGCAGCCAGATATTCGATGGCGCTCTGCTCAGCCACCTCAGCTGCGCTGGCGAATTGCTCGTTATAGAGGCGCGCATAAAGGCCGCCAGCAGCGAGCAATTCCTGATGAACGCCGCGCTCCACGATTCGCCCACCATCTACGACGAGAATCTGATCGGCGGCCAGAATAGTCGAGAGTCGGTGTGCGATGGCGATGGTCGTTCGCCCATGCATCAACTCCTCCAGCGCCGCTTGAATCAGACGCTCTGAATGCGTGTCGAGCGCGCTGGTCGCCTCATCAAGAATCAGGATGCGCGGGTCTTTCAGGATGACGCGGGCAATCGCGATGCGCTGCTTCTCACCACCTGAGAGCTTGTAGCCGCGCTCACCGACCATCGTATCAAAACCGTCCGGCAACTCATGAATCCGGTCATAGATGGCTGCAGCTTTCGCCGCCGCGATCAATTCATCTTCGGTCGCGTCCAGTTTGCCATAGAGCAGGTTTTCCCGAATCGTCGAGTGGAACAGATAGGTTTCCTGTGTCACGACACCAATCACCGCGCCAAGGCTCTCGAGAGTCACATCGCGGACGTCATGTCCGTCGATGCTCACTGAACCCTTGGCCACATCGTAGAGACGTGGCAGTAGATAGGTGAGCGTGGTCTTGCCCGCGCCGCTCGGTCCAACCAGCGCTGTCAGCGTGCCAGGCCGCATCGTAAACGAAACATCTTCCAGCGTCGGGCGATCCGAATCGGCGACGTAGCTGAAGCCCACATGGTCGACCTTTACCTCACCGCGTGTCTTGTGAGTGTCTAATGCGAAGGCGTTGGGTTTCTCGATAAGGTCTGACTTCTTATCGAGGTATTCATAGATACGGTCGAAGAGCGCCAGCGCGCCCTGTAGCTCCAGTTGAACACTTAGCAGCGAGCCTATGGGGAAGAATAGTCGGCTCTGAAGCGTGGTGAAAGCGACCAGCGTGCCGACGATATCGTTCAACTGCGCCGCGCTCACATGACGCCCAGATCCAAACGCCAGGTATCCTTCGAGGAGATACACGAGCGCGGGGAGCACTGAGAAGAATGTCGAAATGAACATCATGAACCAGCGACCAACCATCTGCTGGCGCATCTGGAGGGCGACATAGCGATCGTTCTCGTCCTCGAATCGCTGCACCGCGCGGCGCTGTCGTCCGAAGACCTTCGCTAGTAGGATGCCACTGACGGAGAGCGTCTCCTCCACCAAAGCCGTCATCTCGGCGAGCGACTTCTGTGTATTGCTGGAGAGTTCGCGCCGTACATTGCCAACACGATAGGTCAGGAACAGGAATACTGGCACAAGCGCCAACGAGAGCAGCGTCAATTGCCACGACAAGAAGAGCATGCCTGCGACCGTCGAGACCACCGTCGTGATATTCGACACAGTTGATGTCGCCGTATCGGTCACGACGCTCTGCACACCACCGATGTCATTCGAGATGCGCGACTGAATCTCACCTGTCCGCGTGTCGGTGAAGAATTTCAGCGGCATGTTTTGCAGGTGACTGTAGAGTTGGTTGCGTAGGTCGCGCATGACACTCTGGCCCACCCGAGTGTTGAGGTAAGTCTGCCCTACGCCAATCAAACTACTGAGGACTGGCGTCACCACCATTACAGCGACAAAGAATGCTAGCGCGCGAAAGTTCCGTTGAAAGAAGCCTATCGAGATCGAAAACTTCAGCATATACGGGTTGACCAACCCGAGTACACTTACCACAACAATCGCCGCCAGCACGATGCCGATCTCGCGAGTGTATGGCCGGAATGAGCTTGCGACGCGACGCAACGTGCGCGCGTCGGTCTTTCGTGGCGTTTCGCCATCTTTGAGATAGCGAGCGAATTGCGGTCGCCCCCCACCACCCCCGTGCATCATGCGCTTTCCCCTTGCCTAGAACCGTGTTCGCGCAAATTGCACGCTGAACATAAGGTATCTCTAGCGAATTGAGTGTTTCCTTGTGGAAGTAGCCACGAACAGAGACAAAGTCTGCATCCTACTATAGCGCACCGCACACCCGTCCTTCCACGCTGCGGGCTGGCGCCGAGTAGCGAAATTGAGCCCCAGCGGCGGCGCCTTCCTGCGTCTCCGTCGGGGCTCAAATGCGCTTGCACACCTGCAAGATGTGGCAAACTAGAGCTGCTCCACGGGGCCTTCGGAGCCCGGCTCACTCGCGGTGGAAGCTGATTCACCCTGACTCGGCGCGCTCTGTTGCTCGCGGAGGAAAGTTTCGATTTCGGCGCGTGTGCGCTCGACGATCTGTCGCAACTGCGCGATTCGCTCAGGGTGGTTGATCGAGGAGCGTCCAGCGAACAGGAACGCGCGGCCAAGCTCACGCGCCTGTCGCGCAAGTTCACGCACCTCTTGCTGAGCCTGGCGATCGAAACCTCGACCACCCCACTCACCATCCCAGCCCCAGGGACCATCTGGCCGCTCATGGCGCCCGTGGTGGTGCTCGTGGTGCTCGTGGTGCTCGTGGTGCTCGTGATGCGGTCCATGACCGTGCGGGCCAAAGCCAGGCTCACCATCCGGGCCAAAGCCACGTCCGAACCCTGGGCCAAAGCCAGGGCCAAACCCAGGGCCAAACCCAGGGCCACCTTCCGGCCCAAAGGGGAAGCCGCCCTGGCGCGGACCCTGACGCTCGGCCTGCTCACTCAACGCCTTGCGGCCCTCATCAGTAATCGTATAGACCTTCTTGCCTTCAACTGTCTCGCTCGTAGCCCAGCCACGATCTTCCAGCAGTTGTAGTGTGGGGTAAATGGCGCCCGCGCTCGGGGCATAGAATCCGCCCATACGATCTTCGAGGTTCTTCATCATCTCGTAGCCGTGCTTCGGGCCTTCCTGCAACAACTGCAGCAGCGCGTATTTCAGATGACCGCGCTCAAACATACGGGGGCCAGGTCCGCCCCCAAACGGAAATCGTCGTCCCATATCTGGATACCATCCTCTCGGGCCTCGTGGTCCCCAGGGTCCGCCCCAAAACATTAGTGGACCCCACGGGCGCATCGACCCACGTCTCATCCCCCAGCCCCAGCGTCGGCCCATCATGGGACCACTCCAAGACCAGTCGGCAGACCACGGCCCGCCGAAGCCAATTGACTCGCGCTCCATCCCGTCGGCCATGTTCATTCTCCTCCCTCCTGCCTGATGCAGGCAAGGGTTGCTATTAGCTATATCAAGATATATCTTATTCAAAACCACCGTGTCAAGAGTCAAATAGAATATTCTATAAATTGATATCAATTTCGCATCGGCGATTGTACTTGGTTCAGCCAGAACTCTGAATTCAAGGGCGTCGGCCACAAGACAAAGTACGAGCACCGAAGCGGAAACCGTATGAATGGTATGGCGTCAGAAGCAAACACCGCAACAAGTGCGCAAAAAAACCGCGATGTCCGGTTTCTTGGGCATCGCGGCTTTTTGGAGCGGTTGCGACGATCAGCCGCCGTTCATCTGGCGATAAACGTCGAGCCAATTCGTCGCGATTTCTCCCTGTGCCTTTGCCAGATCGACTTTCCCGCTGCAGACCTGGTCGTGCAGGTAGTTTTCGACCTGATCCTTCTGATGGAAGCCAGGCGTGGGGCTTGCCAGTTCGGGCCACAGGTTCGCGATATCGTTCGAGCCGCCTAACTCCAGGCTTACGAGGTGATCGACCTCATACTCACCGGCATAGTGGCTGGCAATGCCGTACTCCGCATACACCTGATCTTTTTCAGACGTCGGGACATTACGCACCGAACTCGCATAGCCTGACACGCAGATTTTGTCTACTGTGGCGCCCTGCATGAGCGCTCCCGGCGTACACGCGCTATCAGGCAAGCCGTTGTGCGCCTGGCAGCCTGATGTCTTTGTCTGGACACCAAATTGATGCGAACCGGAGCCAGTATCTGTGGATGTGGCGGCGCTGGCGCACGCGCTGAAACCGACCGCCAGCGTCAACAATAGACCGATGATTCCGAAGAGTTGGCGTCCAGATGTACCAGTATTCATAACCGGGTGGCCCTCCCATGACACACTTCTGTAGCGCCCTCCCTCGCGTGCAGAGAGGAGAGCGCATCCTACGCGACATTACTCGGATTGCAGCACGACCCACCCATGGTCAAAATTCCTGGCTGCGAGGTCTTGCCGTCGAATCCAGAAATACAGCATACCCGCATTTGCCCATTGCATGGCAACCGATTGGTTAGAATCAACCTGAAGCAGAAGCATCCAGTCGTTCGCGCCTGCGGAGAGCGCCGCGACCTTATCTGGCTCCGACCCAGGGTCAGCCACACCATTCGCGGCTAACTGACACTGCATGCGCATGTCGTCCTGAATCGTGTCGGGATGCCCCAACATGCGGTTGATGGGGTGGGTCACCGAACTAGTCAATCCCTGGAGCGCTGAATCGTACTTCTGCTGATCCGTCTCGGACCACTGAAGCGAGTCGATCTCCAGCTTTGGCTGTAATGGGAGCGTCAGGTCATTCTTGAAGCCCACTGAGCACACGCGATACCGCGCTTGCGAGGGCAGGTCCGCAGGCAAATCTGTACGCTTCAATTCAGCGGCGGGCTGCTCGAAGTAGAAGATCTTGAAGCCATCTTTATCTTTGGGGTCCGAGCCAAAGGTCTGCTGTGAAGCATCGTAAAAGAACGACAGGACGCCATTCGCAGGCAGCAGTCCAGTGGTATCAGACGTATGGGCGTCCGCCAACTGCACCTGAGCGACGAATCCCATCGGTGCGCCATTCAATTGAGGCCAGGACACGCTCGCAGGCAGGTCAGGCAAGCCGCCAATCTTGGACTGCCCGAGCTGCAGCGCGGTTTCAAAAGACGGATTGACGGTGAGGAGTATCGAGGGAAGCGCGAGTTTGTCCACCACGGGGGGAAGTTGCTGAAGTCCAGCCTGCTGCCAGGCCGCGGCAATTGCCGTTTTGTCCATGGGCTGCATCTCCCTTGCAGACGAAGGACGCGGCGCCGGGGAGTTGGTACTCCTTAGCGCCGCGTCTCCACCAGAACGTCATGTCATAGGTGAAATTCTATAATCCGGGGCGAGAGCTACTGGTTCGAGCCGCTGGTGTCCGTACCGCCAGAATTTCCGCCGAACATGCCGCCGAGCTCCTGGCCCAGTCCACCCATGCCGCCCATGCGCTCCTGAATCTGCTGCTGCGCCTGCTGTTCGCCAGCCTGCCCGGCCTGATCGATGCCGGCATTGGCTGCGTCCTTCGCTTGCTGCGCGAACTGCTCGCCACCGGGGATCCTGGCAGCAAGGTTGTCGATCTCTGCGTCGGCTCGTTCCTTCGCCTGCTGCTCCACGTTCTGCAGAATGTTGTTAGGGTCGAACTGGTTTGGCATGCTCTCCACCTCTCGTGGGGAATCCGCCGCCGAACATCGTCGACGACGTATACCGCTTTCAAGTCGACAAATCGCCCCGTCAGATGGTGTCGCTCCTGAACAAGGCGCCCTGATTGTGCAACACCCTCACTACACCTGCGAGCAAGGGCAGGTTAACCCGCTGCACAAAGAAGCAATCGGCGCAATTCTTGTGCCACAGTCGAGTAGGCGCACAACACGAATACGGCGCATCAATTCAGAAGTTGAGCGACGCCAGGGAAGCGGATCTTCTGGAGTCTGGACTAGGAGCCGATGTAGCGCGCATACACCGTACGAGCGACGCTTGGCTCGTCGGTGCCTTTGATAATGGCGCGGGCATCTGGAAACACTGTCAACTCATAGCCATCGAGCATCGCCCTCAGCAGGTAGGAGTTCGTAGACACCTCACCGAGCGGAGCCAGGCGGCGCGCAAGTTCCGCGAGGTCGAGCGCGCCTGCGCTTCGCATGGGCCGCACCTGCACTGCGTTACGACCGCAGAGTGTTGCGCTGTCTTCGGTAAGTGCGCTTTCCAGATACTCATATTCGCCACGCCCGCATGCCGGGCAATCAGGCTGACGCGGCAATTCGATGCGCTCGGTAGTGTTCTCCCAGAGATCCATCCAGAAGATGCCGCGCGCCTGTCGGTCGCTCCCCACCAGCCGTTTGATTGCCTCCGTCGAACTCACGCCTCCGATGACCGCGACGATGCCATTGATGATGCCCGCCGTGTCGCAGGTTGGCGTCGTGCCGGGCAGCGGTCGCTCAGGGAATGCGCATCGCAAGCAGGCGGTATCATGCGGCAGGATAGTCATGCTGACGCCATAGGCGGCGATGACTCCGCTGTAGATCCAGGGAATACCCGCTGTGAGGCAGGCGTCGTTGAGCAGGTAGCGTGCCTCGAAATTGTCTGTACCGTCGAGCGCTAGATCCATGCCGTCGATGAGTTCGAGCGCATTGTCAGCCGTAAAATCGCTCACTACGGGTTCAACAACGATAGCGCTATTGATCGCTCGTATCCGCTGGGCGGCAGCCACAGCTTTCGGCAGTGCGCTCGCCGCATCCGCCTCATCATAGAGCGTCTGTCGCTGGAGATTGTTGACCTCAACGAAATCACGATCAACGAGACGCAACCGACCAACCCCTGCCCGCGCGAGATTGTTCGCCAGCGCGCTTCCCATCGCGCCGCAGCCAAGGATCACGACCGACGCATCCGCAAGTTTCCGCTGTCCTTCAGGTCCGATGCCCGCAAACAGCGTCTGACGCGAATACCGATCAGCAGACACCATCCTCGAATCGCCGGTCATTGTATCCCTCCTGTCGAGCGGCCACATCAATGCGCCATCTCATTATCGCATCGGTCATACGCTTACATTCTTCTTTGCTGTTCCGTCATGGAATTGATAGCGCATCGTTAGTACTTTGGGAAGAGCGCCGCGAGCGAGCGGCGAGCCGGATGTTACACTTGCTGATGCTGGTGTCACCAGCGTCCTATGCTCCGCGCCTCCGATTGAGGTGATGCGGGGAAAGGCAGCATGTAGACCCTCGGAGAGTAGTCACTGATGGCAGACTCGAGCGGCGAAGTAGCGCCTTCTTCGAATTTTGCGGACAAGAAGGTGCTCATCATTGATGATACCGAAACCATAGTCACATATATTCGACATGTTCTGCTCAAGCTCGGATTTCAGCACATCGTCGTCGCATACGACGGTATCGCGGGTCTGGAGCAGTATTACGCGGAACGACCCGACTGCGTTATTGTAGATGTCAAAATGCCCGGGCTCGATGGCAATCAGGTCGTGAGAACAATTCGCGGCGACGCGGCGGCGGCCAACACGCCGCTACTCATTTTGAGCGCACTGCAGGAGGCCGATCATAAACTGACTGGCATGCTGTCTGGCGTGGATGAATATCTCTCGAAGCCTGTTAAGCCGTCCGCACTGGCCGCCGCACTCGAACGCGTGATGAAGATTACGCCCGAACAGCGAGCTCAACGGATGGAACATCTGGCGAACGACGAGCTTGTTTTAGATGCTCATCCGGAAGATGATGTGACAAACGGGTGACCGGTGATGCCATCACCCCATTGACACGTAGGAACATGCAACAGGCGTGGTGTTAGGACCAAGCAGGGAGAGTGGAGCGTGACGCTGGATCAACAACCATGGCGTGCCGCTTCTGAGGGGCGGATGCGCGTGCTGGTTGTCGAGAGCAATCAAAACGCACGCGATGGTATTACACGAGCGCTGGCTGACCATTGCGCGTTATCTTTCGCGAGTGGCCAACGCGAGGCGCTAACTGCCATTCTGCGCGAGCTGCCAGATGTTGTCGTAACCGAAGTGGACCTCGATGAAGGCGACGGAATAGCGCTCTGCATGGACATCAGACGCCAGGCGCAAACCGCGAGCCTGCCGCTTATGATGCTCTCCGGGCGCACATCCGTGCAGGATCGCGTAGCGGGGTTTAGCGCAGGCGCGGATGACTACGTCGTCAAGCCATTCGATTCACGGCTGCTCCACGCCCGACTCCGCCTTCTCGCTCGCATCAAAGGACTGGCTCAGCGCGGCGCATAGACGTGCTTCCAGTGCGAACGCCACGTGGTAGCTGGCTATATTCACCAGTCAGACAGCGCTAGGTATACTCCTCGCAGGGAGAACCCTCCCACGCTCGCCACCTGAATGGTCAGGCTGGTGAGCAGCACTCAAGGCGAAAGGAGCCACCATGCGCGTTGCCGAATGTCCGCTCTGCCACGAACAGCTCGAGGCGGCGAACGACGAAGAGTTGTTTGCCAAGGGTCGCGCCCACGCCGACGCGAAGCACGCCGATCAGTCCATTAGCGACGAGCAGATTCGCGCCGTCCCAGCGCGCGACAAGTAGTCCCACCCCGGTTTGTCACATCGCGTCAGAACCAATTCGCACGTGACCTATACGAAACCCCTGGCCACATTGATGGTCAGGGGTTTTCTGTAAGTAGTCGCTTCTACTGCAGGTCTTCGGGCTGCGGCGCTGGACGCCTGCGTCCGCTGCGTTGCCGATGCATCTCGGCTACACGCAGACGACCGACGGCGCGATCCAGTTCGGCTACAGCCGCCGCCTCGGCGCCGCGATCACCCGAGACGCTTTCCAGCCGTTGCTGCGCGCGACGTCGCGCTTCTTGCGCCGCCTGCTCGTCAATGTTCTCGGCGCGCTCTGCCTCGTCGGCGAGAATCATCACCTGATCATTGTTGACTTCGAGAAAGCCGCCCGCGACGAAAATGCTGGACTCGTCGCCGTGCTCGCGCACACGAAGTTCACCGTATGACAGTGTCGTCAGCAGCGGAGCGTGGTGCGGCAGAATCGTTAGCCGACCCTCGCCGCCCGGCGCATTGACCGCGTCAGCTACACCATCGAACACGCTGTGTGTCGCGGTGATGATCGTGACGTGCAAACCAGGTCGCTGAGACATGCTCAGACTCCCTTTCCAACCGTGGAACGTCGCGAGAACGTCAGCGACTTACGCCACAAACGGTCTCGCGACCGGCTACCAGGGTAGCCCTAGGCGTTGTCCGCCGCTTCCTTCTCCGCGCGCTCCACCACATCTTCGATCGGGCCGGCCATGTAGAACAGCACCTCAGAGATGTGGTCGTGCTTGCCGTCGAGGATCTCCTTGAAGCCACGCACGGTGTCCTTGAGCGAGACGGTGCGACCCGGGCGACCGGTGAAGGCCTCACCGACGTTGAACGGCTGCGAGAAGAACTGCTCGATCTTACGCGCGCGAGTAACGGTCACCTTGTCCTCGTCGCTCAATTCGTCGACGCCGAGGATGGCGATGATGTCCTGCAGTTCCTTGTAACGCTGCAGCACACGCTTAACCTGCTGCGCAACGTCGTAGTGCTCCTGACCCACGATGTTCGGGTCGAGGATGCGGCTGGTCGACTGCAGCGGGTCCACAGCCGGGAACAGTGCGCGGGCGGCCAGAGCGCGCTCCAGCACGATCGTGGAGTCGAGGTGCGCGAAGGTCGTCGCTGGAGCCGGGTCGGTGTAGTCGTCGGCAGGCACATACACGGCCTGCATCGACGTGACCGAACCCTTCTTCGTCGAGGTGATGCGCTCCTGCAGCTGGCCCATTTCCTCCGCGAGGTTCGGCTGGTAGCCCACTGCCGACGGCATGCGGCCGAGCAGCGCAGACACCTCAGCGCCGGCCTGCGTGAAGCGGAAGATGTTGTCGATGAACAGCAGCACGTCGCGGCCCTCTTCCTCACGGAAGTACTCCGCGATGGTGAGGCCGGTCAGCGCCACGCGCAGACGTGAACCTGGCGGCTCGTTCATCTGGCCAAAGACCATCGCCAGCTTGTCAAGCACGCCCGCGCCGGTCATTTCCTCCAACAGGTCGTTGCCTTCGCGAGTGCGCTCACCCACTCCGGCAAAGACCGAGAGGCCGCCGCCAGCGCCACCTTCACCCATCGACTTCTTCGCGATGTTGTTGATGAGCTCCTGAATGATGACGGTCTTGCCCGTGCCCGCGCCGCCGAAGGTGCCGATCTTACCGCCGCGCATGAAGGGGGCGATCAGGTCGATGACTTTGATGCCCGTCTCCAGCACCTCGGTCGAGGTGGCCTGGTCTTCGATGCCAGGCGCCGGGCGGTGAATCGCCCAACGCGGGGCATCTGTCGGAGCCGGCTTGTTGTCGACCGGCTCGCCCAGTACGTTGAAGATGCGGCCCAGCGTCGCCATGCCAACCGGCACCGTGATCGGGCCGCCTGTGTCGAACGCTTCCTGGCCGCGTACCATGCCATCCGTCGGGCCCATGCCGACGCACCGCACGATGTTGTTGCCCAGCAACTGTTCCACTTCGAGGGTCAGCGGATGATCCTGGCCGCGGATCGAGGTTTCGATGGCGTTATAAATCCCGGGCAGCTTCTCAGCGGGGAACTCGATGTCAACCACGTTCCCCAGCACCTGCCGCACGATACCCTTTGTACGAGTCGTCGTGGCGCTAGTCATTGCATACTCCTGCGTCTACTGCAGCGCGTTAGCGCCAGAGACAACTTCGAGAATCTGCGTCGTAATCGACGTCTGGCGCACCTTGTTGTAGGTAAGTGTCAGATCGGACAACAAGTCGTTGGCCGCGTCGGTTGCGTTCTTCATCGCCAGCATCTGGGCTGAGTAGAAGCTCGCGACAGTCTCCAGCAGCGGCTGATAGACCTGGGTTTCCACATAGCGTGGAAGCAGTTCTTCAAAGATCCGCTCCGCGCTAGGCTCAAATATGTATTGCGGCGCTCCCGCTTCCGGTTCGTCAGTTTCTGGCGTCTGAGCCGGAAGCAACTGCGTCACAGTCGGAGTCTGGGTTACCGTCGAGACATACTTTGGATACACCATCAACGCTAGGTCAATGTTGCCGTTGATGTACTCATCCGTCACCGAGCGAGCGATGGCGCGCACGTCTTGTGTCTTCGGGTTATCGCCCAGTTGTGTGAACTCAGCGATGATGTTCTGACGTGTGCGCGCCAGAAAATCTCGACCCTTACGCCCGACTGCCACAAACTCAATCGGCAACTGCGGATTGTTGTACTGACGACGGAGCTCCTGCGCTAGGAGCGCAGCACGCCGGTTGATATTGCTGTTCAACGCGCCCGCCAGACCGCGGTCCGGCGTCACCAGCACGATCGCAACGCGCTTCACATCACGCTTGCGCATCAGTGGCAGATCGTTGAGGTCGTCAGCTTGCGCCGCCACTCGCGAGAGCAGTTTCGACAACTGCTCAGCGTAGGGGCGCGACGCGACCACGCGCTCCTGCGCCCGACGCATCTTGCTGCTCGCCACAAGCTGCACGGCGCGCGTAATCTGTGAGACGTTCCGCACGGAGCGAATACGCCGCCTGATTTCCTGTGTCGACGCCATGTTCTTCTCCTACGTCCGGCCCCGGCGCGCTCCTCATACCACCCGAACGCCATGTGGCGAATCGGCTGGCACGGCAGCGCGCCCGCGCCGGAGGCCGCGCTAGCGAGGCGCCGTCTGCTTGTAAGCCGCGATAGCAGCGTCGATTTGATCAAACGTTTCCTGGGTCAGCTTCTTGCGGTTGACCACCGTCTGCTCGTGGATCGACTTCACCAGCTCCGGGCTGTTCGCGTCCATGAAGGTGTGGAACTGCTTCTCCCACTCCTCCACCTTCTCGACGGGTACATCATCGAGCTTACCTGTGCTCGCCGCATGGATGATCATGATCTGGTGCGCAACCGACATCGGCTCGTACTGCTTCTGCTTCATGATCTCTTGCTGGCGGCGGCCGCGCTCGATCTTGCGCTTCGTCACCGCGTCGAGGTCAGAGCCGAACTGCGCAAACGCCGCGAGGTCACGGAACTGCGCCAGATCGAGCTTCAAGGTGCCGGCGACCTGCTTCATGCCAGCCGTCTGCGCCGCGCCACCGACCCGGCTCACCGAGATACCGACGTTCAGCGCGGGGCGAATACCAGCGTTGAACAGGTCAGTCTCGAGGAAGATCTGGCCGTCGGTGATCGAGATGACGTTCGTCGGAATGTAGGCGGAGACGTCGTTTGCCTTCGTCTCGATGATTGGCAGCGCCGTCAAAGAACCACCGCCGTAGTCTTTGTTCAGGCGGGCGGCGCGCTCCAGCAGGCGGCTATGCAGGTAGAACACATCGCCTGGATACGCCTCGCGGCCCGGAGGGCGGCGAATGATCAGCGACATGTTGCGATACGCGTCGGCGTGCTTGGAGAGGTCGTCATAGATGACCAGCGCGTCGCGCCCGCTCTCCATGATTTCTTCGCCAATGGCGCAGCCGGTGTACGGTGCGAGATACTTCAGCGGCGCCGGGTCTTCAGCGCCCGCGTGCACGATCACCGTATGCTCCAGCGCGCCGTGTTGGCGCAGCGTCTCACGGATACGCGCAAGCTGGAAGTTCTTCTGGCCGATCGACACGTAAATGCAGATGAGGTCTTTGCCCTTCTGATTGATGATCGTGTCAATCGCAACCGCCGTCTTGCCCGTCTGACGGTCGCCGATGATCAGCTCACGCTGGCCACGTCCAATCGGAATCAACGCGTCAATCGGCTTGAGGCCGGTCTGCACCGGGGTGTCCACCGGGTGGCGCGTGATAACGCCAGGGGCCACGCGCTCAACAGGGCGGAATTTGGTGGCGTTGATGGGGCCGCCGTCGTCCAGCGGCTCACCGAGCGCATTCACGACGCGCCCGATCAACTGATCGCCCACCGGAGCCTGCACGATGCGGCCCGTGGTGCGGACCTCGTCATCTTCGCGAATGATGGTGAAGTCGCCAAGGATCGGCACAGCGACCGAATCCTCTTCCAGGTTGAAGGCAAGACCCATCTGACCGGTTCGAGGGAATTCGACCAACTCCAGGTAACCTACGCCTGACAGACCGTAGACACGGGCGATACCGTCGGCGACTTCGATTACCGTGCCCACGCTGGCCATCGAGGCCTGAGTGGACGTGCCATCGAAACTTTGAATGCGATCGCGTATGACGCGGGTAATCTCGTCCGCGATAGCCATGTTACTCTCCTACTGTCTGTCAGTCTCTGTATGACCACGCCACGCTCGGAGCTGACGTTCGATGCCAGATGTTAGTGTCGGCGGCCCCGGTGATACTTGCCACTGCGATGGCCGCGCTGACCGCCTTGACCATTTGAGAGCCCGCCACGGTCCTTCGGCGTAGAGCCAGCGGCTCCAGGCATTGGACGCGCGACTCCACCGCTTCCCGGCAGGTCAAGCAAAGGTTTGAGATCTTCGAAACCGCTCAGCGGCTCGCCCATGTCTCCACCCTGCGCGATCTGACGCTTCAGAACCGCTAGTCGGCGTCGGACGCTCCCGTCGATCAACGTGTCGCCCACGCGAGCGATAACACCTCCGAGCAGCGTCTGATCGACCAGCTCCTTGAGGATGACGCGCTTTCCGGTCATCGTTTCGAGCTTACGCACGATGGCTGCGCGCGACGCATCGTCGAGCGGCATGGCCGAGGTGACTTGCGCCACCACCTGCCCCTTGTAATTGTTGTAGAGCAGTTCGAACTGATCGCGCACACGTCCCGCATACGAAGTGATGCCACGTTGCGCCAACGTGAGCGCCAGGCCCATCGACTCGGGACGAATCTTGGTTCCCAGCAGATCCCGAATAATCGCCTCTTTACGTTCGAAGCGAATATTGGGCTGGCTGAGAATGAAGGTAAGCTGGCGGTTACTGAAATATTCTGCGATCAGCCGCACATCCTGGAGCCAGGCGTCAACCGAATTCGACTCGACGCCTATCTCGAAAACCGCCTCAGCATAGCGACGCGCGACTGGACCCTTTAACACAGGCTGTCCCTCGACTGCGACACAAACTCGTCAACCAACCGACGATTCGTCGCCGAATCGACCGACTGACCAATGACGCGCTCAGCCGCCGCGATCGACAGGTCTGCCACGTGGGTACGCAGTTCAGCCTTCGCCTGAGCAATCTGCTGCTCAATGCGCTTCGCGGTCTGCTGCTCGATCTCACGTCCGCGCTGCTGCGCCTGCTGTTCGATGTCAGCCTTCAACCGCTCCGCGGCGTTTGTCGCGTTGGCGATAACCTTCTGCGACTCGACGCGCGCATCGTTCATCAACGCCTCAACGCGCTTCTCAGCGTCCTTCAGCGCCTGGGTTGCTTTCGCAGCATTCTCTACACCGGTCTGAATCGTCTTTTGGCGCTCGTCGAGCGTCTTCATCAGCACCGGGAAGGCGAACCTGTTAAGCACCCACAGGAGGATAGCGAACGCTATGAGTTGGGCGATCAGGCTATAGATGTTGATACCTAAAGCAGCCATGTTCTCGTCTCCTCCCCATTCAATACCCAAAGCAGTATGTGGTCGAACGGGCGCAATCTTCAACAATCATGCGCCCATTCCGGCGCCACAACTACTTCGTGACGAAGAGGATGATCAGCGCCACGACGAGCGCATAGATGGAGATAGCTTCCGCGAACACGATCGCAAGAATCATATTCGTGCGGATCACGTTCGCTGCGTCTGGGTTGCGCCCAATCGCGCCAAGCGCCGGGCCGGCGATCAGACCAATGCCGATACCAGGGCCCAGTGCGCCGATACCGATAGCGAGAGCCGCAGCAACCTCAAAGCTGTTCACAAAACGCCTCCTCAGATAGGCATGTATGAGCCGACTATTCGAGTCGGCAAGTCGTTGAACGTACCGACGTCAGACGCCGGCAGCGCGACATACCAGGTCGCCGCGCAGGGATGAAATGTCACAAGGACTGGCGCGTCAAACACAGACTCAGGTGTCTGCCCGCGCGCCAAAAAGTTCCGCGCCTACCTCCCGCTCGTCGCGGCGGGCTTCGCCTCAGGGGCGCCCAAGGCATGCTCGGCGCGCTCATGTGCGGCGTGGCTCACCTCAGCCGCATGCGATTCCTCTGAGTCGGAATGACCGTGTGCGGTCGTGCCGAGCGTCAAGTAGAGCAGCGTCAGGAAGGCGAACACATACGCTTGAATGAAGCCGACGAACGCTTCAAGGAAGTAGAACGGGATAGCGCCGATGCCGATGGAGATGAACGACATCACCAGGAGCAGCACGTCGCCAGCGAAGACGTTACCGAAAAGACGGAAGCTCAGCGACAGGACGCGAAGCATTTCGAGGAAGAACTCGAGGATGCCCACGACCAGGCCAATCGGCCCCTCTTTGAGGGTCAGGTAGCGGCCAATCTGCAGCTTCCAGCCGAGCACACGGAAACCGTAGACCTGTGTCAACACAACTGTCAGAATGGACAGGGCAACGGTCAGGTTCAGATCGGTAGTCGGTGGGCGAAGCCACGGAACGAAGCAGTTGGAGGAAGGCCCAGTCAGAAACAGTCCTTGATGCATGACGTTCTGACAGCCAGGGATCTCAGTGGTCTTGTACCCAATCGTCTCGACGAAGGGCAAAATATCCCACCAGTTGCAGAAGAGAATGAACAGGAAGAGCGACGCCACCCAGGGGAAGAAGCGGCGTCCATTCTCTTTGCCCGCTACCTCCTCACAGAGGCCAAGCAGTTGTTCGAAAACCCACTCGACAAAGTTCTGCAGCCCGCTTGGCACGATCTTCGGGCGGTACGAGGCTATCAAGAACAGTACTGCGACCAGCACCGCGCTCAAAACCGCAAGCAAGAACGTGTTCGTGAGAAACGCGGGGGCTCCAGGATACAGCGGGTCGGCGGCTAGTTGGATATGTGACAGCTTCCAGAGCACGGAGGCTCTCCCTTCGTCCTCTGCTGTGCTTAACCTCGCCTCTAACGCACGCGCTCACTCCAAGGAGGAGATCAGTCGATACACGTTGTAGATGCCAGCGGCCAGGCCAAGCAGCAGCCCGATGAGTGTCGCTATTGGTGAGGAATGCAGTTTGCTGTCGATGAAGAGGCCGATGCCGAGACCAAGTAACGCGCCCAGACTGATATTCAGACCTACCTGACCAATGAGGCCGAAGGCCGCCCAGTCACTCGGTTGAGAGCGTCGTCGCTTGTCGTTCTTCATTGGTTAGCGCCTCACCACGCATACCAGGAGGAGTATAACATAGACGTCATCAGAAAGGCAACGATATACCTACTCCGATTTATTGTATCTCAAAGAAATTGTTATACCAAGAGTCGAGTGATACCGGCTGCTTCTTCGGGTCAACCTCCATCGGCCCATGTCAGCGGATAATCCTTCATCCACTGCCATCATAGCAGACCGACGGCGCATTGGGAAGCGCGCGTTTAGTGACGCACGCCGCTCAACGTATGCTGCGTCCGCAGCGTGACTGACACATGGTACTCGTCGCCGACACGCTCCCAGAAGAGCGCCAAACACGAAGCGTCCTCGCTCGCGTGCGCCGCTTCACGAGAAGCCTGCTCCAGCGCCTCTTTCAGAGCATCACGCCAAACAGACAGCGTATGCAACTTACCGGTCTGGCACGCACGCGAAACCATCATTGAGACGCGCGCATCGACCCAGTCACACGGAAAGCGGAACGAGCCAGCGACAACGTCATAACGAGTGGCGGATGTATCTTGGAGCGCGCTCGCGCTCATTCCCTGCTCAGAGCGGCTCATCGACTGAGCATGCTCATCCGAGAGGTGGAATGGCATGTATGCTTGCATGTCCAAAAGTGCGCTACCGTCAGTTCCCATTCCGAGCCTCCTCAATAGCCGCGCAACTCATTCGCGCGTGATGTGGAGGCTATTCGCAACTACGGCGCCAGATCGTGTCACGTCAATGGATCGGTGTTCTCGCGAAGGTCCGCAAGTTCGCGCCAGGTGCGGATCCAGCTGATCTCGCAGACGCCTGCCAACTCGGCTGCGCTGGCCCCACCTGGAAGTGTAGACGGCGTCAGCACGAGGCAACACGAGCCCTTTTTCATCGTAACGTCAGGGGCGTGTTCGCCGTGAGGACGCGCCAATTGCACAATAAGGTGGCTGAGGTCGGGCTCGTGCCCGACGAGCAGCAGAATGTCGAGACTGGGCCGCAACGCCAACGCGCGGTCGAGACGCGCAAGGTCGAATCCAGGGGTAAGCTCATCGGCCGACTGGACCGGCAAACCCAGTTCCTTTGCAACGATCACCGCTGTCTCATACGCCCGCGAATACGGACTGGAAATGACCGCCTGTATTGGTGGCCGCAGATGCGCCAGCCCGCTGGCAGCCTCGCGGGCCTGCATGCGTCCCTTCACGGTCAATGGCCGTGCGGCATCTTCACCACGCCACACGTTTGAATCGCCTGCATCAGCGTGCCGCATGAAATACAGAAGCATCGACGTTCCCTGCTTTCCTGGCATGTCGCGCCACTCGCAGTCCGGGTTAGTGCTCTTCGGAGCCTTCGAGCCCACGCAGAATCACCTGCGCGCCACGGCGTACACTCAGTGTCTGCGCTGCTGAATCATCCCGCATGACGATTGCCAGCGCGCCTGAGCTATCCTGAAGAAAGAACGGCTGACCAGAGGGCCCGCCGGAAAAATGCGTTGCGCGAGCACTGACGACATGCCCAGCCACTTCCACGAATGCTTCGGGCGCCGCAAGCGCCTGTCGTGTCAGCTTCGGCCCGATGTCGCTGATCAGATTGCCATAGTGATCCACATGAGCGACGCGCCCGAACCAGGTATCGCCCTCCCTCCATGGCTCAAGTGGAATCGACAGGCGCACCAATGAAGCAGGCGAGAGTGGAGATCCCAGCTCCGCCATTTCCATGCCTATCGCCAGATGCGCGGCGCAGGGCGCGAAAACATCACGCCCATGGAAGGTCGCGCTCACTCTGGAGAGGTGGAACGACACATTGTCGAGGCGCACGCACTCAGTAGCCGTCTCGGCGCCGCCAGCAGCCAACAGCGGATAGGTAAAGAGCCCGTTGTCTGGTCCAACGAAGTAGCGGTCATGCGCATGCAGCGCAATCGCTCGCCGTGCGCTGCCCACTCCAGGGTCCACCACGCAGAGCAGTACGCTTCCGACTGGAAAGTAGCGCCACGCGATGCCAAGGCTCCACGCGCCCATCTCGATATCCTGCGGCCTGATGTCATGCGTGATGTCTACAATCGGGACGCCAGGAGCAATGCTGAGAAGGACAGCCTTCATCACGCCGACATATCCGTCGGCCAGTCCAAAGTCGGTGAGCATGCCGACCATCGGCGCCTGTGCCATTGCGCGCCTCCGTCCCAGAAGACTGTTAGGGGAGTAGCCGACAATCGAATCGCACAACTCCGGCATTGCGATCGGTCACCACACGATAGGCTTCCAGGTGTATTACATCCCCGACCTGTTGCGAGATATCCTCGTGCCCGACAATGCGCGCCTCGGCATGCCGCTCAGGGTCGTCCAATCGCGCGATGACGCAGCGCACATACGGTTGATCTTTTCCTTCGAATGTGGCGTGCAGTCCGGTTTCCTTCGTAAGAATCGTCCCATCGAGCTTGATATCCATCGCCCACCTCCGCTCGTATGTGCGCCAACAGGCACCATTGTCTCACTCACGGCGCATTCAAGGCTATACTTGAAACGTCAAACCAACTGCAGGAGAGACCCACAAATGAGCGAATCCACACAGAGCATGGCAGGCGCACCGCTAAGCGGCAAAGTGGCGCTCGTGACAGGCGCTAGTCGAGGCATTGGTAAGGCGACGGCGCACACGTTTGCCCTTGCCGGCGCACAGGTAGCGCTTGCCGCGCGTGACGCCTCAGCGCTCGACGCGAATGTCGCGGAAATCGCCGCAGCGGGTGGCGCTGCGTTCGCCTGTCCATGCGACGTCGCCAACGAAGCTAGCGTGCAAGCGCTTTTCGCACGGGTCGCTGACCACTTTGGACCAGTGGATATCCTGGTCAACTCAGCCGGCGCGGTTGCGCAGTCCCGATTCGTTGACATGGAAACGTCCGTTTGGGACCATGTGCTTGGTGTGAACCTTCGAGGCACGTTCCTGTGCTGTCGCGAGGCGTTCCGCGAGATGATCCCGCGCAACGGTGGCGTCATCATCAACCTCTCGTCGCTTTCAGGCGTCCCAGGCGTGGAGAAGTTTCCCGGACTGAGCGCGTATAACGTCTCGAAGTACGGCGTGGCGGGGTTGAGCGAGATTCTGGCAGTCGAAGGCAAACCACATCATATCCGCGTCGTCGCAGTCAGCCCTGGCGCTGTCGACACGGAAATGCTGCGAGCCGCCGCGCCACACCTGACGCCGGATATGACGCCCGATGATCTTGCGCGCATCCTGCTATTTCTCGCCGGGCCAGATGGGCGTCCGCTATCGGGAACCAATCTCAGTATTCTTTCGAATGCATGAGTGATGTGATGTCATTTCAACGTTGAGAAGGACACGATGGACGGTAACGAACAGCAGGAGCAACCACGACAATCACGACGCGCATTCGTGCGTGACGCCGCGCGAGCCAGCGCGACATTTGCCGCGGCGGCTCCGTTGAGTGGCCTGCTCGCCGCGTGTGGCGTCGCATCGGCGACAGTTCCACCACACGTCGCTGCGTCCACCGCAGAGCCGACCGAGACGGCCACGCCTGACACACGCCCCGTCACGCTCGCTGTGACTGGCGACATCATGCTCAGTCGCAGCGTGGGAAAACGCCTGATCGCGACGTCTGATCGCTTTCCGTTCAATGACACCGCCGACTGGTTGAGTGGATTCGATCTAACCATCGGGAATCTGGAGTGCGTCGTCTCCACGCTCGGCCAACCACAGCCAAAGCAGTACACATTCGAGGCGCCTGTCGCGGGATTCGAACGACTGGTGGCGGCGGGCTACGACATTGTCTCGGTCGCGAACAACCACAGCGGCGACTACGGACATGAAGCCTTCGTTGACATGCTCCAGCATCTGCCACAACATGGGCTCACACCAGTGGGCGGCGGCATGAATCTGGCGCAAGCGCACGCTCCCGTCATTCGCAGTGTGCGCGAAACGACGATTGGCATCCTGGCCTACTGCGAGATCGAGCCGCTCAATTTCGCCGCCACTGACTCCACACCCGGCCATGCATGGCTCGTTCCCTCACTGATGACAGCCGATATCAAGGCGCTCCGGCCCAAGGTGGATTTTCTACTCGTCTTTACGCACTGGGGTATCGAATATCAGCCACAGGAGTCAGTCGACCAGGACGTCATGGCGCAGGTGGCAATCGATGCGGGCGCAGACTTCGTGGTGGGCGCGCATCCACACATCATCCAGCCAGCGACGACGTATAAAGGAAAGCCAATCGTCTACAGTCTCGGCAACTTCGTCTTTGATGAGATGTACGGCGCAGAAGCGCGCGGCAATGTCCTCTCCCTGAAGGTGCAGGGGTCAAAACTGCTCGACTGGTCGCTCCGCACGGCGGTGATCGGCGACTATGGCGCGCCTGCGTGGGAGAGTTAGGCGACTGATGAGATCATCTCCTCTCGACATCGCGTTGCTGGCTCCCCTGGTATCGCCTATACGGCAGCCATATGTCGGCGGAGCGCAGGCGTTGCTACGCGACCTTGCCGTTGGTTTGGCGCAGCGTGGGCGCCGCGTCACCCTCTACGCCGCCACTGGCTCAGACCCCGCCGCGCTGCCGGGCGTCACTCTCGTAAACGTTCCTGTGGATGCGACCCGCGTGCGCCCTACCAACTTTTCAGAGGCGACCACAACCGCCGGGGACGCGCCGATTGATCCGGCTGTTGAGGCGGCATTCGCAAGCGCCTTCGCGCTGATCGCGTCCCAAGCGCCGCGCCACGACATCATTCACGCCCACGCATACGATGCGCCCGCATTCCGCAGAGCGCAGGCGCTTGGGCTGCCAGTTGTCCATACACTGCACTTACCCGCGCTCGACCCTAGCATCAATGCGCTGCTCGCCGAACTCGCGCCCGCGCACACCGCACGCGTCGCCGGCCAGCCCTGGCTGGCGACTGTCTCGAACGCATGCGCCGCCACGTACACCTGCCGTATCGATGAGGTCATCTACAACGGTATCGACGTCGACGCGATCCCGTTCGGCGCGACGGCGGACAGTGTGGACTCGCTGCTCTTCGCCGGACGAATCACACCAGAGAAAGGCGTCGAAGATGCCATCGCCATCGCGCTAGCGGCAAAGATGCATCTCACGCTCGTCGGTGGCGTCTACGACCAGCGCTACTTCTCAACACGCATTCAGCCACTGCTCGCCGCGCATGCTGATGCGCTCACCTACCTGGGCCCCCAGCCGCGTGAGCGCGTGTGGAACCTCATGGCGCAGGCATCAGCCGTCGTGATTCCATCTCTGTGGGACGAACCATTTGGCCTGGTCGCGTGCGAGGCCCACGCCGCAGGCGCGCCCATCGTCGGCTATGACAGCGGCGGGCTGAGAGAAATCGTCGTCCAGGGAGAGACCGGCATCCTTGTCTCTCGTGGCAGCCGCGATCAGGCAGCGCAAGCGCTTGCCGACGTTATCCACTTCAATCGCCGCGCCTGTCGCACCCGCGTCGAGACGCAGTTCTCGCTCGACGCCACGATAACGGCCTACGAGGCGCTCTATCTACGCATGTATGCGTAACCACAAACTCCCAATATTCCTGGCTTGGACCGTTAGTACTGGAGGCATCTTACATCACAGCCTGCCATGTTATACTGCCGCTAGCAGACAGGCTCGAAAGCATAATTGGCCGCGGAGAGGCGGAGCCGGCTATAGGGAACTGGTAGAGGAGCGCCAGCGACCCTACCCGGCTGGACGGAGACAACAGAAATGCAAAAGACGCATAATCCCAACACAAGCGGCGCCACAATGGCTACCCGCATGGGGAGGCAAACGCGTCGCCGAGGAACTGTTTGGCTGATTCCAAGCGCGCCCCAGGATGAGGTCCTCGCGGCGCAAATTCCGCATCCCCACACATCGGGAGCGCTGGCGCTTGCCGCTGAGCCCGAGTCTATCTCGACGCCACATCGCGACTCGTCTCAAACATGTGTGCTGATCGTTGAGGACGACCCACACGTATCGGGGCTTCTGCGTCAGGCGCTGGAACTCGAAGGCCACACCGACTGGTCTATAGATATCCTTACCGATGGGCGGACGGCGTTGCACCGCGCGCAGACCGCGGCGCCGAAGATCATCCTGCTCGACGTCCGCCTGCCCGATATGGACGGGGCAGAGGTCTACCATCGACTGCGCACCAACCCGGCGACGCAAGCGTGCCATGTCGTATTCCTGACGGCATCCACCTCGCTAGACCTCAGCCTGCGCGGCGTGGATGGTGGTGTGCTGCTCCGCAAGCCATTCCTCGTGGATGACGTCATCACCCTCGTTACGGCGCTCGTCAGCGAGTCGTAACGACTTTCGCCGCCAGTTTGCCGTTTGCAGGTGGCATATTCTTGACACATTGCCCCCCTGACGAGTACACTATCGTGGCGCGTCCGAAGCGGAACGTCTTCGGGAACGCGGCCGCGCCCCCATCGTCTAGCGGCCTAGGACATCACCCTTTCAAGGTGGAGATCACGGGTTCGAATCCCGTTGGGGGTACCAAGGCGCATTGCGCCATCACTATCTCCTCACCCTAGTTCATTACGGCCTCGTCGAAACCACATCCAAGCGACCTCTCCCTTTCCGTGGTCAGTGAGTGATAGACTCTTTGTAGAGGAATCATGTCGTCTGAAATTGCGAGGCTGCGTCATGACTTCGGCATCCAACGACACGGAAACAGCCGTCCGCCGCGTGCTGTTTCTCTGCACACATAATTCGTCGCGTTCCCAGATGGCCGAGGGTTTCCTTCAATCCCGAGGCGGATCGCGAATCGCCGCATTCAGCGCCGGCACACAGCCGCGTACCGTGCACCCACTTGCGATTCGCGCAATGGCTGAGCTTGGTATCGACATCAGCGAAGCCGCTGGGCACGCAGCGAAGGGCATCGACGCCTTCGCGGGCCAGACCTTCGACCTCGTGGTGACGGTCTGCGATGACGCAGCGGAAGAATGCCCATTCTTCCCAGGCGCGCGGAGGCAGGAGCACTGGGGATTCCCAGACCCCAGCGCAGCGACGGGAACGGAGGAGGAGCGGCTAGCCGTCTTCCGGCAGGTGCGCGACGCGATCAGCGCGCGAGTCGACGCCTTCATCGCCGCCAGCGCATGACGCGGGTCGAGGATGGGCGCGCGTTTGTTCTCCTGCTTACTGGGCCAGCCGGAGCGGGCCAGAGTGCAGCAGCGCGCGCATGGGCAGCACTCCAGCCAGGGATTGTCGCACACATCGAACTAGATAGCGTACGCGACCAGATCATCAAAGGATTCGCCGACCCACGCGACGGCTGGAAGGATGAAGCCGACTGGCAATACACCATCGCGCGTCAGAACTGCGCGGACATGGCGCGTCGCTATGTGCGCGAAGGCGTCACTTGCCTGATCGATGACGCCATCTTCCCCGCATGGGACCGCGTCAACATGGAAGGCTGGCGCACGGCGCTTGGCGATATTCCGCATCGCCTTATCGCGCTCTTGCCGCATTTCGAGGCAGTCTCAGCGCGAAACGCTCAGCGCACTGGGAGCCGCCTATTAGCCCCCGACATGCTGCGCACGATCTACGACATGATGGAGCCCTGGCGCGATCAATCGAGTGTCCCGGTGATAGACACCACCAGCCTCAGCATCGAGGAAACAGCGCAGGCGATCCAGCGTACGCTAGACCGCCTGCCACCGCCGCGCGAATAACACTCGCTATGCCTCGTTCAGGATGCTCGCCAGCATCTCAGGCGCGACGTTGCCACCGCTGATGATGATGCCGATGCGCTTGCCAAAGCGACTAAGCTTGCCCGTCATCGCAGCAGCGACGCCTATCGCACCTGTAGGTTCAGCTACTATCTTCATACGCATCACCAGGAACCGCGCCGCCTCTCGCAGCTCATCCTCGCTGACCAGCACGACATCATCCACCGAGTCACGTAGCACAGGCCAGGTCAACTGCCCCATCGCTGTCGTGCGAATGCCGTCCGCTATCGTATCTGGCGGCTCAATCGTCACGCGCTCACCGCTACGCTTGGAGAGATAGGCATGGTTGCCAGCCTCGGTCTCCAGCCCGACCACATGGATGTCAGGTCGCACCCCATGCGCCGCGATGCTCGTGCCAGAAATGAGACCACCGCCGCCAACTGGAGCCGCAATCACGTCAAGCTCGGGGCGATCCTCCAGCAACTCCAGTGCGACGGTTCCAGCGCCCGCCATAATCGCGGGGTCATTGTAGGGTGGCACGAGCGTCAACCCGCGCGCCTCGCCAATTTCGCGGGCCACGGCTTCGCGGTCCTGTGTCATGCGGTCGTAGCGCACGATCTCAGCGCCATAGCCCGCAGTCCCCGCCACCTTCACCGATGGCGCGTCGGTCGGCATGCAGATGACCGTGGGAATGCCGAAGAGCTTGCCACAGAGCGCGACAGCCTGCGCATGGTTTCCCGACGAGAAGGCGATCACTCCGCGCTTGCGTTCGTCATCCGGCAGGCTGGCAATCTTGTTATAGGCCCCGCGAAACTTGAAGGCGCCCGCGCGCTGAAATGTCTCACACTTCAGCCAAACTTCTGCCCCGGCAAGTTCGTCGAGCGTGCTGGAGTGGAACACCGGCGTGCGATGCGCCACGCCCCGTAGTCGTTCAGCCGCGGCCTCTACATCAGCGCTCGATATCGCCCACGTCGCCCGGTCATCCGAAGCGCGCGTCGCATCGGTCGTCATGAACGTATTCCCTCCTCGAAGTCGACGTTATTCGCTCGTTCTTGGCGCGAATTCGTCCAGGTCACATGCGTCGTCACGCGACGCCGGGCCGCCGATCCGTCAGGTCGAGCCTGCCACAGTCAGACCAAAGCGGTCGTCGGACCATGCGAAGTAGCCCGCCAGATCATCGAACGCGCCCGAGTCGGCGCCCTGCGTGATCCACGCCAGCGCCTGCCGCGCGTCATCCGCATTGGAGCCGTCGCCTGACGCCGCCTGCTCCAGTATCGCACGCGATTGTTCGATGCCGAGCCGCCCGACTTGCTCCACATCGACGCCCAGACGTGTCTCTGGCGTCGCCTGACGCGCTCGCCAAAGCAGCCACACATCGGCAGGGTTGGCGAAGCGGGCGACGATCGCTACGAGGGTGAAAAGCGCTTCAGTCGCGCCTACGCCCGCAGTTTCGAGCATGACGGTTTCTTCCAGCAGGAGGCGTCGTGCGATGGAGGCATCAGCCGCACAGAGGCTGCCCGCAAGTGACATTACTACAGCGGCGCGCAATTGGCTGCGCTCATCTTGGTTGGCTTCATCACCCTGATAGGCCAGCATCGGACACACGGCGCGGGCTTCCTGGCCACCTCGCCGCAGCGCATCAAGGGTGGACTCTGAGGGAATGGTCATGGTTATTGCTTACCCCGGAGCTTCCGACGCTAGTGGCCGTTCCCGTCTTGCTCGTCGAGGGCGCGCACATCGGCGACCTCAGTCTTGAGCATACGGGCAAGTTCTTGCACGACGGGATCTTCACGCGCCGTCTGCTCCAATTCAGCGCGAGACGTCGACTTGCGCGCCGTCGGACGCTCATGCGCCTCGCCACGTCCTGATGCTGGCGGCTCGCTGGGTTGCGGCTGACGCATCGGTGAGGCGGCAGGGCTGACAGCCGAAGCGCCACGCTCGTACATTTGCGGCGCCTGAGGAGACGCTGCCTGAACTACCGTACCCCCATGCGATCCGTTCTCCGTGTTCGCGGTGCGGCGAATGGGGGTAGGCGTGCGTTGCGGCTCATTCATAGAGACAAAATGCGCGCGCATGGGGACACCTAGCGCCTGCTCCAGCGCCCATTCGACGGCCGAGCGCATCTCCGGGTCGCGGAACTTGCTCAGATGCACCTCAAATTTGGTGCGGATCACCAGCAAGCCCGGCAAGTCCGCCGAGCCAGGCTCGTAGCGCACGGGTTCGGCGGCGCTTAACAACCCACCGGCGACAGCGCCCATCGGCGGCCGCTGACGACAGATCTTGCGAATCAAAGGCCAGTTGCGCTGAGCCTCGTCCACCCAGTCACGGCCGTCATCATCGCTGGCGCTCACCGCCACCGGACGCTGCACTGGCGCACTGACTGGCTCGCGTGTGATGGGAGTTGGCGGGGCGGCAGACTCACGCGCGGGCGCAGATGTTAGCGCGGGAGAAGCCTCCCGAATGCGCGAGGGGCCATCCCACGTGCCTGCGTCTATGGCCGCCAGATCAAGCTCCTCCGGTTGGATGGACTGTGACGCCACTGGTCGCTGGGGCGGCGCCGCTGGGGCAGGCGGCGACGGCGCAACAGGCGCAGACGTAGCGCGCTGGGGCAATGAAGCCTCCGTAGGCGGGCGCCGGATGGGAGTAGGCTCAGTTGCGACATCGCGCCGACGAATGCTAAGGCACTCCAGCAGCGCCAACTCCAACGCAAGCTGCGGAACAGGCAGGCCGCGCGCAGGTCCCTCATTGCGCGCAAAGACACGCGCACATGCCATCAATTCGTCCAGGCTGAACTGCTGCGCCAGGGAAGCCAACTCACGCGCCTCTTCCTCGGTGTAGTCCATCACGCGTGTTAGGTCAGCGCCCGCCCCCACGAGCATCAATGCGCGCCACTCTTCGGCGAATTGCCCATTGAGTTGGCGCAAATCAGCGCCCGATGTCACAAGTTCATTGAGCAGGTCGAGCGCGTCAGCCGCGCGATTCTCCGCGATGCAGGCGATGAGCCGCCGGAGCGCGCCGACATCGGCCAGTCCGAGCATGGAGCGTGTGCGCTCCAGATCGATATGATCGCCGCAGAATGCTACCGCCTGATCGAGCAGGCTCAACGCGTCCCTCAATCCACCCTGTGCGGCGCGCCCTAATAGGTCGGCGGCGGCTGGCTCGAGCGTCAACCCCTCGCCTGAAGCAACTTGTTTCAAGCGCGAAATGATGTCTACGAGACGAATGCGACGGAAGTCGAAGCGCTGGCAGCGCGACACCACCGTCGCAAGCACCTTATGGGCCTCAGTTGTCGCCAACACGAAGATGACATGCTCTGGCGGCTCTTCCAGCGTCTTGAGGAGCGCGTTGAAGGCCGGCGTCGAGAGCATGTGCACCTCGTCGACCACGTACACCTTATAGCGCCCACCGGAGCCAACGAGATTGGTATTCTCTCGAATCTTGCGGATGTCGTCTACGCCATTATTCGAGGCGGCGTCAATCTCGATAACATCTGGGGAGCGGCCTGTCGCGATCTCAAGACAGGAGACGCATTCATTGCACGGCTCACCGTCATGGGGATTCTGGCAATTGATAGCCTTGGCCAGCAAGCGCGCGGCGCTGGTCTTGCCCGTCCCGCGTGGGCCACAGAACAGATACGCATGCGCGAGGCGCCCGTCTCGAACGGCGTTGAGCAGTGTACGCGTCACCGCCTCCTGACCAACCAGGTCGGAGAACGTCTGTGAGCGCCATTTGCGATACAGTGACTGCGACGCCATATCACGCCTCGATTATTGACTGTGGAATTCAGGTCCGATGTCTGCTGCGGAGCGCACGCGCCCCCATGTAAGTAAAGACGAAGGGAGCGTTGGACTGGCGCCGAAATGCGGACTCACTGGCGCGGTTGTCACTAGCGGAGGGACAAGAATATGAAGAGGGAATGATGCGATCGCGCACCCGCCGTCGGTTCGCATCTGCCAGCTCCCGTTACTTTCCGACTCAGATTCAGCGTGCCCGCGGCGCCCACAGTGACCCACTTACCGCTGCTTCGTTCCCGACCTGACGGGGTTCGCAGGTGTGTGCCGCGCGGGGACTGAATCCTCAATATCATCTAGCACAGTCAAAGCTGGGTCAACACAACTCTCGGGCGGGAATTCAGCCTTGCATACGGAGCATTTCAAGTACAGGGTAGCCCCAACTCCCCGCCTAGCGCGACCTC
>DASVZC010000032.1:0-63690 GCA_036391835.1 Ktedonobacterales bacterium | reverse complement strand
AGTTGATACCATCTCGCCGAAGCGGCTTGACGGTGGTATCCGTTGGTACGGCGACTTCGCGCGGTTGCGTGAGGAGCGCGCCGCTGTGCTGGCGGAGGGCTGTGGCTACCTACCCTTCGCCTATTGCTATGGGCCGCGCTTTGGCGATGCGCAGATTGTGGACGAATGCGGCCTGCTGGCTGAAATGATGGCGGCGAACGACGGCTCGGTTTGTGCGGACATGGAGGTGGAGTGGAATGGGCGCGTCGCTGAGGCCGAGCGATTCGCCGCGCTGATGCGTCCGGTGGCGGGCATGCTCTACCTGACGAGTTGGGCCGATCCGCTTCAGCAGCAATGGGTGGAGGTGACACACGCGCTGGCTCCATGCGTCAATGCCTGGGTTCCGCAGCAATATACCAACTGGCTGGCTGCGCAGGAGGCGAGCCTTGTCACCCTGGGTGAAACCTGCGTGCAACCCGCACTCGATCTGACCTCTGAGTTTGGCCCGAATGATCCTTTTGCGCTGGCAAAACAGGCGCATGCGCACGGCCACACGACGCTTTGGCTGTGGGAATATCAGCCTGCGCTACGGAATCCAAATCTGACGCGCAGCATCGCCGCCGCGATGGGGACGCCGCTGCCCAATGGGTCACCCGTCACGCTGCCCGCGCCACAGCGACCACCGCGCCAGCGAACCTATGTGGTACGCGAGGGCGATACACTGGCGTCTATCGCGGCGCGTCTCAATCTGCCGAACTGGTACGCCGACCTCTATCTGCCTAACCGTGCGGTGATCGAGCGCATGGCGCAGCGGCACGGCCAGCCTGACAGTCACAATGGCTCACTGATCTATCCCGGCGAGGCGCTGGCCTACTAGCGCACCGACTTGGAAGTGAGGACGATGAGGAGGAAGAATCTATGAAGGCAATGAATCTCTGGCGGCGTGCGCTGTCGCATGCCTCGCTGACGCCGGGCGAGCGGGCGTTGTTGCGGCTGGCAGAGGGGCTGATCTGCGCGGGCCTGGTGGCGGCGCTGCCTATTGTCGCCGAGGCGCTGGGCCAGCAATCGGTGAACTGGAGTGATGTTGGGCGCGCGGCGTTGGCGGCTGCCGCGACGGCGGCGTTACTCGCGCTCAACAAGTATGTACGCGCGCATGGCGACCCCACGCTGCCCGCTGGAAATGCGGCGAGTGATGGTGCGTGATGGTGTGTGATGGTGTGTGAGGCATGCCTGAAGGGTTCATTGTGAACCGATTGAGTTGCGTTTACGCGCGCCACAGGCTAATATGGCGGCAGGTGTCAGAAGCGCCTACCGCCTGCCATCCCTCGTACAGCGGTATCGCATGTGAACGGGTCACGATGGAGCCATCAGCATGTCAGACAATGCTGGAGTCGCTGGGAACTCCCCCAGCGCCACCCATCAGGAGATCGCCGCGCTTGGCGAGCACGCCCAATTTCTCGCGGGAATTCCACTGTTCTCCACGCTCGACGTGGAGGGAATGCGCGATTTGGCGGCGGTAACACGGCGCCACGCATTCCATCAGGGCGAGATTATCTTCCACCGCGACGACCCCGGCAATACGCTGTTTGTCATCAAGTCTGGACGCGTACGCATCTACATCTCCAGCCCCGAAGGGCAGGAAGTGGCGCTTGCCGTCTTTGGGCCAGGCGAGGCATTCGGCGAACTTGCGCTGCTCGATGGGCAGCCGCGTTCGGCGAGCGCCGTCGCAATGGAGCCAGTCGAGACGTACTGCATGCAGCGCTCAGACTTCATCAATGTCGCGACGAAACGCCCACGCATCGCGTTACAAATGTTGGCGACGCTGTCTCAGCGCTTGCGCCAGACCGATACGATGGTCGAAGATCTGCTCTTCCTCGATGTCCACGGGCGTGTCGCAAAGAAACTGTTGGAGCTTGCGGAATCGAATGGGACGCGCAGCCCCGAAGGCATTCGCATCGAGATGAAGTTGACACAGACTGATCTCGCGCGGATGGTTGGCGCCTCACGTGAGAGTGTCAACAAGGTGATGAGCTATCTGCTCGACAAGGAATATGTCTCGGTCGAGAAACGCAAGATAACCGTCATGCGCCTCGCTGAGTTGCGCAAGCGCATTGTCTGAGTGCGTTGTCAGCGTGTCGTTCGCCCATATCGTCATGCTCCCCACGGGGTTCGCGCTTGTCGCATGTTCAGGGGACATTCGCGCTACAATGTGCGCTCATGGGGCGAAGGTGTGGGATACTGTGTCACGTCATCGCCTGATAGAAGAGGTATTAGCGCCAATCCGGCGGCAAGTATAGTGTAACGGTTCGACGCAGCCGTGTGAGAGGATTCGCGAGTGACTTCGCTCATCGTCATTCCAACGTATAACGAGCGCGAGAATATCGCCGCGCTGATCGAGCAGGTTTTTGCCAACGCACCCTCGGTTGACCTGCTGATCGTTGACGATAACTCTCCCGATGGCACGAGTCAACTCGTCGAATCACTCGCCGCAGAGGATAGCCGCATTCACCTGCTTCGCCGACCAGGGAAGATGGGCCTTGGCACTGCGTATATCGCCGGCTTTCGCTATGCTATCGCCCACGGCTATGACTTCGTGTTCGAGATGGACGCAGACTTCTCGCACGATCCGCGCTATCTTCCCCGCTTCCTGCAGGAGGCGCAGTCAGTCGACCTGGTGATCGGTTCCCGCTACATCGCAGGCGGCGGCACACCCAACTGGAAGCCCCTGCGACGCTTCATTAGCGGCGGCGGCAACCTCTTTGCGCGCACCATGCTCGGCATTCCGATTCACGATTGCACCGGCGGATTCCGCTGCTATCGTGTCTCGGCGCTGCGCACGCTCAACCTCGACGCCATCTCCGCGCGGGGCTATGCGTTCCAGGTCGAACTTGCCTACAATATGTGGAAGAGCGGCTATACCTGGCGCGAGATTCCTATCATCTTTGAGGACCGGCGGGTCGGCAAATCAAAGATGTCGCGCACGATCTTCATCGAAGCATTCCTCTGGGTGACGCGCACCCGCTTCACGGGTGACAAGGCTGTGCGCCAGCGCCCAAGCATCAGCGCCGCCGACGCCGTGTCCACCGAGCGCCCGCGCAGCTAGCTAGCGCCCGCGACCCCACACAATATGACGCCGCAATTCGTGCCTACTCCAGCAGGAGGGGAGCGCGCCATGTCATCCACGACACCGGCATCCGTGATATTTCGTGAGTCTGTGAGCACGGCGGAAGGGCTGCGGTCGCTGCTCGGCGAGCCGGGGCAGGCGGCGTTGCGCAAGCAGATCGCCACGCTGGATGACCACTGCCGCAACTTCATCGCGCGGTCGCCGATCCTCTTTCTCGGCACAGCGAATGACGCTGGCCAGTGCGATGTGTCGCCGAAGGGTGATGCGCCGGGCTTCGTGCGTGTCGTGAGCGATATCCAGCTTGCTATCCCTGATCGGCCAGGGAATCGTCGCGCCGATTCGCTGCTGAATATTCTGGCGAATCCGCAGGTGGGGCTACTCTTTGTCATCCCTGGCATGCGCGAGACACTGCGCATTAACGGCGCGGCCACCCTCTACACCGACACTGACCTGCTCGATTCACTCGCGGTGGCGGGCAAGCGTCCGCAGGTCGCGATTGTGGTAGAGACGCGCGAAATCTACCTCCACTGTGGCCGCGCGCTTGTGCGCTCCTCCCTTTGGGACACGGCGACATGGCTCCCACTGGAGACGCTCCCCTCAGCCGCGCAAATCTTCGTTGACCATATCGCCATGCCCGACCTCACCTGCGAGGTCGCCGAACGCGTGCTCGACGAGGACTATCGCAAGCTCTATTAGCCGTGGCTCTGGCTGGCTCAGCACATGGCGGTTCAGCATTTGGTGTCTACGGTATGATGTAGGCGACGTAGCATGAACGTCTGGGGAATGTGTGGGCGGGCAGGAAGGCAGATGCGCGTCTGTTCACGCCTGCCCTATTGGGTGAAAGGGGCGCCTCGACCATGCCATCTCCTGAGCCAGCATCTGTGACGTTACGCGAGCCTCTGACCTCTGTCGATGCGCTGCGAACATTGCTGGGAGAGGTCTACCCGGGCAACGTGAACAAGGTCAAGTCCCGGCTAGATCAGCACTGTCGTCAGTTCCTCGCGCTCTCGCCGATGCTCTTCATCAGTTCGTCGAATGGCGCGGGGTTGTGCGATGTGTCGCCGAAAGGTGATGCGCCGGGGTTCGTTCGCATCCTCAGTGACACGCAGATCGCTATTCCCGATCGGCTGGGTAATCGCCGCGCGGATACCATGCTGAACATTCTGGCGAATCCGCAGGTGGGGTTGCTCTTCCTCATCCCAGGGTTGCCCGAGACACTGCGCATCAATGGCCCGGCTGCGCTCTACACTGACCCTGACTTGCTGGATTCGCTGGCGATGCAGGGGAAGCGCCCGAATGTGGCGATTGTGGTGGAGACACGGGAAGTCTACATCCACTGTGGCCGTTCTCTGTTGCGCTCCAAACTCTGGAATCCCGCGACATGGCCGCAACGCGATAGGCTGCCCTCAGCGGCGCAGATGTTCGCCGACCACATGGCGCAGCCTGACCTCACCTGCGATGAGATGGAAACGGTCCTCGACGAGGCCTACCACGAGTTGTATTAGCGGCGATGTCGGCAGGTCGCGCGGACGGATTTCGATCTCGGCAAATAAACTACGGTTAGCCGTGGGGAAAATCTCCTCATGGGGGCGTATACTCCGATTGTCACGAAGGAAGACACCATGTCGCCAACAGCGCAGGTCGTTGGCGAACGCAAGGAAGTACTTTGGGGCGTCGTCGGGTGGGACAGCCGACGGCGCCCCAACTCTTTGTCTCCAAGCAGGGCAGCTGCGTGTTAGATATGAAAATGTCCCCCTCACCGTATTGGCGAAGGGGACAGATCGTGATGGCTTGGGCGCCCGCGCTAGGCGTTCGGCAACTCGACACCCTGGCTCCACTCCGACAGGTCGGCGAAGCGGAGTTGAACGTACGGCAGCGTGCGGCGGGCCAGCGCATCGGCCAGCAATGCCGCGCCGTGCTCCATCTCCGCGCGGCTGGGCGCTCGTGTGCCAGGGCCGAAGCCCATGCGCACACCCAAAACGATGCGTGCGCCGCGCATCCAGCCACGTAGCTCACGTGCCTGTGGGATCGAGCGCGCTGCCCGGGCGAAGTGAATCGCCACGTCACGAGCGAAATCGCGGGTGAAGTCTTGCGTGGCGCCCGCCATCAACGTCGGCATCTCCATCTCGACACAGGCGATGACGGTCACCTCGGGTTGCGATCCCGCGCTGAAGTTTATTCCGCGCATCAGATCGTCGCGCGCCCACTGGCCGGTGGACTGCGACATATCGGGCGTGCTCATAGATGGTGAGGGCATCGCG
Source organism: Ktedonobacterales bacterium (assembly GCA_036391835.1). Lineage (GTDB taxonomy): Bacteria > Chloroflexota > Ktedonobacteria > Ktedonobacterales > JADMIN01 > JAKAIY01. The sequence continues at coordinate 58,326 of DASVZC010000032.1, read as the reverse complement.
TCAATCAGCCGCGTAGGCGGATACTCGTCTGCACGATGGTCCGGTGTGTGGCGTTCATAGCCACCCGTATGCGCCGAAGATGCTGACGACGGCCCACCATACGGAGATGCTGTGAAGGGCGCTGACCCAAACGGCGACATCGGCGCGCTGTGATGCTGCGCACTGGATGCGTGTGAACTGCCGCTGCTCGGCCGATACATCTGAGACTGTGTGCGCAGAGCTTCTTGTACGCGCATGCCGAGTTCGTAGGCGCGATTGCGATCGAGCGAGACCGGCAACCACGGCGCGTTTGGACCAAATGCGTCGTGTTGCATGGACGTGGAGCCCAGGGCAATCTGGGCCCAGGCCTCACGCTCAGCCTGCGGCGCCTCAAGGGCGCCTTCGGCGCTATGCAGCGCCTCGATCATTTCACCGTTTTCACCTTGCCAGCGCACATGCGAGAGCACGAGCGGGTTATCGGGGAGTCGATAAGCCGCATACAGCGCGCCCCCCCGCTGTCCATAGGCGATCAGGAGTGACGCGATGGCGTCATTCCGGTCGGTTGGATGCGAAAGGCCATATCCACTGGCTGCCATTGTGTACTTCTCCTGGCGGCAGGTATCGCCTGGCCGCCCGGTAGCCCTGACAAAGGGCTGTAAATTCAGTATCAGGACAGAGCTTTCCACCGCCATGTACGCAGTGCGCCTCATGGTGGGTGAGAGACAACTCGCGACGAGCGGACCAATGCAACTATGACGCCAATACACACTCCCGCACGATTCGCAGGTCTGCGGGTGGATGCTCGATAGGCTCGATTTGGCTCCGGCGCTAGTTGTCGTGCGATCTACGATAAAGACAGGATTCAATGTAATTCGTCGCGGTTGGTCACGGTGGCGTGAGTATAGCATGTCAGCGCTGAGCCCACAATATTCTATGCCACAGGTCATATACCCGCCATTCATGGCTAGTACCGAAGTGTATTGAACGGGTCACCCACTGGTCCATGGCTGAGGCGCGCGACTTGCCTACCCGCATGTCGCAGTTCTTGACGGTCCCGGCGCAGGGGGCCATAATGCCGTGTAGCAAAGTCCCCTGGCATGTAGCGATTTTCCTCTCCTGTTCGCAGGCGTGTGAGAGGTGTAGGCGAGGGGGTGTGCGCTCACAGATGCGCCATCCGCCAGGAAGCGACGCTCGCCGAAGGGACGCTGAGATAACGCAGGCGCAGGAGTTCGACAAGCATGGGGCACCCGGGACAGACCTCTCTGAGCGAGCGTCTTCGGACCATCGAAGCAGAGATTGCGGTAGGCCAGACTGATAGCGCCCTGGCGCACTGTCAGGAGGTCTTCGCCTACTATCCGCGCGCTCTGGCGGTGCAGCGTGTGCTGGGAGAAATCTATCTGGCGCAGCGCAAGCCACGCGAGGCGTTGGGCGCGCTCGACCGTGCGCTTGCGGGTGATCCGGAAGATGCCCGCGCCTGCTGCGCTCGCGCGATCATCCACCAGATGCATGGCGACCAGATGGCCGCGCTGGCGTGGTATCGCCGCGCCTGCGACGCGCGCCCCGATGACCAGACCCTCCGCGCGACCTACTTCGAAACCGCCAGCCGTCTTGGCCAGCCGCCCTACCAGCCCACGCGCGTTGGGTTGGCGCGCCTCTACCTGCGCGGCGGACTCTTTACCCATGCCATCCGCGAGTGGGAGACATTGGTTGCGGAGAACAGCGATCTGCTCGAAGCGCAGGTTGGGCTGGTCGAGACACTCTGGCGTACGGAGCGCTATCCGGCTGCGGAGGAGTGGGCGCGACGTGTGCTGATGAATGCGCCGTCGTGTGTGAAGCCGCTACTCATCTCAGGGCTCATCGCGCGCGAAACGGGACGTGAACCTGACGCCGCGCGGTTCCTCCAGCGCGCCGCTGAGCTCGATCCCGATAACCGTATCGCGCGGGCGCTCTTCGCCGACCGTGCGATGGGTGACCCCTCCCTCAAGGCGCTTTTCTGGGGGGATGATCCCATCACTGAAGTGGCTCCTTTACAACAAGCGCCGACTGCGGGCCCACAGCGCACGACAGGCGCCCCACAGCGCGCCACCGCTGCGCCTTTTGGCGCGCCAACCAATGCGCAACTGACAGGCATTCCGTCGCTGGCCGATCTTGGGGCTGCGCTCTCACGCCCGGATCTGAGCGCTAACCTCTCGCGCCCGGCGCCACAGCCTTCGCGGCCACATAACTTGACGCCAGAGTTCCACAGCATGTTCAAAGAGACAGAGAATATGCTGTGGGGGCCAGAGCATAGCGACCCCGGCGCGCTGCCGACGATGGCGATGCCCGCGCCCGACCCGGCTGGCTTTCGACCGCAGACCGCTGCCCCGCAGCCAACCTTCGATGCGCCCCTGCCGCAGGCGCAACCGCCATTCGAAGACTCCGCGCACTTCGTGCCTCCGGCTATCCTCGAAAGCCAGTTCGCGCTGGGCGACACCGAGGCGCGTCGTGCGATTCGCTGGGTGCAGTGGCTGCAGGCGCAGGGCGCGCGGATGCGCAGCGACAGTCCCCAAAAGGGCAAGCCGACCGGCTCGCTCGATGCGCTGCTCAACACAGGGAAAGCCGAGCCTGTGGCGCCTCCAGGTATGCAGCCGTGGCCGTTTGGTGGGCCGAGCGAGTTGCCGCTGACAACCCTGCCATCGAGCGGGCCAGAGATGTCAACGCCGCCGCCGACGCCAAGCGCGCCCACCATGCCGAACGACCAGCCGTCGCGAGCGATTCCGACATCACGGCCATCGCTCACGTCGATGCCTGCGCTTCCCTCGCTGCCGATGGCGCCGCTGTCTGGTCCGCTGACGGGATCCACTCGGCAACCGAACGCCGGCGACCTGCGGGATATGTTTGCCCAACTGGAGCCCACGCAATCCACTGCCAGCGGCGGCTCAGACTTGCGCGACATGTTTGCGCAACTGGAACCCGCGCAGTCTGCGACTGGCGGCTCAGACTTGCGCGACGTGTTCGCTCAGTTGGGGCCAACACCGGCAGCCGACATACCAGCCGCTCCGCCGACGCAACCTAACATCGGGCAAGTGGAGCCTGCCGCGGAGCCAGCGCCCGAGGCGAACTGGCCCGCGGCGCTCGCGGACGCGTTCGAATGGCCAAGCCAACCCGGCCACGAGTCGGGCGCGTCGCCGCAGCGGATTGGCCCCTCTGGCCCGGACATCACTCTGGAGCAGTTGGAAGATATCCACGAGGCGAGCGGCTTCCAGCCACTGGACCTGGAACCAGGGACGCTCTCAGCCTTCACGGGCGCGCAGCCACAACACGCCGAGAGTGAGCGCGCTCAAGCGCTGGAGAACTTCTTCCAGGAGCCAGAGGTTCCGCCGCTGCCGCCGACGCCTGAGCCGGAGCCCGAGCCGCAGCTGCCTACCATTTCGCCGACGGATTATCCCGCGCGGCTGGCGTATGCCCGTGAGTTGCGTGATGCCGGTTCGCTCGATGAGGCGTTGGTCGAATACCGCGCGCTGCTGAAGAATGCGCCCGACCTGCTGGCCGATGTGAAGGGTGACCTCGAATCGTCGCTCGACGCGCAGCCTGAGCACCCCGAGATTCATCGGTTGTTGGGTGATGCGCGCATTCGCCAGGGTGACTACATGGCGGCGCTGGAATCGCTGAATCGGTCGGTGTCGTTGACACAGAATCCCGAGGATCAGACAAACTGAACGCATGCGCGCTGAGGCTAGTCGCGCCTGTCGGCTGGGCGCGCGAGAGGAGCGACCGTGGAGACGATTCTGCAGCGCCTGATGGCGGTGGATGGGGTAGTTGGCGCGCTGCTCGCCGGAAAAGATGGGTTGGTGGTCGCCAGCACACTCGACGGCGAAGATGAGGAGATGCTCGGCGCAATGGCTGCCGCCGCCTATGACGCCGCGGGGCGATACATCGAGCAGTTGGGTGTCGGCGATATTCGCCATGCCACCTTCGAAGCGCCCGGCGGAACGATCCTCGTGACCGATGGCGGCGACCTGCTCGTCATCGTTCGCTGCACGGTGCAGGCCAACCTCGGCCGCATCCGTATGGAAGCCGGGCAGGCCAGCATGCGCCTCTCCGAGCAGATCGGCAGCTACTAGGCGCAGCCAGAGCGCGTGGTGGCGCGATCCCTGCCCAATAGCACGTATCCAAACCGGCTGGCGCGCAAACGCGATACAATAGACGCGTTCGCGTGTCGCGCGTGAACCATCATGACATCTCACCTGCTCAGTTGGAGGATAGACCCCCGTGGAGCGAACGCTCATCATCGTCAAGCCCGAAGGCGTGCAGCGCGGGCTGATTGGCCAAGTGCTCTCGCGCTTCGAGGCGAAGGGCTTCAAGGTTGTTGGCCTCAAGCTCATCCACATCACCCCGGAACTGGCTTCGCGCCACTACGCCGAGCACGAAGGCAAGCCGTTCTACCCTGGCCTGATCAAGCACATCACGTCCAGCCCTGTTGTCGTGGGTGTGCTGGAAGGCCCCAACGTCATTGCCGTTACCCGCGCCCTGATGGGCCCGACGAAGCCATGGGATGCGCCTGCTGGCACGATTCGTGGTGATTTTGCGGTCAGCATGGGACTCAACATCATCCACGGCTCAGACGGCGCCGAGTCTTCAGCGCGCGAGATTGGCATCTTCTTCTCGCCCGCCGAACTGGTTGACTATCCGCGCGCGACTGACCTCTGGATCATCGAGGACTGACTTCGGCCATGTTTGCGGCTTCGAGCCGTTGGCAGCGGGGAGTGAGCGCACATCGCGCCGCTCCCCGTGTGTCGTTTTTGGCAGACGCCGAGGTTGGCGGGGCGCGAACTTGTTCGTGGAGAAGGTTGGGAATCTAAATGTGGCGGTCGTTGGTTCATCCTTGGGCTAGAGTCGTCCTGTTGACGCTGGTGATCGCGCTCGCGGGCTGTGCGGCTCCATCCCAGAGCGGGACGAGCGTCTCTTCGAAGCCGGTTCCGCGCTATGACCACATCTTCCTGATTGTCATGGAGAATCACGACTACGATGGCATCATCGGCGCAAAAGACGCGCCGCACCTCAACGCGCTCGCCAACACCTACGGACTCGCGACCAACTATTGGGCGGTCTCACATCCCAGTGAGCCGAACTATGTTGCGATGATTGGCGGCTCGACCTTCGGCATCACGGACGACGCCTCGTATACGCTGCATCAGATCAGCGCGCCGTATCTAGGCAGCCAGCTGGAAGACGCGCATTTGACGTGGAAGAGCTATCAGCAGGGGCTGCCAGCCGCTGGCTATCCTGGTGAGACGGCATCGTCTGGAGATGGCGTCTACGCCTCCAAGCACAATCCCTTCCTCAACTTTCTGGCGCACTATCCTGCCAGCCAGCGCGCGGCGGAGATGCAGAAGATCGTTCCTTACAGCGAGTTGCAGGCGGACCTTTCCGCTGGCGCAGTCCCCAACCTCTCGTTCATCGTTCCCAGCCTCTGCGATGATATGCACGGCGACTCGGCCTGTGGTTCGGTGAATCTGGTGAGCGAGGGCGATACCTTCGCCTCTGGCCTGGTCAATCAGATTCTGGCGTCGAGTGTCTGGTCGCAGGGGAATAACGCCATCGTCATCACGTGGGACGAAGGACAGGTCGGCCTGGGCTTCACGCCGACTACTCCAGTGGGGGATGGTGGGCACGTGGCGACCATCGTCGTCGCCAACCATGGGCCGCGCGGATTGCAGGACAAAACTGCCTATAACCACTATTCACTGCTGTTGACCATCGAAAGCGCGTTTGGGTTGGGCTGTGTACAGCAGAGTTGCGACGCCGCACATGGCGTGCAGACGATGGCGCCGCTCTTTAGCGTCACGCAGCCGTGACATTGACACCGCTTGCCCGTGGACGCTATCATGCTTAGCATGAATACGACCTTTTCCTCCTCTCATCAGCGGAGTGGTGTCTGCCGCCTGCTGAAGCATAGACGACCGCAAACAGGCCTGGTGGCCGCGTAAGCCCAGCGCATTGCAAGCGCACGCTGCATTCGCTTACGCGGCTAGTCGAGCGCAGGTTTGTCATATCCCGCTGGCGTCTGTAACGACGCGGGCGAGTCTGTTGGCGCTCCTCTGGCCTTGCGGTTTCGCCGTCCCAAAGTCGGCGTGATCGCGTGATACAAGCAATTGCTCGCTTCTCTTCGCTGGGCGCTCTCACCCCTCCTGATCTTCTGTTCGCATGTTGAGAGAGCGCCATACCACCATGAACTTCCTGACTTCCCGCGCCCGCACGACGGATGCGCCGCGTGCCGCAATGACGCCACGCTGGGGCCTCGCCTTCAGCGCCTTTGCCGTGCTGGCCAACTTCGATACCGACAACGCCATCTGGCTGATCTATCTGGCGGCGCGCGGCTACAGCCCGTTCGCTATCGGCCTCTATGAGATGGTGTTCCACATCGCCAAATTCGTCACTGAGGTTCCGACGGGCATCTTCGCCGACCTCGTGGGGCGCAGGGCGAGCCTGATCGCCGCCTGCGTGTGCGGCGCGCTGAGCGCTGTGTTTTTCCTCGATCCCACGCCGCAGATGATCGGGTTGGCGTTCGCCTGCTCAGGTATCTCGTGGGCCTTCAAGGGAGGCGCGCAAGAGGCCGTCGTGTGGACACTGGCAAGCGAGAGCGCTGGCGGTGGCGATGTGGCCAGCCGCTACAGCAAGCTCTTCAGCCGCTTCCTCGTTCTGACGTTGATCGCGGCGGCGTTGAGCGCGAGCGCCAGCGGATTCCTCCTGCGGTGGAATCCTGCGCTACCCTTCATCATTCGTGCGGCGACCATCGCTGCGGCGATTGGGCCGTTGCTCTTGCTGCCACACCTGCGGCCAGAGCGCGCCGATGTCTCCGAGCGGCTGCATCCGCTGGCACATCTGCGCCTGGGACTGCAAGCCGCGTGGCGAAATCCGATTCTGCTGGGGCTGCTGCTGCTTTCGGCGCTGGAGGGAACGGTCTTTACGACCTCCAACTACTACACTCAGCTCTACTTCACGGGCATTGGCTTTAGCGTCGCGGCCATCGGCGTGATCTTCGGCGCGGCCCTCGCGCTCGACTTCGTCTATACGAGCGCGGCGCCGCGCATCATCAGCCGGGCGTCACGTCGCTGGCTCATTCCCATGCTGGTGGCGGGCGTGGCGCTGGGCCTGCTGTTGATGAGTGGCGCGCAGCCAGCCGTGGGTCTGGTTGGCTTCCTGCTAGTGTTTCATGGGTGCGATGGCCTGTTCGTCCCTGCCGTCAGCACAGCCATCAATGCGCGCACACCAGAGGCCCAACGCGCGACGGTACTCTCGCTGGAGACGGGCCTCTTCAGCGCGGAGATGATCGTGCTCTTCCCGCTGTTTGGTCTGGGGCTGGGCCACATCGCCTATGCGCAGGCGTATCGCGCTGTCGGTGTGGGACTGCTCCTGCTTGGCGGCGTGATTGGCGCGAGCGTCTGGGGCCTGCTGCGCTGGCGTCGCGGACGCGCGCGTGTTACGATGGCGGGGCAAGAGTGAACAGATGTTTCAGCGGGCGGCGATGGACCACGCTGGGAACTAGAGGGAGTCTGGGCGAACGGTGGATGTGGTAGTGGACGCGCTCAAGCGCAACTTCGGGTACGACCGGTTTCGACCGGGCCAGCGCGAGATCGTGGACGCCGTGCTGGCGAACCGCGACGCGCTGGCGTTGATGCCCACCGGCGGCGGCAAGTCGCTGACCTATCAACTCCCTGCCGCGTTACTCCCTGGCGTGACGGTGGTAATTTCTCCGTTGATTGCGCTGATGAAAGATCAGGTGGATCGCCTGGAGGCCAACGGCATCGCGGCGACCGCTATCACCAGCGCGCTCGACACCGACGAACGCGAGCGACGTGAACGCGCCGCGCTCGCGGGCGCCTATCGGCTGCTCTACGTCGCGCCGGAACGCCTGGTCAACCCGAATTTTCAGCGGCTGCTCGCCAATCTGCGGCAGGGGCTGGGAATCTCTCTCTTCGCGGTGGACGAGGCGCACTGCGTCTCAGAGTGGGGCCATGATTTCCGCACGGAATATCGGCAGATTGGGCAGGTGCGCGAGCGCTTCGCTGGCGTGCCGTTTCTGGCGCTGACGGCCACGGCGACTGACCGCGTGCGCGAAGACATCCTCACGCAACTGCGCCTGCGCAATCCACTGGTGCATGTCGCCAGCTTCAATCGTCCGAACCTGCTCTATGACGTTCGCCAGAAGAGCAAGCAGTCGTACCGCGAGATGCTCGATGCCCTGCGGACGTTGCGCCGTGAGGAGCCAGAAGCGCCCGCCATCGTCTACTGTCAGTCGCGCAATGGCGTCGAGACGGTCTGCGCGCAACTGGTGGCTGATGGCGTGGACGCGGCGGCATATCACGCGGGCATGGCGCCGGAGGAGCGCACGCGCGTACAGGATGCGTTCATTCGCGATCATACGACGACGCTGGTGGCGACGGTCGCCTTTGGCATGGGTGTCTCGAAGCCAGATGTGCGGATGGTGGCGCATATGGATACGCCGCGCAATCTGGAAAGCTACTATCAGGAGTCTGGACGCGCAGGGCGCGATGGCGAGCCAGCCCGCTGTCTGCTGTTCTACTCGCCGGGTGATCGCGCCAAGGTCGAGTTCTTCATCGGCCAGATGAGCGACCCTGCGCAGCAGTCCATCGCGCGCTCCCAGTTTCAGCGCGTGCTGACGTGGGCGATGGATGGCGGCTGCCGACGGCGCGGGCTGCTGGCCTACTTCGGAGAGACGTTCGATGGCGAGAACTGTGGCGCCTGTGATAACTGTCTGAATCCGACGGAGCGCGAAGACCGGACACAGGACGCGCAGAAACTACTCTCCGCTGTGGCCAAAACGAATCAGCGCTTCGGCCTGAATTACGTGATTTCCGTGCTGCGTGGCGCCAACACGCAGGATGTGACGAAGCGAGGCCACGACCAGCTTTCTGTCTATGGCATCGGCGACGATGTCAGCGCTGAGGACTGGAAGCGGCTGGGTCACGCGCTGCTGGCGGAAGGGTTGCTGGGCGAGGCGGAGGGAGCGCCGGGCGGCTATCCGACGCTGCGCCTGACGCCTGGCTCGTGGGAAGTGATGCGCGGGCAGCGTTCGGTCGAAGTTGCTTGCCCACGCACTCCGATTCGCTCCTCACGCGGGGCTGCGGAGATCGAGCTAGATGGCGATGCGCGCCGACTATTCGAGCGGTTGCGGGCAGTTCGCCGCGATATTGCGGAGGATTCGGCTGTTCCCGCGTTCGTGGTCTTTGCCGATAGCAGTTTGCGGGCAATGGCCCAGCGCCGACCCGTCACGCATGCGCAATTCGGTCAGATTTCTGGTGTCGGCGCGCGCAAGGTCGAAGCCTTCGCCGATCAATTTACTGCCGAGATACAAGCATTCTGCGAGGAGCGTGGGCTGGAGCCGTGGCCGGAGGGCGAGGCTTATTCCACGCAGCCAGCCGCCCGGCGTGATCGCCGCGCATACAGCGGGAGCGTGCGCGCTACGGCGTCTGTCGCAGGCGCGGATGGAGCCCCAGACGCCAAGCTGCCATCCGCCCGCCAGACGGTAGAACTGTTCCGTGAGGGACTGTCGTTGGAGGAGGTCTGCGCCCGTCGCAACCTCGCACGCAGCACAGTGCTGGGCCATCTCTGCGAGGCGCTCGACGCGGGCGAGGAACTCGACATCAGCGCGATCATTGCGCCCGACCGCCTGCGCCTCATCGCCGACACCTTCGCACGGCTCGGCGTTGCGCCATTGTCTCCGGTGAAGGAGGCGTTGGGCGACGCTGTGAGCTACGACGATCTGCGCCTGGCCCGAGCCGCGCTCTATCACCGCGAGTGATCGTGTTTCGCGTCAGGTGAGGCGCCCGTCTGCCGCTATGCTCGCGCCACTGCGGCGCCCGCTGAGGTCGCGCCAGCGCGCCGCTTCAGCACGACGTAGATGAGCGCGGCCACCGCCGGAACAAGCTTGAAGATGACCTGTTGAGTGATGTCCATAGCGATATGTAGGCTCGGGGGTCCGGAGTCCTGCGGGGCACGTGGCGCACGAACAGCCATGTGACCAGGTCTTCAATCCTATGCGGAAGGATGAAGCTTATCGTCGCGCCATACGAGCCTATGATCCCTGCTACGATGAAGATGATGATCCATGCCCTGTCGCGCGCTTGTGCGGCGACGATGATCGAGAATGTGCTGATAATTGACGCAATCAGAAGGACTGTTTGGGACCAGAGAATTACCAAATGCCCCAAGGACTGGTCGGGGCCTGACTGGCGTTAAAGTCGCGTAGATCCCACCAGTATAGATAGACCCCATGGAGCGCCAGTGCTATCAGCATCGCAATCGCCGCGATGCCGAGCGCCCGATACATCTTTGACCTGCGATATGCTCTTTCTTCCTCGCCCATATATATCAACTTCGCCGGGATGGTCGTTGTTCTCCTGGCTGGCGTCATACAAGTTTCGTCTCGGATGTTTCGATAGGTCTGCTCAGAGTCCGGCTGCACGTAGCGTGGTCGTACGCCGCATGCTGCTGACTTCTGGTGACATCGTCAACCATGAAATTCACTGGGCGGGCGGCCGACGGACACTGCGGGCCACCGCGTAGGTACAGGTGACGAGCGCCGACGGGAGCACTAACACCATAGCAAAGGCGGCGCGGGGGAGCCCCAGTGTGTCAAACACGGGGGACAGGAACGTCGCGGAGGAACTCAAGATGACCACTGCCGGGAGGACCACGCTCACGATGCCGATGCCCCCCAGCCACCACCACTGGCGAGCTAAGACTGTCTCGACGACGGCGCTCAGAGTCAGCGCCAGCGCGAGAAAGAGTTCGCCGACGAAGTAGACAAGGGCGAACGCAACGACCTCCAGGCTGTCCGCAGACGAGGCGACAGCTTGCGCCGCCTGGGAGAAAGCGCCGACGCCCCAGAGCGCGAGCGCCACCGCTCCGACGGCGAACGCCCCGAGCCCGTAGCCACGCCGTGACGCTATGTCCAGTGCGACAGCCGGCACTCCCAGTGACGACACAAGGAGGACGAGCAGCAACCAACCGGAGTTCATCGGAGTCCGCCAGTCCCTTTCTGTTCGCCTTGGAGCGCGTCTGCTCGCCGCGACGTCGCCAAGCGTGCGCTTATTCTACCACTGTGGTGGCGCGTATGCCTGTGAGCAATCTCATATCGAGTTCGCCTGGATTGTTGTCCTTTTCTCAGGGGCAGCGGCGCTTGAAATCAAGGCTACTGTCCCCGATACGACAACTACCGAGACAGATTAGGCGTCACTATAGCCGGTAGGCGCTCATACACGTATGGTGTTTCTTGGAAGAATCGAGTACGCGCAGATACAGAACCGCCCGCCGAAGTCCACGACTCCAGCGGGCGGTTCGTTCTGTCTCAGGTGTGATTGCGGCTAGCGCCAGAGCACGTAGCCCAGGCCCTCGACACGGCGCGGCAGGGCGGCTGCCCCTGCCTCTTCCAGCGCCTCACATAGTGAGGCGGCGAGCTTGTCAATCTCGGCGACGTTTACGTGTAGTTGGGTGGCAAGCCACATCGGGCTGACGATCTGACCGCAGCGGCGCATCAGCGCGGCGAGCAATTCGCGGTGTGGCACGGCGAGTTGTGTTGGGCGGCCATGCACCAGCACGGAGCCGGTCAGCAGGTTCATCACAATGCCACGATAGCGCAGCACTTCGGGACCCAGGCGTGGGCGGCTCGGAAAGCTGCTCCCAGGGGAAAGCGTTCCAGGCAGCACTGCCTCATCTGTGATGGCGGCCTCATTCAACGGCATGTAGTCCATACGACACTCCCTGTTTCTCGCATGGGCCGGCTCTATGGCCTCATCGCCGGTATCGGCCCAGTACTGCTCTTCACTAGAATGCAGTATTGCACGTCGACCTAAACGGGAGATGAACTGAACCTGAATTGAATATGAGAAATTGCAGAGCTTGAAAACTCGATGAATTCAGGCTTGCGGTGATTCTTCTCGCGCGCCCGCCTCGGTGTCATCGGCTGAGCGCTCCGGGTCGAGGTAGTTTGATGACGCCGTCGAGAAGGGACTGGAGGGCGCGCCCACACGCTCAGTCAGCGCATGGCTGAGCCGTTCCCACAGGCCGCCGCCCTCATGCGTATTGACGCGCTGGCTGGGCGCGGCGCCGTGGTTGAGGCTGAAGGAATCGAAGTGACTGGCCAATCCCTCCACTGGCTGCGTGATGCGCGAAAAGCGTGAGCGGACAGGCGGCTCAGGCATCGGGTCCTCGTACGCCTCGTTGGCGACTGGCTCGTTAGCGACTGGCTCGTTAGTGACAGGCTCATCAGCGACAGGCTCGTTGGCCTCGGCGGCGAGAGGTGGCTCGCTGAAGATAGTCATTCGTGGGGCCGGTGGCTCATCCTGCGCTGCGGGCAGTTCCGGCGCGACTGGCTGAGGCGCGATTGACTCCATCTCTTCCGGCGTCAGTGGGGTCGTAGACCGTGAACGCACTCCAAGTAACGGGTCAATCACTGGCAGTGCTTGGCGCGGCGCCTTGGGGGCAGGAGCAGGCATAGCGACAGGCGTCGGCTCTTCGGTTGGCTCGTAGACTGGCGCGGCGGCTACGATGGACGGCGCTATGAGCGGCGTTTCAAGGGTATTCGACTGGAACTCCGGGAACAGCGGAGTCGTAGACGGCGCTTTCGCCAGCATTTCCGGCGGCAGGGGCGTCGTGGTGGGCGCGGCTGCCAGCGCTTCCGGCGCGAGTGGCGTCGTGGTGGGCGCTGGTATCAGGAGCGCTTCCGGCGCGAGTGGATGAGTATCTGGCGCGGGTGGCCGGGCAACGGCTGGCAGTGGGTTGGTATTGGCCGCTCGCTGCAGCATCTCGGGTGAGAGTGGATTGGTGTTGGCGGCGCGGGCCAGCATCGCGATGTCAACAGGCGCGCTCGCTACACCCATTGCGGGCAGGGCCGCAGCGGGCGCGATGAACGGCGCGACGTGTGGGTGATCCTCGACAGGAGGCATTTCCATCGTCGGCTGATCCTCGATCGGCGGCATCTCTAACGTCGGCTGATCGTCGAGATGCGGGGGCATGTCGAGGGTTGGCTGCTCATAAATAGGCGCGGGCGGTTCCGCGTGCTCGGTGGGAAGTTCATCTTCCGGCCAGGCCAGCGCCGCTGGCTCAGCCAGCCGCTCGTCTTCCGCTGGCTCTGTTGGCTCCAGTGGCTCGCTCGGCGTGTACTCGGCGGGCGTCTCTGGAAGCGTTGGCGCGTTGACGTGGTGGATGACTTCCCCGGCTGCGGCGGCAAGTGCGGCTGCGCTGGCGACGCCAACGGCGGCCTCTGCGACGGGCGGTTGTGAAGGAACGCTGGGTTGCGGTGGGCGAATCGCCTCATGTTCGAGGGTCCAGCCGATGCGTGGCAAATGATCGGCGCGCACGGGTTGCGCCACCTGCGGCGCCCCGACTGGGCGCACTGGGTGATCTTCGCCGAAGCGTCCAGCCAGGCCAGCGGCGCCAGCGACTGCCGCAGCCCCAGCGGCGACTTCCAGCGCGGTCTTCGCCCGACGAGCGGGCGACGCTGGGAAGGTGGGCCGAGTCGGCGCCAGTGGACCCTTATGGCTGGCCGCGCCGACGATGCCAAACAGGCGACGGAGGCCATGCGCCACGTCGCCTGCTTCACGTTCACCTACTTCGGCGGTGATGTGCGCGACTGCCATCACATCGCCTTCCAGCATCTTGATCAGATCTACTGCGCCCATCAGGAATTCGTCGAGGAAGATGGTCAGGGCGACGCCATAGGCCAGCGCGGCGCCGAAGATCAGCGCCACCACGACCGAGAGGACGCCAGGGAACGCTTGCCCGGTGGAGATGACGGCTATCAGCATCGCCAGCACGACGCCGATGCCAAACGAGATCATTGCGGCGCGCAGCATGCGCCGCCAGCAGAGCAGCGCTACGCCAACCAGATGTTTGAGGAATTCACCGGTATATCTGATGATGCTTGTCATCGTTGTCGCGCGCCTCTCACCCTGTACTACGCCTGTTTCGTCTGATGGTGCGGTCTCGAGGGTTTCTGTGTGTTCCCGTGTAGACTTGTACATATCTCAGACGATTGACATAGGAAATTGTACCATGCGGCTCCGTCTCAGTCTGACGCGAGCCGCATCTGATGGGCGCGGGCGCAGGTCACGCTGTTTGCTGTTGAGCTTGGCTACCCCTGTGGCGCCTGCTGGAGGAATGCCCGGGATTGTGTATTGCGTAGGGTACTCGTTGAAAGTATCCGCATATGGCGCGCGATGGCAACCCACGATGAAGCCTGCGGAGCCAGTACCCGAACTACATGCAGCGCAACGGGCGTTCCTTGAGCGACATATGAATGGAGACAGCGTGCGGCCCAAAGAAATTCGCTAGGCAAGACGCTGCAATCGACGGTAAAGCGTACCGTTGCTTGGAGCGTTTAAGGAGGGACTACGATGGCCAAGAAGGCAACGACGCGCGCTGTACCCATAGAAGACCGTGACCCAGCCAGTGCGCGCGCGGTTATCTACGCTCGCAAGAGCAATACCGTATCAGATGTGCAATCGCAGGTTGAGACATGTCAGGAGTTCATCGGGCAGATGGGTTGGACGCTGGTAGCCGACCCATATACCTACTCAGAAATAGGCAAGTCTGGGCGATACAACGTCAAGCGCAAGGTGCTAGAGTCGGTTCTGTTGCTCGCTGAGCGCCGTGAGGTAGACGTGATCGTGGCACGTGAGCCAGAACGTCTCCACCGCGTGTCTGAACAGCGTAACTTCTACATGTTGTTTTGCGACCTATACAACGTTGAATGGCGGTTTGCCAATCTAAGGGATACGGATGGAAAAGTACCCGATACGTTTGATGGGCGATTGCGCGGTTGGGCGACAGAACTCTTTGGTGAACTTGAAGCCCAACGTATTGCGGAGCGCATGACGCCAGGGCGCGAACGACGCTATGCCGCTGGCCTCCCTGCGGGTGGTCGGTATGGAGCGCCGTATGGGTACAAGTGGCGACCCAAGGGCCCAGATGAGAAGACCTACAGCGGGTTCATCGAAGACCCAGAACAAGCGACTATCGTGCGTGAGATATTCAGTCGCTTTGCGACCGATGAACATGCCTCTGCGCGCGGCCTTGCCAGAGATTTCGCGCAGCGCGGTATCTCCAGGGCAGCGGGTGGCGGCAAATGGAATGGAACCTCCATTATTGAGCTTGTTCGCAATCCTGTCTATTGTGGCCGCGGACGCCGTAAGCGGTGGCAAGTTGTCAGAGAAGACCTGATGGATGAAGATACTGGACTCAAGAACAACTACGCCACATCCCGTAACCGCAGCAAAGACGATGACTATGAGGAAACGACCTATCCACTAGCGGAAGGCTCTGTGCCTATCCTTGTAGAGCCGGATGTGTGGGGGGCGGCCCAACGCGCCATAGAACGCAATCGCATATTCGGTGGGAAGATAGAGCGGGCCAATAGCCCGTATCCAGAAGATGCCACGCTCCTACATGGTGGGTTCGCATTCTGCGCGCGATGCGGAGGGATGATGACTCGTCACTGGCGCTCCACGTCCAAGGTTCCCATGCCTTTGTACGACTGCACATCGCAGGTTAGTCAGCCAAGCCACTTCTGCATGCGGCATAACATCAACGCAAGGAAGGTAGACCAGATCGTGTTGTACGCGCTGGCGAAGACGCTAACCGACCCTCAGCAACTCCTTGATCTTGCCGACAAAGCTGAACAACAGGCCGCTGTGTGGGAAGAAGACGCAGAACGAGCGGCAGGCAAAATTGACATATATCAGAGGCTTGATTCTGAACGGGAAAAGAAGCGCGCTGGCTATCTGAAGGCAATTGACGCCTTGAGCGCCGACCCTGACAGCCACGAGATGATAGCCGACCTCCGCATGAAGCTCGCCCAGCTTGATCAAGAGCAAATCGCGGCTGAAGAAGACCGCAAGCGTTCGGTTCCACACTTGGAGCGCCAATTAGAGATTGCCCGACGACGTAGGGCGCTTCTTGAACGATTAAGGCGGGCAAGAGGCAACAACGGGCGCTATTTCATAATGGCGGGCGCCAAGCGGACTGAAACTGCGAAACAAGGGACAGCCGAGCGCCTACTGCTCGATGAACTGTCGCTTGAAGAAGCTGCTGCAATCTTAGGCGTAGACAAAGAGGCTTTCACGGCTGAAACGGGCATTCCCGTAGGGTGGACAGGGATCACACACGAATGGGACGGGCCAGAAGCTGGAGAAGAAGAATCGCACGTCAAAACGACCCACTTGGTAAACTATTGGCTGGCAAACGCGCCGCACGACTATGTGCGGCAGTTGCTCCGCGACTTGAACGTGAAGGTGTACATCAAGCCCCCTCGCACCAAAGAGGAACGGGCGCTCCACGGATTGACACCACACGCAGAGCGGGTAGTAGTACGGTTCCTCGCAGACCCCACGCGGGAACTCAACGATGCTCTAGCGATAAGAACGTCCACGACTTGAGGTCGCGCTCCAGGTGGAAGCGGATGGTCACCTGCAGTGTCGTCTCGATTTCCGATTTGAGGTCGGGTTCCAGGCGCAGGCGCGGAACGGCGCTCCACTCCGTCATCTGGAGGAGGCGCATCACCTTCAGCGCGCTGAGTGAGAAGCGCCGCGCACCGTAGCGCATGCAGTCGGGGCAGAGTGCGCCACCCATCTCCGCGCTGTAGCCCTGGTCT
The DNA here is from genome assembly GCA_036391835.1 of Ktedonobacterales bacterium. GTDB lineage: Bacteria > Chloroflexota > Ktedonobacteria > Ktedonobacterales > JADMIN01 > JAKAIY01. The sequence goes on along the minus strand of DASVZC010000032.1, from coordinate 41,693 downwards.
ACGGGCCGCAGCGGTTGATCGCAACTCACGCAGTGATGCAGACTGGGCCGATAGCCCAACTCGTCGAGCAGCCGCAACTCGAAGAAGCGCAGCGCGAGCCAACTGCGGCTGTGGTCGGCCTCCGCCGCCTGCGCATCGAGCAGTCGCAGCGTCTCGACGAAGAGCGCGTAGAGGCGCGGGTGAGGGTCGGCGTCTTCGAGGAAGCGGTCGATCAATTCCGAGACATACCATGCCGCCGTCGCCGACCAGAAATCGGTGGGTAGTCGCTCGAAGCGCTCGCGTCCCTCCGCCTGGGTCACAATGTCGAGGTCGCGGCCTGTCGCGAGCAGCAGTTGTGTGCGGGTGAATGGCTCCAGATGCCCGGCTAAACGGCTCTTGGTCCGGCGGACACCCTTGGCGATGGCGCGGGTCTTGCCGTAGGTCGGCGTGAAGAGCGTGAGGATGCGGTCGGCTTCACCGAAGTCGATGCGCCGAAGCGTGAACCCTTCCGTGCTATACACACGCGGACGAGGCATGAGCGCGAATTCTTCCTGCTGGGCGGGGTAATGTCGAAGTGGCGGGGCGCAGACACACAACGCCCCTCGCACAGTGTATTCCATGCGAGGGGCGCGCCGCCGGAAATGGCGGAGAGTCTGCGGCTAGCAGTGACTAGTGCCAGGTGTTGGCGTGATTCCAGACGGACATGTCGGTGTCGCCGTCGGGCCTGCCGTTGTCGCCGTCGCCGTCGGGCCTGCCGTCGTCGCGGTGGCTGCCGCTGTCGCGGTCGCCTGTGGTCCCTGGCTGACGGTGACCGTCACCTTGGTCGTACTGGGGTCCACCCCTGGCTGCACCCACGTATATGCCGCCGGATCGGTGCTTATCACTGTGTTCACCGGAACGGTTGCGCTGTACTGCGTCACCAGGGCGACAGTGAATCCCTTCGCGATCAGCGCATCGGAGGCTTGCGAGTAGGTCTTACCGACGACATCTGGCACCTGAATTTTGTTCAGGCCCGTGCTGAAGATGAGCTGAATCGAGTCGCCCGATTTGAGCGTCGTGCCAGCCGCTGGTATTTCATCGATCACCTGGTTGGCGGTCTCAGAATGCAACTTGCCCGTGCAAGTCGCTTTCAGCCCATAGTTCTTCAGCGCGTCCGCCTGGGCCTCGGTGCACGTCCAGAGTTTGGTCGGGTCGAGGTAGTTCGGCATGATGACGGTCTGCGGGACGGTCGCCGTCGGCTGGTTGCCGACGTTCGCGCTGCCAGTGAAGGCGCCATTTATCGCATAGACCAGGAAGCAGCCGACCACCAGCACCACCAGCACGGCGCCAACGATGGCGGCGATCAGCGGCACATTGCGGCGCGGCGGCTCATTGCCGTTGCCATTGTCGCCCTGGCGCCATGGCGTGTCGACACGCGGCTGCGTGCCAGCCGTCTCCCACGGACGTGTGGGCCCCTGGGCGCCGTAGTTGTTGTTGCGGGCGCCGAAGTCGTCATAGGTTGGCGGGCCATCATAGGTCGGCTCGTCATTCATCCCGCCATAGGGCGAGTAGGCCTGTCCCCGACCGCTCATGCCCATCTGTGGGCGCGCTGCGCCGCGCGGGCCACTCGCGGGGCCAGCCGCGCCAAACGCCGCTGCGCCGTAGTCGCCAGCGCGAGGTCCGCCGGAGCGTCTGCCCTGCGCGTCGGCGTAGGCGTCGCCAGCGTAGGCGCCCGCAGCAGCCGCGCCCATCGCGGGGCCTGTGCGGCGTGAGCCCGGCGCGCCCATGAAGTTATTGAGCATGTTGGCGAGTTCGTCGCCGTCGCGGTAGCGCGCCATCGGGTCTTTCGCCAGGCAGCGCATGATGATGCGCTCCAGGTTCGGCGGAATGCGTGGATTCAGCGCGCTCGGTGGCTCTGGATCTTCCTGGATGTGCTTCATCGCCACGGCGACGGGCGTGTCACCATCGAACGGCGTCTGGCCAGTGAGCATCTCATACATCACGATGCCCAGCGCGTAGATATCCGCCGCTGGCCGCACGATCTCGCCCTGCGCCTGCTCTGGCGCGTAATATTGCACCGTTCCCAGCGTCATGCCGGTGGTCGTCAGGCGCTCGGCGTCGGCGTCCTTATACATGCTGGCGATGCCGAAGTCGGTCAACTTGACCAACCCATCGTCATTCACCATGATGTTCTGCGGCTTCACATCGCGGTGGACGATGCCGCGCCGATGCGCCGCGCCCAGACCCAGCGCCACTGACCGCGCAATCTCAACCGCCCGCTCGACCGGGAGGACATTGCCACGCCGCTTGAGGTAGCGGCGGAGGTCCATCCCGTCGATGTATTCCATGACGATATAGTAACTCTCGGCGCTCTGGCCGTAGTCGAAGACCTGCACAATGTTGGGGTGTTGCAGGGCGGATGCGGCGCGCGCCTCGCGCTGGAAGCGCGTGACGAATTTGGGGTCGTTGCTATAGACTTCGCGCAGCACTTTGACCGCTACGACGCGGTCCATCATCTGCTCATCAACCGCTTTGAAGATGGTCGCCATGCCGCCGCGGCCAATGGGTTCTTCGAGGCGGTAGCGTCCGCCGACGATTTCTGGTGACTCCATACATCTCCCAACCGCAGTGGCCGCGCCATGCCAGCGATGATGTTGCTGGTGAAGTGGCGGGTCAGGCGAGACGGTTGTGGCGCTCTTCGCCACGAATACCGCTCGCCAGGGCGATGCGCAACCAAACACTAAAATAAGGACGGATGATCGGTGTTCTAGGTGTGCGTCCAAAGCCGCACGCCTAATCTAACGTGCGCCGGGGCGCCTGTCAAGCGAGGCCGCTTATGGATGAATGGATGCCCGTAAAACAGCGCGGCTACGCTCGCAACTGGGAGTGTACCACACCTCGTTGCTACGGTGAATATCAATCTTCCATTACGCCTAGCTGCGCCTGGCGCCCGAGCAACCCCCCGGTAAAAAGTATACGCTGGTTCGCGCCCAAGGTTTGTGACGCGGCTCACAGTCCTACTCTTCCGTCATCGTGGGGGATGGCGGAGCGCCGTTTTGCGCGAGCCATGCCAGCGCCTCGCGGCGGGTCGGCGGATTGGCTCCGGCCCGCGCACAGGTGAGCGCCGAGATGGTTGTCGCCCAGCGTAGCGCGCCCGCCAGCGCCGAAGGTGGCAGCGCCGCCAATGCCGCGCGTGAGGTCACGCCGCGGTCGGCCAGTGCGCTGAGCAGGCCAGCCGCGAAGGCGTCACCCGCGCCCACCGTATCAACCAGGCTGATCTGTGGCGCGGGCAGATGGACAGAGCCGCCACCCGCTGTGACGAGCACCGCGCCGTGTGCGCCGAGTGTCAGCGCGACGAGCGCCGGACCACGCGCCAGAAACGACGCAGCGACCGCAAACGGGTCGGCGCGCTCGGAACCAGGCTCCAGCCAGGCAAGGTCGGCCAGGCTCAGTTTCAGCACATCGGCCAGGGCGAAGAAGTGGTCCAGTCTGGCGCGATACTCCATCTCGTTGGTGACGAGATTCGGCCGGATGTTTGGGTCGAGCGAAAGGAGCGCGTGGCCTTTCAATCGTTCTGCGATGGTCAGCGCGGTTTGGGGTGTCTCGCCGCGCAGCAGACTGATGGAGCCAAGGTGCAGTGTGGCCGTCTCCTCATAGAGCGCGGCGGGGATGTCGTCGAGGGTGAGCAGTGTGTCAGCGGCGTGGTCGCCAAAGAAGGAGAAAGATGGCTCGGTGGCTCCAACGGACGTGTCGGGGGGCATCACGAATGCCAGCGTGGACTGTCCCGGCGCCACGGTCAGAAACTGTGCGCCGACGTTCTCCGCGCGCACATACTCAGCGATACGCCTGCCGAAGTAGTCATCGGCCAGCCTGCCCGCGAACGCCGCTGGTTCGTCCAGACGCGCCAGGCCGACCGCGACATTGAGGATGCTGCCAGCGGGCGCCATCCGGAAGCCGACCGTCGCCCCTTCCTCGACGATGGGCAGCATGTCCATCAATCCCTCGCCGAGGCACGTGATGAGTCGTCGGGCGCTGGTCATGGGTTTCTCCCTCCTCAACTCTTCGCGCAACATGAGCCGACCTCACCCCCAAAACCTCTCCCCCAGCCCCTCTCCCATGGGGAGAGGGGGACCCCACGAGCGAGCGAGGCAGGGACCAGTGGGTGAGGTCCGAAGCGAACTTGGTATGAAATCGGCATTCTGGCTGCTTACGCTCCTGCGCCTGCCCCACCGTAACCGGTGGACAGATTCGCAGTCCGATGGACCGTGTGGCTTGTATACTTCGTATACCATAGAAGTCGCCCTACTGGTGGGCGCCAGGCAGGCGCAGCGCTGGAGCAATGCAGGACCAAGCAGGAGAGCCGTGCATGAGCAGATCGTCGGTAGCCCATCCATCAGCCGCCAGGCCCGTCGCGAGCCCGCCCCCTTACCTCGCCACTCTGGTCATTCGCGGACCTGCCTGGCGCAGCCGATTCGCCAAGGGCGACCAGGCGCCGCTATTTCGGCCAGAGATGTACATCGGCAAACTTGCCTCGAATGACATCATGATCTCCGATCCGTTTGCCTCGCGCATCCATGCGGTCATCCGCTGGACACCGCAAGGCTACATGATCGAAGACCTGCGCTCCACCAACGGCACCTATCTGAATGGCCAGCGGGTCCACGGCTCCTGGCCGCTGCAACCCGGCCAGGTGATTCGCATCGGGCAGACGGAGTTGACCTTCTATCCCCTCCAGGGACAGGGCAGCGCCGCGCCGATGTATGTTCCACCCGCTGGCTATGCGCCGCCCGCCGCGTCCGCGCCTTTCAACTTTGTCGATCGTGGTATCCCGGCGGGGCAGGGTGTCGGTGGCTTCCTGGGTCTGGAGTGGCGCAAGCACTACTGGAAGGTGCTGCTGATTGGAATCATCCTGCTGGTGATCGGCGAATACCTGCTGAACAATGTCGTTGGCAAACCGGCGCTGCTCTTTGTCATTCCCGTCGCCGCCGCGCTCGCGCCCGTCACGTTCTTCATCTATTGCTGGGATAGCGATTATCTTTCCGATATGCCCCGCTGGATTCCATGGGGCGCGTTCATCAGCGGCGCCGTGTTGGGGGTGACGTTAGCCTTCATCCTCGAAACGATCTTCGTCAACGGCAATTCCCTGAGCGCGGCGATGATCATCGGCTTCATCGAGGAGAGTTGTAAGGCGCTTGCGGTCGTCTGGTTTCTGCGCTCGCGACGCCTGCGCAGCGAGATAGACGGTGTGATTCTGGGCGCGGCGGCAGGCGCCGGGTTCGCCACCCTCGAAACGACGCTCTATGCCATTACCGCCTACTTCAACGGCTTTCAGGATGGCGGCGGCATTGCGGCGGTCAACCAGACACTCCTCCTGCGCGGGTTGCTGGCGATCTTCGGCCACGTCACCTGGACGGCGATTGTCGTTGGCGCTGTCTGGCGCGACCGTGGCCAGCGCAGTTTCCGCCTGACGTTTGGGGTGCTGCTCGCCTTCGCCATCGCTGTCGCGCTGCATGGCCTGTGGGATGGCGTTCCCGTCGTGGGTATGCTCGTCTCAGCGTTGGTCGGCCTGTGGCTGATTCGCTTCTTCCTGCGTGAGGCCGTCTCGCGTGAGAAGTTCGGCGCGATGGCTCCGCCGCCGCCGCCACTGCTCATCGCGTTGATTACGTATATCTTCCACCCATTCCGCGATCCGGCGCCACGACCAGCCGCGCCGCCACGGGGGTCATTCAGCGGGGTATGGCAGATTGCGCCCGCGCTGGCTGCTCCGCAGGCGCCCGCCGTGGCCTATCCGCCACAGCCAGCCGTCCACGAGACAGCCTATCAGCCGCAACCCATGCAGTTCGCGGCGCCTGGCTCTGGCGCGCCGCTCGCGCAATCAGTTCGTGTCTGCGTCAATGGTCATACGACGACCGATCCATCCGCCCGTTTTTGTCGCATCTGTGGTTCGCCACTCAGCGCATAGACGGAGGCGCGCAGTTTCACTCGCCAACACTATTTAAGGAGAAGCGCGATGCCGAAACAGCCCGCGAATCAGAATGGCGCCCCATCGGGCGGCGGACAGGATGTCCCGCTCGACCAGCAGAACATCGCCGAGCAATTGCCGCAAGACGCGCAGGAGCGACTGGCCGAGATGCGTGGCGGCGATGGCCGTCGGCGGCTCTTCACCAGCGATCTCAGTGTGAATGAGTTGGCGCTCATCCATGAGGTAGGCTTCGAGCCGGTGGGTATGGTCGTCGGCTCCAGTGTCTACCACGTCGGCTGGCAGCCCAACTACATGGCGTATGGCGGCTTCGGCATGGGCTATGTCTATCAAGATCAGGAACTCGACACCCTGACCGCGGCGAAATATCAGGCGCGCGAACTAGCGATGTCGCGCATGGAAGCGGAGGCTGACGCGCTCGGCGCCGATGGCATCGTCGGCGTGCGGCTGACGGTTGGCCGGTTCGCGTGGGGCGCCGATCTCTCCGAATTCATCGCCATTGGCACGGCGGTGCGCGCGCGCACGGCTCCCGGCGGGGCGGGCGCCAGCTATCGGACGAAGTTTGGCAAGCCGTTCACGAGCGATCTCTCCGGCCAGGAGTTCGCCACGCTGCTCAAGTCGGGCTATCGTCCACTGGGGCTGACGCTGGGCGTCTCCGTCTATGCCGCCTATCAGAATGGCGTCGAGTTCCAGCGGATTTCTGGTTGGATGTACGGCTGGTCAGGCGCGATGGGTGGCTATGGCAGCTACAACCAGGAAGTCGATCATTTCACCGACGCGATGTACGCCACGCGCAATCTGGCGATGGGGCGGCTGCAAAGCGAGGCGCAGGAGCTGGGCGCTGAGGGTGTGGTGGGCATGCATGTGGAGGTCATGCCTTCACTCTCGAAGAACGACCCAGAGTTCTGGGAAGAGCTCAACGACCGTGACGCGGGGCCAGCCATGAACCACTGGCGTACCTTCCTCGTAGACATGTTCGCGGTGGGGACAGCGGTGGCGCCGCTCAGCGCAGACCACAAGATCACGCCACCGCAGATGGTAGTCTTTCTCGATCAGTAAGCAGGGCGGAAGCGTCGGAGAGAAGGAGCGCGCGCATGGCTAGCGATGACCTGATGAATCCAATGGGGCAGGGTATGCAGTTCGAGCTGCTCGCCGCCGCGCTGCGCTCTGAGGAAACCGACACCGCGGCATTTCTAGAGGCGCTTGCTACCAAGTTGGGCGGGGCGTTGCCGCATCGCACGCAGATCGAGCGCGGCGGCGGACTCTTCAGCCACGGGCATCCGGTGCGACGCATCGTGGTGCAGTTAGGCGAGTGGGAATACACGCTCATCGCTGGCGCTGCGCACGAACTGCAGGCGGCGCGGTCGCATGCGGTGCGCGGCATTACCCTCAAGAGTGAGCCACTGAGCGTAGACGAATGGATAGAATCGCTGGCCGCCGATCTGGCGGATCTGGCGCAGACAAGCGAGCACGATGGCGCCGCGCTGCGCCGTCTGCTAGGCTAACCACCTGGGGTCACAGCGCACGCGCCCGCCCAGTGCGGGCTGGGAGACGGTGAGGGGGAAATATTCCCCGGCTACAAGGGAGTTACCACGATGCCGCGACAGAACCAGGGGCAAGGACAACCGCAGCAGGATCAGTCGATGCAGGGAATTCAGCCCGACCAGCAGGGTACGCCAGTGCAGATGCCACAGCACGCGGTGGAGCGCCTGAAGCGCATGCGTGGCGGCGATGGCATGCGACCACTCTTCACAAGTGATCTTTCCGTGAATGAGTTTCTGCTCGTAAAAGAAGCGGGATTCGATCCCGTCGGCATGGTTGTGGGGTCGAGCATCTACCATATCGGCTATCAGCGTTCGATGTTCAACGCCAGCCAGGAGCTTGGCGTGCTCTCCCAGGCGATGTATAGCGCGCGTGAACTGGCGATGTCGCGCATGGAAGCGGAGGCTGACGCGCTCGGCGCCGATGGCATCGTCGGCGTGCGGCTCGATGTCGGGCGCTACGAGTGGGGCGCTGATCTGGCGGAATTCATCGCCATTGGCACAGCGGTGCGCTCGCGTGATGGCACAAATCACCGCACGAAGTTTGGCAAGCCGTTCACCAGCGACCTCTCTGGCCAGGATTTCCGCACGCTGCTCGCCGCCGGCTATCGTCCGCAAGGGCTGGTGATGGGAAGTTGCGTCTACCACATCGCCTATCAGGGGTTGGGCCAATGGATGAAGACGGTCGGGCGCAATACCGAGATGACCAACTACACGCAGGGCTTGTATGATGCGCGCGAACTGGCGATGGAGCGGATGCAGGCCGAGGCGGAGAATCTCGGCGCGGATGGCATCACAGGCACCCAGATCAAAGAGTCGAATCATGGCTGGGATAGCCACGTCATCGAGTTCTTCGCCGTCGGCACCGCTGTCGTCTCCATTAGCGCCGACCACCAGATTGCGCCGCCACAGATGGTGCTCAGCCTCAACGGCTAGCCCGCGTCGTCGGGGGTATGATATGAGTTGGGAGCGATAGAGGTCGCGTGAGGTAGGGTCGCGAGCAGGGGAGAGCAGGGGGAGATCAGGGTATGGCAAGCACGGTCATCGAATTAGAGGGACATATCATTGACTCCCTGATTCTTCCGCGTGTCTGGGGCGCCATCGAGGACGCTGGCGCGCATTTTCACGTGCAGGAGATGCGCGTCGGCCAGAGCGAGATAGAGGAAAGCTACATCCGCATGGAGGTGACCGCCGAGACCGATCAGGCGCTCAACGAACTGCTCGGCGAGCTCCAGCGCATCGGCGCCGTCCTCTTCACCGAGCGCGACGCGCGCGTGGCGCCAGCCCCACAAGATGGCGTGCTGCCGGATGACTTCTATTCCACCGCGAATCTGCCGACCTTCGTGCGTGTGGCTGGCGATTGGGTCGAGGTCGCCAACATCGAGATGGATGTCGCGATTGTGGTGGACCGTGAGCGTGGCGATGCGCGGGCATGTCCCATGCACATGGTTCGCGCTGGTGACTCGGTCGTGGTGGGCTACGAGGGTGTGCGGGTTGAGCCGCTGGAGCGTCCACGCCATCAGCGCGAGGCGTTTGGCTTCATGCAGAGCGCTGTGTCCTCCGAACGCGCCAAGGCGCTCGCCATTACTGAGGTCGCCGAAGCCATGCGCGAGTGCCGTGATCATGGCGGCAAGACCCTCTTCGTGATTGGCCCGGCCATCGTCCACACGGCGGCGCGGCAGCATGTCGCCTCGCTCATTCGCAAGGGCTACATCCAGGTGATCTTTGGTGGCAACGCGATTGTCGCGCACGACACGGAAGCGGCGATGTTCGGCACCTCGTTAGGGGTAGACCTCAAGACGGGGCAGCCAGTGGAACATGGCCACCGCAACCACCTGCGCGCCATCAACACGGTGCGCGCGGCTGGCTCGCTGGAGGAGGCGCACAAGCGCGGGCTGCTAGGCGATGGCATCATCGCCAGCGCACTGGAACGTGGCGTGGAGGTCGTGCTGGCAGGCTCGATTCGCGACGATGGTCCGATGCCCGGTGTCATCACTGATAGCGTGCAGGCGCAGGGCCGCATGCGCGAGGCGTGCGCTGGCGTGGAAGTCTGCGTGATGGCCGCCTCGATGCTGCACGCCATCGCCACTGGCAACATGTTGCCTGCCACCGTCAAATGCGTGGTGGTGGACATCAATCCCAGTGTCGTGACCAAGCTGGCGGATCGCGGCACCACTCAAGCGATGGGCCTGGTCACGGACATCGAACTCTTTCTGCGCGAACTCGACGCCATGCTATAAAACGTAGGCGGGGAGTCTCCACTCACTTCTTGATTGCCTTCGCCGCCCGCGCTGTCGGCGTTGGCTGCGTTGGCGTGTCATTGACAAGGAAGCGATGACCGACCATACTTCGAGCAGGTCGCGACCGATGCTGTTTGCGTCGGCCCAGCAGAAGGAGCAGCGCGATGGCATGGTGGCAGTTCTGGCGCCGGAGCGGTAGCAGTGAGGGAAGCGCACGCGCCGCCGATACGATGCACCGCACGACGATGGGCCGGCGTTTTCTGCGTGGCGTGCCGTATGTGCTCCCGAATGACATGGATGAGGTCAACCGCCTCGACTTCCAGCACTATATGATGCGCTATGGCCTGCGCGGCAACTTCGCCGCGCCCATTGGCTCACCAGAGAGCATTCTCGATGTGGGCAGTGGTACGGGGCGTTGGGCGATCGAGATGGCGGAGCTGTTTCCGCAGGCGCAGGTGGTCGGCGTTGATGTAGCTTCGCCAGCGGAAGACGCAGCCACGCAGCAGGCGCGGACGCCCAGGTACTCCTTCATCGCTGGAAATGTGCTCGAAGGGCTGCCTTTCGAGGATGCCGCGTTCTCCTATGTTCATCAGCGCTATATGATTGGCGCGATTCCACGCGATGCGTGGCCGCGTGTGCTGGGCGAGTTGGTCCGTGTGACGCGCCCCGATGGCTGGGTCGAGGTCGTGGAGGCTGGCACATCTGAAGGCGGCGGGCAGGCGTTGCACACGGTGGACGAGTGGGTCGCCGCTGTGCTGGCGCGTCGCAATCTGGACATCCACCTGGCGACCAATCTGGAACAATTCCTCAAGGACGCGGGCTTGAGGAATGTCACAGTCCATCATGTGAAGTTGCCACTGGGGCACTATGGCGGGCGCATCGGGCAACTGGTGGAGGCGGACTACTTCGCTGCGGTGCAGGCGATGCGTGGGCCAGTCGTGGCGCTAGGCATCGCATCTGAGCCCGACTACGAAGCGACGGCGCAGGCTGCGCGCGAGGAAGTCAAGCGCGGCAAGTGCATTTTCCCGGTATATGTGGTGTATGGGCAGAGAGCCTGAGCGCCTGAGCGCCGCTGACTTCGCTGGATTATCTCCGGTCAGCGGCGCTCAGGTGTTGACGGGTTAGGCGCGTGTGCGAACTAGCGCTGGCCTGCGCGCAGATACTTCACCCCTGCGCGGCCAATCGCCTCTTGCCAGATGCCCCAGGCCACGAGCAGCGCGATCACTTCGATGAACACGATCATGGTGACCCACAACCAGAGCAGCCCGTTCTGGATGGCCTTCGAATAGGCCAGAATCATGAAGAAGATCACCGCCGGAGCGAGCGGCAGGGAGAGGCAGAGCAGCGTGACGGTCAGCCGATAGAAGCTATCGAGCAGTGGCTGCTGAAAGTTCTTCGGTGACTTGTATTCCTGACCCCGCTTCGCATGTGGAATCGGGATGAATCGCTCGTCTTCTTGGGCGGCGCCTGATGCGACGGTCTTGGAGTCTGCGCTCATTGATTTGTATCTCCTAGCGCCAGCGACGCGCGGACATCATCGGCGATATCCCGAACCTCTGGGACCTGGCGCACTTCACTCTAGCCTGAAGTGTAGGCCAGCCTACCGCGAACGTCAAGCGTCCGCCCGATTGCCATGGCGCCTGTGAGCGTATCGAGATGACATCCGCTTCGTTGTCGTGCGGCGCCGTCAGCGCGATACAATGTCAGGGCCGGTGACGTTTGCGTTGGCCCGCAAAAGAGGAGGTGTATCCCCACATGGCGATTCCACGACGGCCTATTCTGCTGCTGCTCAACGGCGTTATTCATACGATGGAGCCGGGGCAGCCGCTCGTGTCGGCGATGGCGATCGATCGCTGGTCGGGGCGCATCCTGGCGATAGGTGACGCCACCGACATGCGTGACTATGCTGGCCCGCTCACCGATACGCTCGATCTGCGGGGTCGCATCGCGCTGCCTGGGTTCATCGACGCGCACACGCACCTCCAGTATTACGCGCAGGGTCGCCTCGACGTGGAATTGCGCGAGACTCGCTCGGAGGATGAAGCGGTGGCGCTGGTGCAGGCGCGGGCCGCGACGACGCCAGCGGGAACATGGATTGTCGGCCATTCGTGGGACAAGAACAACTGGCCGAGCGAGCGTTTCCCTACCAAAGCCTCGCTCGACGCCGCTGCGCCACATCATCCGGTCGCGCTGAATAGCCACGACTACCACAGCCTCTGGGTCAACTCTGCGGCGCTGCGCCTCGCCAACATCGGCGCCCACACGTCTGATCCCGGCTCTGGGCGCATCGAGCGTGACGGCGCAGGCGAGCCGACGGGCATGCTCTTCGAGAATGACGCGATGGCGCTGATCGAGTCGGTGATTGTCCCGCCAGACGATGACACGCTGCTCACCGAAATGCGGGCCGTCTTCGCGGAGTTACGCTCGCGGGGCGTCACGGGCGTCCATAATATCGAGGGCGACCGCAGTTTGCGGCTGATGCAGCGACTGCGCGCCGAGGGTGAGATCGGCCCGCGCGTACTGCTCTATATCCCGCGCCAATCACTGCCCGACGCGCTGCGGCTGGGCCTGGAGGCAGGCTTCGGCGACGACTTCCTGCGCTTTGCTGGCGTTAAGATCTTCATGGATGGCGCACTCGGCTCGCAAACCGCTGCGATGCTCGATCCCTACGAAGGCGGCAAGGCGCTCGGTCTGTTGACGACTGGCGAGGAGGAGATCGAGCGGGCGGTGCGTGAAGCGGCGATGGGTGGCGTGGGCATGGCGATCCACGCGATTGGCGACCGTGCGGTCAAGACGGCGCTGGATGGCATTGAAGCAGGGCTGCATTACGGAACGCTGCACGCGCGGCGCATCCGCCTGGAGCACGTGCAACTCGCGCGGCTGGAGGACCTGCAGCGCATGGCGCGGCTGGGCATTGTCGCGTCAGTGCAGCCATTTCATGCCGTGGTGGATCGCCACACAGCCGAGCGCTACTGGGGCGACCGCTACCGCCGCGCCTACGCCTACAACACGATGCGCGAGCTAGGCATTCATGTCGCGCTCGGCTCCGATACGCCAGTGGATACCTGCGACCCGCTGCGCATCCTGCATGCGGCGATCAATCGCTACGACGACCGCACGCCCGACGCGCCGCCGTGGTTGCCCGATCAGGCGCTCACACTCCAGCAGGCGCTGTATGCCTATACCGCAGGCGCCGCCTACGCTGGCGGGCAGGAAGCGCATCAGGGGACGCTGGCTCCCGGTAAGCTCGCTGACATCGCCGTGCTGGCCGAAGATCCCTTCACGCTACCGCGCGAGCGCATCGCGGGGGCACAGGTCGCCGCGACCCTCATCGGTGGGGAACTCGTCCACGGCGCGCTGGAGTGATGGAGTCTCCTCTCGCGTGAAGCGCGACCGATCTCCAGACGCTATTCATAGACGACGCCAGCGGTGTGAACTGCTCCACAGCACGCATGCCTCCAAGTGACTTCCAGCCGCCTTTCTCGATAGTACCTGTAGGGAACAATGACTGCTCTCTGGGTACCTCTTCTGAAAGGCTCAAAGGATGCGCTGGACTCACTTCAGGAATCTCGTCGCGACGCTCGCTCTTGTGCTGACGCTGAGTGCCTGTGGCTCGACGCATGCTTCGCAGACGCTGACCATAGGCAATAGCGCAACCCCTGCGGTCACCGCAACATCGGCTGGTTCAGCTACTCCGTTGCCGACGATAGCGGCTGGCGCGGTTCCAGCGGCGTGCGCGGCGGGAGCGGCTGGCATGTCGCCACAATGGCAGCCAATCATGCAACTGGGCGATTTGCTGGTAAGTCAGGCGACGGCGTCGGGGTTGAGTGGTCCCTCGTATCGGATTCCGGCAGGAACACCGTCGAAGCCGCTTGAGTTGACAGGCCCGATGGCGATTCCAGGGTCCGATCAGACGCCAGTGAATCCGCAGCTTCAGGGGGAGGCTGGCTATGTGACGGAGATCTGCAATCCCTCGACCCATGCCGTCACCGTGCAATCCGTGTGGGCGCGCGTCGCCAGCTTCACCGCGTTTTCTGGCCCCCTGGCGGCGTGGACTCCGTGCACGGATGGCAGCTATTACGCCGCCCAGCAAAACCAGTTCGGCGGTGGATGCGGTGGTGGCCTCGCGGCGAATGAGACGATGCAGGCGAGTTTCCCTGCCAGCGCAGGCGTCGGCGCCGCAATCAAGGCGAGCCAGTTGAGGTCAGCTCCCACTGGTCCTGGGCAGCCAAGCCCATTCCCGCAGTTTCCGCTTTCGCTGGCTGCTGGTCAGTCCATCCTGGTGGCGACTGGCGTCACACCGCCGACCGCAGCGGGAACCTATACCTTCTCGCTCGGGCTGGCAGTTGGCGACGCGGCTCCTGTCTACTTCGCGACCAGTGCGCCCGCGCTCTTTGCTCCTGTGACACAGGAGTGGAACGGCAAGAACTGCATGACCCCAGCGATGCAGGCGCAGATTCCGACGTCGTCACAGTCCTACTACATCTGCCCGCCAGCCTAGGGGATGTGACCACTCTATTGTTGGGCCACCAATAGCTCTCTGTACGGTGACCATACACTCAGACTGCCCGCTGCCCGCCAGCCCCGACGCTTGATCTGGAGGAACCGTTGGGGCTGGCCATGCCAGAGTGTGGGCTTCGTCACACTTCGCATCGGGGTCTAGCGCGTGAGCAGGCAACCTGCTAGACTGGGTCCACTCCACGTTCAGGTGAAAGGCTCAAAGGATGCGCTGGATTCACTCCCGGAAGGTTGTCTTGCTGTCTGCCGCTGTGCTGGCGCTGAGTGGATGTGGCTCGGCGAGCGCGTCACACGCCTCCATCAAGGTCACCGCTACGCCTGTGCCGACGTACTACGCGCCAGCTCCGACTGCGACGCCGACGGCGAGTTGCGCGTCGGGCGGGAATGGTAACGCGCAATACACCCCGAGTAACCCGGTCGGCGGATTGCTTGTAAGCCCGCTGTCCGATTCGGGTCTACAGACATCCGCCTTTCATATCACGGCGGGAACAGCGACGAAACCGCTAGAAGTGCCGGATCGTCACTCTAATCCCGGGACCGATCCAACACTCATCAATCCCGGTTTGTCGGCCGAAGATGGCTATTTGTTCATCATCTGTAATCCGTCGAGCGCTGCCATCACGCTGCAATCCATCTCGGCGCGCATCGCGAGCTTTTCACCGTACTCTGGCCCGCTAGCCGCATGGAATCCATGTGCGGATGGTACCTATTACGCGCCGCAGCAGACTGCCCTGGACGGCGGTTGTGGCGGCGGATTCTTCGCGGATGTGCTCTTGCAGGCGAACTTCCCCGCAAGCGCAGGCGTCGGCGCGACTGCATCCGGTACGCAGGTAAGCTCAACCTTGGAGTATAAGCCGTTGCCGCTCTCACTCGCGCCGGGAAAGTGGTATCAGGTGGTCATTGGCGTTACGCCGCCAACCACAGCGGGAACCTACACCTTCTCACTGGGGCTGACGGTTGGCGCGAGTAGTGCGCCCGCGTACTTCGCGACTGGCGCGCCCGCGCTCTTTGCGCCCGTCACGCAGGAGTGGAACGGCCGGAACTGCACGGCTGCCACGATGAAAGCGCAGATTCCGACGTCGTCACAGTCCTACTACATCTGCCCGCCAGCCTAGAGGATAGGCTAGCGCCTGGAACACGACCGCTGTGCGATTTGTCGTTGTGAAAGCGCTCAAGCGCCCCCGAGCGCTTTCACAACTGCCGCATAGGCAGGCTTCGGCTGATAATTCACATCGAACAGAAGCGGCTGCTGCGGGCTAGTGACTATCTGCGACAGCCAGGTGTAGCGATCACAGACGCCCCACACAGTGAATGATCGACAATTGCCCGCCGCCTTGCAAATCGCAGCTACCTGTCCAAAGATATTCGCTTGTTCTTGAAGTTTTGTGTTGGAGTCCCCTGGTAATCCTCCAAGCTGCACATCCATCTCAGAGACTTCCACGTCGAGTCCCGCTGCCTTCAGGCGCGCCATGTTTGTCACCACATCCTCAGGCCTGAACACTGAGCCGAACCCGATGTGTGTCTCCATGCCAACGCCATCTACGTGCGCGCCCTGGCTGCGCAATGTGTTTATCATCGAGAGGGTCGCGTCGAACTTTGGGCCGATCTCGTCATCGCCCCAGTCGTTATAGAACAGCGCTGTCTGGGGATCTGTCTGATGCGCCCATTCGAACGCGAGAGGGATGTACTCTGGGCCGATGGTCTGAAGCCAGAAATTGTTCTTGAGTTGAGAGCCGTCCAGAGCTTCATTCACGACATCCCAAGCAATGACCTGGCCCTTGAAATGGCCAACAACCGTCAAGATGTAGGTTTTCAAGATATCGATGGTCTGCTGGCGCGTGAAGTGTCCGTTCACAAGCCAATCCGGTAGGTCTTGTCCCCACACCAGCGTATGCCCACGCAACCACAGACCATTTGCCCTGGCGAACGTCATGATCGCATCAGCGCGCGCAAAGTCGAATGTTCCTTGGCGTTGTTCGATCACCCCAAATTTCATGTCATTCTCAGGGGTCAGCAGATTGAACTTATCGCTCGCGATTCGACGGTATTGAAGATCTGTTTGCAGCAACTGATACTGGACGGCGGTTCCAAAGAATATCGCTGGCTTTGCCCGTGACGCCGCCGGGGTGATAACGACCGTTGTTCTCGCAGGCGTGCGCGTGGGCGCTGTTGTTGTCTGGCCACATGCTGCCAAAGTCACCATCAGCAACAGGCACAGCAGCGCTGTCATTCTTCTTGCGCGTCGATCACCAGGTATCCAAAGCGGCATACGTGTTCCCTTATATGCCGCCATCCAGTTCGCTTGTACCTCATCAAGCCGATGGCTTCAATAGAGGCCGTGACCTTCGTGTACATTCATGTTTGAGGAGGCGGCGACACTGCTATACTACGCGCTGTTGGGTGTGTGATTTGCACGAATAGGCTATTCGGGCGCATATGCAGTGGCTTGTGTGGTGGATAAGGAGGAACGGTCTTGAATTCGTGGACAGATAGCCAGCTCATAGACGGAGTTCAGACGCCTCCCACTACGCGCACGAGGTCGGTTCCACGTTCATCGCTCGCGTCGTCGCGCTCTAGAACACATCCACCGCTCGTCGCCGGAGAATATCTCCTTGGCGATAGGGATCCGAGCATAGTGAGCACGACCCTGCGGACAGTTCCGCTTGGGCCAAGGCGACTTGTGCGGTTCTATGTCTGGCTCACCTGGCTCGTGGGCAGCGCCTTTGGCGCTTATGTCGTCTGGCGTGCATTCACTGAGACGCAATCCGCTTCGGTGAATGAAGCGCACTCCATCCTCTTCGGCGCCTGGCTTCTGCAGAGCCATCATGTGGTGAATAGCTCATTTGCCTGGACAAATGGAGCGACCCTCTGGCCTCTCATTGCCTCGACGGCCTATTCGATAGGCGCATTGTCGCTCGTACGCTACTGTGCGGTTGCTTGCGCGCTCGTGGCGTATGCGGCGACCATCGGCGTCACGCGCCAATTGTTCGACGATGTCGCGGCGCTTTGGGCGACCGTGGGACTGTCGTTGTGTGGTGTCCTGTGGCTGCAATCGGATAGCGCCACGCCAACGAATCTGGCGCTGGCTGGAGTCTCCGTTGCCGCTTGGGGTATCGCCCGCGCAATTCGCCAAAATAATCGGACCTGGCTCATACTCGCGGGGCTAGCCTACGCGGTAGCGTTGCTCGCCAGCTATGGCACATGCCTGGCCCTCATCCCATTGGTTGCGATGCTGCTCGTACGGCGCAGAAGTCGGTGGAAGGCTGATCTGCTGGTCTTTGGCTGGGCAGTGGCAACCGTGCTGCTACTATATTTCACACCTGCCAGCGCGCTGCTCCTGAGCACATTGGGCGCAGATGGCATGGCTGGAATCCTTGCGCATCCATCGGCTGGCTTTGCGGTCGATACTTGGGCGCTTTGGTATGTCGTCCCTGCTGTAGCAGGGTTGGGCGCACTCGCGCTTGCCCATAATCAACCCCTGATCGTCGCCTTTCTCTTCTCGGGTTGCGTGCTCGGAGCCGCCTATGACCTGCTGTATGCCTCGCAGCCATCTGGTCAGAATGCGCTGCTGCTAGGGTACGTCTTCGGATATCCGTTGGTTGGCCTATTCCTGGCGCGCATCTGGGGCGCTTTCCCAGCGCATCCAACTTTTCTCGGTATCGCAGCACTCCTGAGCAAGCGTGCGAGTGTTTTGCTTGTCGTGATGTTGCTGGGCGCCGTTGGGGTGTCGCAACTCAATGTCCTTCCTGTAAGCCAGGCGCCCATGTCGTCTGTGGTGAGGTATGCCACTGCGCATATACAGCCCGGCGACAGTATACTGGTCGGCGCCCTCGATCCCGTTATTTTGACGCTGTATGAGCGCGGAAATATTCGCGCCCTCGACGACGTGTACGATCTGGAGCGCGCCTCGCAGATGCGGGTCGATCTGTGCGCGTTCGATTGGGTGGTGGATCCAGGCATTCAGCCCGAGAGCGATACGCTCCGCGCTCAGTTACAAGCGTGCGCGGTCTATTCGCGCGTCTATAGCGGCGACGCCACGTTGCGCGACATCGGACCTGGCCTGAAGGCGCAATGGCGCCAGCAGCAGGATGTGATCTACGTCAACACCCTGGGGGTGACACATCAATCCGGCTAACAGCGCTCCGGTTTCGCCTCGAAAATGGATGGCGCTGATCACACTGTCGCAATGAGTCGCAAGTACCCAACTACAGGAATTGGTGCATGAGTAACTGGCGAATCCGGCTCGCTGGCAGTGTCTATCTCGTATGCGCAGCGTGGTACGCACCGTGGATGCTCATGTCGATGAATAGGGCAGCGCTTTGGGAAGGCATCCCGTTTGTCGCGGCCAACCTCCTCATTTTGGTGAGCCTGACGGTGGCGTTCATCAATAACTGGGCGCGCAGTGTTCCGGAATGGGGGCTGGTTCCACGCGGCTCTGAGCCTGTTGTCATCGTCCTCATCGCGACTTGCGGTGAACCCATCGCGATGGTGACGCGCACCGTTCACTCCATCCTGGAGCAAGATTGGCCAGCGCATTGTCTCCGCATCGTCGTCGGAGATGACGGACACTCCCAGGAGTGTGCTGCGGCAGTCGCACAGTTACGGCGCGACAACCCTGCCGCAACCATCGCCTACTTTACTCCACCACCCAAAGGCTCGCCACAGCGTCATGGCGAGGCAAAAGCGGGGAATATGAACGCCAGTATGGCGTTTGCGCTGCGACTGTGGCCAGATGCGCAGTACATCGAGACACGCGACGCGGACGATGAAGTTGGTTCTCCGGTCTTCATGCGCGAGTGCATCGGGCAACTGCTCAGTGATCCCAAGGTGGCGTTCGTCCAGACGATCAAAGAAGCCAGGGTTAGTCGCGGCGATCCATTTGGCAATCAGGAGCGCTTCTTTTACTGCGCGGCCATGTTGGGTCGCAATGCCGCCAACGCGGTCTTTCCGTGTGGGTCAGGTCTGGTGTGGAAGCGAGAGGCGCTCCAGGCGATTGGTGGCTTCCCGACATGGAACCTGGTCGAAGACCTGCAATCAGGTATCGAAGCGCTGCGCATGGGCTGGCGTGGGATCTACTTGCCAATCGTCGGTGCTATCGCACAGCATGCGCCCGAGGACATCCCGAATCTGTACAAGCAACGTGGCGTCTGGGCGCTCGATACCATGCGGCTTATGTTTTGGGGCAAGTGGCATGGCTTAAATCTACGGCAACGTCTGCACTTCTGGGAAACCGGGCTGTTCTATGTGCAGAGCCTCACTACACTCGTCATCATCGGAACACTCATCGTCAGTTACATTATCGGGCAATTCCCGCTTGCTACAGATGCGCTCTCGTATGTCGTGCATTTCTGGCCGCTCGCCATTTCCATCGAATTATTCGCCGCAGCCCTCAACTGGCCGCAGCCCTACGAGGCATGGCTCCGGTCGCGCGAAATGTGGACGGGCCTGACACTTGTGTATGCGAAAGCAGTTTTGTTGGCGCTGCTATATGGGCCTCGACGCAAACCGGCATATCGTGTGACACGCAAGTCGACCGTCGTACGCTGGTATTGGCGCGAAACTTTTGGTCAGTTTGGCTTGATTGTCCTGTTACTCGGCGCGATGATCTACGGATTCATTGCGCACCCCTCACTGGCCGCGTTCAACCTTGGCTCCTCCTACTGGGTGATCTTCTATGTCGTGTTTCTGGTGGGCTTCGTCCGCAAGGGATGGTATGGAGTGAGGCGACGCGCTCGCAGCGCTATGCCGCCAGCCAAGACGACGGTCATGGCTGGGGCGCAAGTAGATGGTGGGTAGGATAGGCCAATCAATAGATTGGCCAGCCATAGCTCTGGGCGAGGGTGGTCAGCGCTGCCCATTCGGCAGCCTCGGCGCTGGACGTGGAGGACCCAATGGGGCACGGCGCACCAAATGGCCCGGTGGGGACGGCGTAGCGCGGCGCAGTGAGCGACGGCGCCGAGAAGTTTAGCGACGCCGCAAGATTGTTGGCGGTCGCGTCACGCACCGTCAGCGGCTGCAATCCCCACCGCCACTCGATCATCCGCAGGACGGACGTGTGATCGTAGAGGGTGCGTGGCACAGCGCCGCGTCGCGACCACGGTGAGATGATCAGACAAGGCACGCGGAATCCGCGCCGCCCATCGGTATCGCCCGCCGCCTTCGTCGCGGGAGAAATCGGCGCTGTCGTTGGTGCGACGTGGTCGAAAAAGCCACCCCACTCGTCATAGGTGATCACCAGCACAGTCTTGGACCACGCCGGACTCGTCGTGACCGCCTGATAGATCGAGTTGAGGAACGCTTCACCGTTGCGGATGTCTGCGTGTGGATGGTCATCTGCCGAGGTTCCACTGTCCTCGTCGGTAAAGCGTGGGTCGATGTACGACACCTGTGGCAGCGTGTCGGCCGCGCAATCCGTCAGGAAGCTCGCGAAAGGCCGACTGATTGGCAGGTACTTGGAGCCCCACAGCGCGAGAAACGGCACATCACTGTAGTAGTAGCGTCCACTTAAGCCGCTGGCCGCCAGCCGGTCCCAGATCGTCGGCAGCGTGGAGATGGTCGTCGTATTGGTGATGCGATCGGTCTGCCCTGCGTGCGTGTAGATACGGTTGGGGTAGGTTGGCCCCAAGATCGCAGCAAAGTAGTTGTCGCATGTTGACCATCCAGGCGCCGCCTGCCCCAGAAATGCCAGATCCCCCTGCGTGTAGTAGCCAATCGAGTAGATGTCGTTGGCGGTATCGAGCAACCAGCCATCAGCCTTGCCGCCATCATACTGGATGCGTCCGCCCTGATAGGAATGGTCAGGGTCGGGGTGGCCGCATCCCTGGTAGTCGGGCGCGAGTGGGTACGTATACGACGACGAGCCGTTCGGATTGGGGTAGAGCAGGCCCGCCTGTTTCCCGTTGGCGTGTGGCAGCCAGCCAAGAAAGTGATCGAACGAGCGATTTTCCATCGTGACGAACACGAAATGCTCGATGCCCGACTGCGCAGGGGATGGCAACCCGGACGTCGGCGCGCCGAGCACGTAAGGGCCAGCGCCAAAGGCAAATGACCCACCCAGGGCAGCAGCGCCTGCCGCCGCCCCCTTCAGGATGGTTCGCCGAGTGTAGCGTTTTGAGAACGTCTGGGTGTGATCAGCATCCCGCGAGGTAGTGGTCTGCTGATCGTGTAAAACATCATTGCTCATAGGGTTCGCTCCTCCTTTAGCGGAGATTGACCTGGGCGTCTACCTGGTGAAGATCGCTCCCATCGCATGCTCCGTAGGCGCGCCAGCATTGTTGAGGTATTGGCTGATGCCGAAGCCGTCCTCGACAGTGCGAAGCAACGAAGGATGATCGTATGGGGTCGCGTTCTCGGTGTTCGGCGTGATGTGCGGTGAGATGGCGAGCAGTCCGACACGGCCACCATTGCCTGGCGTTCCACCTGGGCCAGCGCCGCAGCACCCGCTCGTATCGGTGTCCGCGCCCTCATCAAATGTGATGAAAAGCACGCCGTTATGATGCTGCACATAGGAGAGGATTGGTGGCACGTTCGCCTGTAGCCAGGCGTCGGCGGCTACCAGTCCACCAGTCTGCCCATTCGCGCACGTTGGGACGTCGTGCCCATCGTGGCAGGTATCCGGGACGATGTAGGCGTAATTGGGCACAGCGTTGTGCGCCATATCGTTCGAGAAGTCGGTGTAGGGCACGTCATGCGCCGCGCATCGCGAGGCGTTGTTCGCGATCGGCCCGTAATAGATGAAGGGGTTGTGGCGGTCGGCGTAGTTGTAGCCAGGGCCAGACGTGCTATCGCCCTGATAGGGATCAGTGGTCATCGTCGCGGTGGCATGGGTGCACGAGGCAGGCATGCTGTCCATGTAGCCCTTCCACGAGTAGCCAGCGTTTTCGAGTTGATCAGCGATGCTGACGCCACCGTGATAGGCCGCGCTGCTATCGGTCTGCTCGCACGCGAGCCAGTTGCTGCAATCGGCCATGGTATCAGGCGCAGGCGGCTGCCCGCTCGTCATCGAAATGTAGTTATCGTTACTCAAATGCCCCGCAGCATAGTAGTGCGTGAGCAGTACGCCCTGGGAGCGCAGTGAGTTGAGGTAGTGCGCGGGGCTGTTGGGACCCCAGGTTGAGTCGAATGACTCATTTTCCAGTACGATGGTGAAAATATGCGAGAGACGTGGCACGCCTTCCAGGCTTGCTGTGCTTGCAGTCGTGGGCGCACTGGCCTGTGCCGCCTTCGCCGGTGTCTGCTGGTGAACAGCCAGACCAAGAGCGCCAGCCAGCAGCGCGAACAGCATCATGGCGCGTGTGCGCGTCGTGTTGTGGCTCGCAATCGAAGCAGGTTCGGTAGAGTACATCCCGTTCTCCCAAAGGAATGGCCAGCCGCCGCTGTGCGACTGGCGTTGCCGGATGTATCGCAAGATGCTGACCTTGATTGCGCGCGGAATGTAAAAGCATATTTAAACGCGTGTTAAAATCGCATGAAGTTGCAAGCAGTCTTCCTTCACGCGATTTGCAGGCTGCCGATATGGCGAACTTCGGAGACGCCTGCGCCAGCTAGCGCCAGGTACTATACTGACAAGACGTACGAGCGCACTCGTCGAAACACCTATCGCGCCATGTCGCTGGAGGATTCAACGCCGATGGATACGTCTGCTTTGCTGAATGTCGCGAACACGCAGATCGAGAACTTTCTGCGTGACTTGGAACGGGTCGTCAATATTGATTCCGGCACATACACGCCCGACGGCGTCGCGCTGGTGGCCGACGCGTTTCAGGAATGGTTCGAGACGTCGGGCGCGCTGGTTGAGCGCGTGCCAGGCAAGGAGCACGACGGCGAGCGCCATGGCCCGCACCTCATCGCGCGGTGGCCCGGCAAGGGCAAGAGTCGCATCCTGCTGATTGGACACATGGATACCGTCTTCCCCGATGGTGAGGTTGGCCGCCGCCCGTTTCGCATCGAGGCGGGTCGCGCGTATGGCCCTGGTGTGCAGGATATGAAGAGCGGGTTGCTGGTCGGGCTGTACGCCGCGCGTGCGCTGCGTGAGGAGGCGCCGTGGGCTGAGTTGGTCTTCCTCTGCAATAGCGACGAGGAGATAGGGTCGCCGACAAGCCACGATCTGGTGGCGCATCTCGCCAGCGAAGCCGACGCTGTGCTCGTGCTAGAGCCGAACAAGGCAGTGGAGCGCGTGAATATCGCGCGTAAGGGCGTCGCTTCGTTCCGGCTGGAGGTGACTGGTCTCTCATCGCACGCAGGCGTTGAACCTGAGAAGGGCCACAATGCGATCATCGAACTTGCGCATCGCATGATCGCTGTGAATGCGCTGAACGGAACCATTTCTGGTGTGACGTTGAATGTCGGCGTGGTACATGGTGGCGAGCGCCCGAACATTGTTCCTGACCATGCCTATGCGCTCATTGATGTTCGTTCACCTGACCATGAGGGTGTCGCAGCGGTCGAAGCCGCTCTGCGCCGTGTCGTGGAGGCTGCGCCCACCGTCGCGGGAACGGAGACACGCCTCTCGGGCTCCTTCCAGCACAAGCCGTTCACCCAGAGCCCAGCCAGCGCCCGCATCTTCGCGCTGGCCGACGAGGTGGCCCATGAGCTTGGGTTCGCGCTGGTTGGCGCGCCGACAGGTGGCGGCTCCGATGGCAACACCGCCGCCAACGTTGGCGCAGCCACGCTCGATGGCCTCGGCCCGGCAGGCGCCCACGCGCATAATCCCGGCGAATACATCGACATTGCCAGCGTCGCGCCGCGTATCGCGCTGCTCGGCGGCCTCATCTCGCGCATCGAGGCATCCCACAGGCGCTGATCGCGGCTGATTGCTTTGTGTGGTGAGCGAGGAGTCATGCCTGCCCGCGCTGCACGGTTGCATGCGCGCCACCGGTCTGGCATACTGAGGGGCGTCGGCTACGCGCGCCGCTCCTTTCATCTCAGGATGATTCCGTCAACTGCCTTGCCAGAAGGATGGCCGCCACATGCCCAAGATCTTCATGTCCTATCGGCGCGCCGACAGCGCCGATAGCGCAGGGCGTATCTACGACCGGCTCGTCGAACGGTATGAGCGACCCAATATCTTCAAGGATGTCGATTCTATCCCACCAGGCGTGAACTTCGCGGACTATATCGCCGACTCCATCAAACAGAGTGATATCGCGCTGATCGTCATCGGCCCGAACTGGCTCGACGCCTCTGCTGGCTGGAACCGCCGTCGATTGGATGACCCGGGCGACTTCGTGCGGCTGGAGATCGAGACGGCGTTACGGCTCGGCTGCGTCGTCATACCCGTGCTGGTAGGCGGCGCAAAGCTGCCATCTGCGCGCCGCCTGCCGGAGAGCTTGCGCCCACTGCTGAGGCAGAATGGCATAGAGGTGCGGCGCGACCCAGATTTCGCGCTTGATATGCAGCGACTGTTTGAGGCGATCGACTATTGGCAGACCCAGCCGCGACGTGAGCCTCCAACAGTGATCATCCCAGCGCCTGCTGCGCCGCTATTGCCTACGCCGACCGCGCCTCCTGCCACGCCCGTAGACGCGCCAATGGCTGAGCAGCAGGCCCACAAGGTAAAGAGCGGGGTCACTGTGGCGTCGACGCAGGTGAGCGGCAATCCCAAGACTCTGCGCGTGAAGCCACCTACCAAACTACTACCTCTCCGTCCAATGACTATACTCGCGGCGTCACTGGCGCTGGTGGTGCTTTTCGGCGTACCTGCTGTGGTCTATGGACAAACACAGTTTCATCTTCTGATTGGCTCAACCAAAAGAATTTCACGTTCGCCTACACCAACCAGGACACCAAACTACCTTGGGACCGTTGCGGCGGTCGCGAAGATCGCTCAGCCAATTCCGTTTGGCTATACCACCCCGAATCCGGGCTGCGATCAAAGGCATTGGATACCGCCGCTCAATAGCGACATGATTTGCGAGAGCACGGCTATGACGCTCACGGCCAAAAGCTCGAGCCTGGCTACAGTGACAGGGTATGTCGCCGATTCGCCAACCGCCTATTACACCATCAAGGTAACCGTTTCCAAGCTTATTGGCGGCGCTACGATAAAGTTGTATGGCAGCCAGTCGCATCTAGCCATTGATCTGAATCAAACGCAGAGTGGGCTCAACTGGACAATGTCCAGCACGTCTGGCTCTGAGGGTGCGCAGTCAGGCACAGTTCAAACCGCTTCGCACTATGACATCACCTTTCAGACTGTGCCCAACAACTACCTTGGTTCCAACTACAGCCTCATGACGATGAGCATCAATGGCGTGCAGGTGGTGAAACCAGAACCGTTCAACGTCATGTCGTCGGGACAGTTTAGTCTGTTCTCCTTCGGATACCTGAGTCAAATCGATTTCGTATGGTCTGGGGACTCATCCGCGCCCACATCCGTGACATTTTCGGACTTTAGCCTCCAAGCGCCGTAGTCTGAGTGAAAACGACGAACACGGGCGGCTTCTCAATCACGAGAAGCCGCCCGTTTGTACTGTCCTGCTCGCGGTCGCGCCTACATGTAGCGCTCGTAGCGCGGGCCAGCGAGGAATGTCTTGGGGCCAGCATACGCCAACAGCATCAGGATGATCCAGGCTGAGAAGGTGACGATGCCGATCAGCGCACTGATCAGGCCGAAGCCCACGCTGAAGATCCCGCCAATGACCCAGATGTGGCCTAGCAGGCCGCCCAGCGCGCTCGCCAGGAAGCCGAGGACGCTCAGCACGCCGAAGACCACGGTGGACTGCGCCGCATGCCGCCGCACCGTCTGATTGCGATGCTCGATCAGCAGGAACAAGATTCCGGTGACCCAGACGCCAGCGTAGCAGAGCACGCGCTCCCACTTCTCCGGGATGCCCAGCACCGTTGGCGCGGAATAGTTGCTCTTGTTGTAGTTGTACATTGGTGTTCGCGCTCCCCTTGTAACGATGCCTGGCGCGCCGCTCACTTCTCGTTGTCTCCCATTGCGGGCGCCCCGTCGCCAGACATCGCTATAGAGGATACGTGATACCCCTTCGCGCGGTTGCCATGAGTTTCCGCATCGGGCGCAAATTGGTTGTGCGTCGCCGGGCGCCTACACGGGCGGAGCGCTGAGTTCCTGCGGCCGTCTGCTCTCGCCCAGCCGTTCGCGCATCGCCTCATACGTTTGGGCGTCGATTTCGCCGCGCGCATACCGCTGCCGTAGAATCTCTTCCGCAGTCAATGGTGGAGGCGTTTGGAGTGGCGAGCGATTGCGAGCGCCCACGATGCGTGTGATGCCCCAGACGATGACGCCGAGAAGCGCGATCCAGAAGAGTGTCGACAGGGCCATGGACCAGCCCATCCAGGCGGTGTTTGATCCGTAATATCCCCACATCATAGCGGCCACTCCTTACGCTGCACGCGCCTCATGGAATCTGGCTCGCAGACCGAGATGAAACCGAGATTTAGGCGTTCGGCGCGTCATGCGTTCATTGGTATCCTGGCGCCCACTCATTACAATCGCATCACTGTATGTCGCGGGCGTATCACAAGCGCAGCATATCTGGCCGCTGCCCCTGGCGTGGTGGCGCTGTTTGCCGCTTCTCCACCGTACTCGCCAGCCCCCATGTGCTATCATGTCTTGCGAACACAAGGCCATCCCAGGCAGGGCTGTGTCCCGTGGGTGGCAGCCGATGATATTCCACGCCAGCGTCACGATGATTCGCACGGCGCGGACGCCACATTCCAGGGAGGAAGCTGTATGGAGGGCCTGGTTAAGCGCGAAATGCTCTCGACGCGCGTTCGCGCGATCAAGCCGTCGGGCATCCGCAAGTTCTTTGATATCGCGGCGACCATGCCCGATGTTATCTCGCTTGGCGTGGGTGAGCCAGATTTCGTTACGCCTGAGCACATCAGCCAGGCTGGCATTGCCGCCATTCAACATCACGAGACGCATTACACCTCCAACTATGGCACGCTCGAATTGCGCCAGGCCATCGCTGATCTGCTCAAGCGCCGCTACGACATCACCTATGACCCAAAGACCGAGGTGATGGTGACGGTCGGCGTCAGCGAGGCGATTGATGCTACCCTGCGCGCTGTGCTTGACCCAGGCGACGAGGTGCTGGTGCCTGACCCCGGCTATGTCGCCTATGAGGCAGATGTGACGCTGGCGGGCGGCGTCGTCGTGCCAGTCCCCACGCACGTCGAGGATGAGTTCGAGATCAAGGCGGCGGCTATCGAGGCGGCGCTGACGGAACGCTCGAAGGTCATCCTGCTGGGCAATCCGAACAACCCGACAGGCGCCGTGATCGCGCGGGCCGAGCTAGAGAAGATCGCCAAGCTCGCGCAGGAGCGTGACCTGCTCATCATTTGCGACGAGGTCTACAGCCGCCTGGTGTATGGCGAGGAGCACGTCTGCATCGCCGCGCTGCCGGGGATGCGTGAGCGCGTCGTGCTGGTGGATGGCTTCTCGAAGGCCTACGCGATGACTGGCTGGCGTGTCGGCTATGTCTGCGCTCCCACGCATCTGCTCGAAGCCATCCTCAAAGTGCACCAGTACACGATTATGTGCGCCGCGACGATGAGCCAGGCGGCGGCGCTCGAAGCCATCCTCCACGGTGAGGACGATGTGCGCGCGATGGTGGCTAGCTACGATGAACGGCGCAAGCTGA
Organism: Ktedonobacterales bacterium; assembly: GCA_036391835.1. Taxonomy (GTDB): domain Bacteria; phylum Chloroflexota; class Ktedonobacteria; order Ktedonobacterales; family JADMIN01; genus JAKAIY01. Next base: position 13,846 of record DASVZC010000032.1, on the reverse strand, counting down.
TCGTGTCGGGCTTCAATAGCGTCGGCCTGACGTGCTATGAGCCACGCGGAGCCTTCTACGCCTTCCCGTCTATCGCCGTTACCAACCTGACCTCCGACCAGTTCGCGGAGCAGTTGCTGCGTGAGGAGCAAGTGGCTGTCGTGCCGGGTTCGGCCTTCGGCGCCGCTGGTGAGGGCTTCATCCGCTGCACGTATTGCACGGCGCAAGACAAGCTCGAACAGGCCATCGAACGCATGGGCCGCTTCGTGCGGGCGCATGCGCGCTAGCGCCACACCGCATTACACGAAGAGAAGAAGGATAGATCGTCATGTCCACCGCAGAAGCCAGCGTCACAACTGATTATGAGATTGTGATTGGGCTGGAAGTACATTCGCAGTTGCTGACGGCGAGTAAGATGTTCTGCCGTTGCCCTGCGGACTACGCGAATGCCGCGCCCAACACTCACTGCTGCCCGATCTGCATGGGCTTTCCCGGTGTGCTGCCCGTGATGAATCAGCAGGCAGTGGACTACATGATCATGACGGCGCTTGCGCTGCACTGCGAGATTCCCGACTTCTCGAAGTTCGACCGCAAGAACTACTTCTATCCCGACCTGCCCAAGGGCTATCAGATTTCCCAATATGACATGCCGCTGAGCCGCGACGGCTATCTCACCGTCAATCTGCACGGTGAGGAGAAGCGTATCGGCATCACGCGCGTGCACCTCGAAGAGGATACGGGCCGTCTGGCGCATATGAACGATGGCGGCGATAGCTACAGCTTGGTGGACCTCAACCGCGCCGGTGTGCCGCTGATGGAAATCGTTAGCGAGCCGGACATGCGGAGCCCTGAAGAGGCGCGGCTCTACATGGAGAAGTTGCGCACAATTCTGATCTATCTTGGCGTCAGTTCCGGCAAGATGGAGGAAGCGGCGCTACGCTGCGACGCGAACATCTCTGTGCGTCCACGCGGGCAGAAGGAATTTGGCGTCAAGACCGAGATCAAGAACATGAACTCGTTCCGCGCGGTCGAGCGGGCGCTGACGTATGAGGCGCAGCGGCAGATCGAGGAGATCACTGCCGGGCGAACTATCGTGCAGTCCACACGCGGCTGGATCGAAGACAAGGGCATCACCGTCTTGCAGCGCGTGAAGGAGAACTCCGACGACTATCGCTACTTCCCCGAGCCGGATCTACCCCCGCTAGTCGTGAGCCGTGAGTGGGTAGAGCGTCTGCGCGCGAAGCTGCCAGAGCTGCCCGATGCGGCGCGCGAGCGCTTCGTCAGCGAGTACGGCCTCTCCGCTTACGACGCAGAGCAGTTGACGGCGGAACGCCCAGCGGCGATGTTCTTCGAGGCGGCGGTGAAGGCTGGTAATGCCAAGGACACGCAGGCGCGGGCCAAGGTCGTAGCGAACTGGCAGCTTGGTGATCTGCGCCGACTGCTCAACGCTGCGAGTCTCGATTTCGCCGCGAGCAAAGTGACACCTGCTGGCCTGGCGGAACTCGTGGACATGATCGATGCGGGCACGATCAGCGGCAAGCAGGCAAAGGATGTGCTGGAGAAGTCGTTTGCCAGTGGCCAGCCGCCGAAAGCGGTGGTCGAGGCGGAGGGCATCTCACAGTTGAGTGACTCCAGCGAACTCGAATCCATGGTGGACGCTGTCATCGCGGAGAATCCCAAGGCGGTTGAGGATTTCCGCGCGGGCAAGGCGTCGGCGGTGCAGTTCCTGATGGGTCAGGTGATGAAGCGCTCAAAGGGGCGAGCGCGCCCCGATGTGGTGACACCTTTGCTCCAGAGCAAGCTTACCCAGGCCTGATCGCGGAAGCTCAGGCGGGTGAGCATTGCTTTGGAGGCGGCGAGGAGGCAGCAGCGATGAGCGATGGACGCCCTAATCTCTGGACTATAGCCCTTGACCAGTTCGAGCGTGCAGCCGACAAACTGGGCATCAGCGAGAACGTCCGGGGGACGCTTCGCCTGCCTGAGCGTGAGTTGACCGTCAACTTCCCCGTGCGGATGGATGACGGCAGCGTGCGCACGTACACTGGCTACCGCGTGCAGCACAACATCACCGCCGGTCCTGCGAAGGGCGGCATCCGCTATGACGAGTCGGTGACGCTCGACGATATTCGCGCGTTGGCGATGTGGATGACGTGGAAATGCGCCGTCGTCAACATTCCGTTCGGCGGCGCGAAGGGTGGCGTCATCGTCAATCCTCACACACTCTCACTGCATGAACTGGAGCGGCTGACCCGCCGCTACGCCACGGAAATCTCGATTCTGATCGGCCCCAACAGTGATATCCCCGCGCCAGACATCAACACCAACGCGCAGGTGATGGCGTGGATCATGGATACCTACTCTATGCACCAGGGCTACTCGGTACCCGCGGTGGTGACGGGTAAGCCGCTGTCCATCGGCGGGAGCGAGGGACGCAATGAGGCGCCAGCGCGCAGTGTGATGACGGTGCTGCGCCACGCGGCGGAGGACGCGGGCATTGACTTGAAGGGCGCTGCCGTAGCTGTGCAGGGCTTCGGCAATGTCGGCAGCATCACTGCTGAATTCTTGAAGGAGCATGGCGCGCGTGTCGTTGCGGTGAGCGATCGCAACGGAGGGGTCTACCACGCGGACGGCCTCGATATCGCTGCGTTGCAGAAGCATAAGGCAAAGACAGGCTCGCTCGCTGGATTCAAAGGCGCGAAGGATATCAGCATCGCCGAGACGTTGGCGGCGGAGTGCGATGTGCTGGTGCCAGCCGCGACGCAGATGCAGATCACCCACGCGAACGCGGCTGATGTGCGGGCGCGGCTGATCGTGGAGGCGGCGAATGGGCCGATCACGCCGGAGGGCGACGAGGCGTTGCGTGCGCGTGGCGTGCGTATTGTGCCAGACATCCTAGCGAACGCGGGCGGCGTGGTAGTCAGCTACTTCGAGTGGGTGCAAGACCTCCAGAGTTTCTTCTGGGACGAGCATGAGATCGAAACGCAACTCACCCGCGTGATGGACAAAGCCTACCGCGACGTGACGCACATGGCTCAGGAGCATGAGGTCGATCTACGCATGGCCGCGCAGATGCTCGCCATCCAGCGCGTCGCTGACTCAGCATCCGTGCGCGGCATCTATCCGTAGCAGAGTGGCTTCGTGGCTGGCGGTTGAAACCGCGCCTGGGGGTGGCCTCCCGGCCACCGCGAAGTCCGCCTACGCGGACTCATACCGCGTCGCATCATACTGTTGGAGTTTGGGCGCCAGCCAAGCGTGCATGCTTGGGCCCTCAGTCCCCGGCGCCCTACACCGGTACGTCGCGACCGGGGATACTGTACGAGGTCTCTAGCCGTTGGGTCATTCGTTGGCGATGTGAGGCTCAAGGTAGATAGCGCCATGCCCAAATTCACATCAGTCAGCCCAGTCCTGGCCGCCACCTCCCGGAAGCACGTGCGCGAGTTGTCGGCTGACGCACATGAGAGCTCCTATGGAAAGGAGAGCCACTGTGACCCTATCAATGAAAGACTACTTCCTCTGCTATCGTGCACCCTACGCGTTGCCAAACGCGGGAAACGCGGGTGCGGGGACATGGTACGGCGAGTACGTGGGTATCTTCCCCACGCGCCAGTTCGTCGTGGCCGATGCAGGAGCGGTCGCGGTGGCGCCATTCGACCTGCCCTTCGGCTACGACAAGGACTCGCGAGCCACGGTGGCTGGCCAACCGCCGGCAGTGAAGGATCGTCTTCCCCCGTTAGCCGGGGTCGAGCACATCTCCTTGGCTGACTTCGAACGTTCGTGGGAGTTGCGTGCCCAGCCACGCTGCCATGACCTGGCGCAACACGCGGGGCGGGCGCCGGAGATTCCTCAAGACGGCAACGCGACGATGTATTTCGCCAGCCCTTTTCCCGCCAGCCTCAAGGGCATCGACGACACCGAAGGCGACAGCACCATCTACGTCGAATACGCCGACGGTATCGGACGCCGGTCCTTCGAACTCTGGGCGAATGGTGAGGTGGAGGTGAGCAGCCCTGGAGATCTCAGCGGGGCTGAGCTACTGGTGGCCGCTCGAACTGGCCTCGCTTGGGGCGAGGAGATTATTGATCCCAGTCTGCGCCCCGTCCTCATCACGCACGGCGAGTTCGAAGCCCTCTGGGAGCGGTACGTCATCCCCTTTCTGCACGTCGCAGCCGGACTCATTTGAATGCAACTTCTTGCGAGAGCATATCAGATGCGGAAGTCGAACCCGCGCAGGCGGGTTTTGCGGCCGCAGGGCTGACGCGCGAGCCGGGGTCGAGAAGCGACGTCAAGGAGCGGAGCGGGGACCCCGCGCGCTAGCGGGGCTTGCAGCAGCCCGAGAGGGCCCCCCAGGCGCGGTTTCAACCGCCAGCCGCCACTACGCCACCTGCTCGACCTGCCACTGGTCGTTGACCCAGAGGCCGACGATGTGGACATTGAGACCCCAACTCTGCACGACCTGCACGGCCTTGCGGATGGCGGCGACGTGCTGCTCGCGGTCGGCGTCGAACGCCGCACAGCCGAAGTGGCCCGCGACGACGATCATGCGCGAGTTGTGTGCGTTGACCGAGATTTCCACCGCTTGCCGCAGCGCCGCGAGTTGGTCTGACTGCTCCTGCGTGAGCACGTTGTCCACGCCGGGCGCCGTCACCGTGTCCACATAGTCCACCGATGCTACCGTCTTGACCCATTCGGTCACCGGCCCTTGCGCCCGTCCATCGATGCAGTTGATTGCCGTGCCAAAGGTTCCCTGCGCCATTGCTTCTTTCTCTCCTGTGTCGTCACTCAATCTCAATAACTCTCGATACTTGCGCCACACTAACGGCTGAAACCGCACTCGGATGATTTCGCACTCGGAACCCGCGTAGGCGGGTTTTGCGGCGTGTGAGCGCCATCCAGGCGCGGTTTCAACCGCCAGCCGACTCTAGCGTTGCTTGTAGGGCAGCGGATCGTTCAGGCCAGCCTCCGCGAAACCCTTGAGCCGCAGTTGGCAGCTATCGCAGGTTCCGCAGGCCTCCGCGTTACCTTCATAGCAACTCCATGTCAACTGCCACGGCACACCCAGCCGTGTACCCTCGCGCACGATCTCCGCCTTCGACATCTGAATCAGTGGCGCGTGGTATTGGAGTGTGCGGCCATCCTCCGTGCCAGCCTTCGTCGCCAGATTCGCCGTCCGCTGGAAGGACTCCAGAAACTCTGGGCGGCAATCGGGGTATCCGCTGTTGTGCGCTAAGAATCCATTTGCGATGAAGTTTTGCGCTCCCTCGACGCTCAGGTCGTACGTGTGCTCGAGTTTGGTTTCAGAGATGGATCGGACTCTGAGGAACGCCAACTTGGATTGCGCCAGCGCCTGAAGCGCTGGAACCTCTACAAACGCTGAGCGTTGCGCTCGTACACTCACATCGTATTTGCCACCCGTGTTATAGATGATAGTTTTGCGACCCACGGGAAGTTTTGCCGCAGCGACAGCAGCCCAGACTCCCTCGCATTTCCACACACCGACTGACTTGTCGCGTCCCACGACCATACCTGCTTCTTGAAGGGCAGCAATTTTGGTTGGGTGGCGCAATGGATAGAGCTCCGCGAATGTGCGAAAATCGCGAGCGTTGCCGAGTACGAGTAGCTTTTGCGCATGTTTTCCCAGCTTTGTGATGGGAAAAATGCCATCGAGCGCCAGACAATGATAAAGCTCATCCACGACATGATGCGATTTCTGGGCAAATACCGCCTCACCGTTGAATATGTGGCTTCCATCTCCATCCCAGAGACCCGCTACGAGCATTCGGCGTTGGCGCTGCGAGAGCCGCCAAAAGAAGGTTGGGAACCGCTTGGTCCCACTACGCGCCGTGCCAAATAAACCAAGGAAATGGAATACAGCATCGAACACTGACGATGAGATGCTGTGGTCAAACTCATTGGCTGAGGACTTGTGCACATCGACTTGATACTGTGCGAAGAATCGACGCAGTGTATCAGCGGCCCCAGGGGTACCGCCTATAGAGAATGCGAGGGTCGTAGAGTTGGTATCGTGGTGTTTACCACCCTCGGCTAACCACAGACCAACAATGTACAGGAAGTCATCAGTGATAGGAAACTTGACCGGTACGCGAGTTAGTTTCAATCTGTTTGTGAGCACATCTCCGTCGCGTATCACTGATGATTTGCGAGAAATGCCCGATCGAGGCGCTACTAGCCCCTCTAGATCAACGACTTCTAGATCCTCTAACCATGCATCGCTTCCCGCAGAGAGATCATATGGCACAACGAGAGGGGTTCCCACTTTGATGTCACTCCCTTTGATAGCGCTGATCCTCGCAGTAGCCGGATCAATTGTGAAGAGTGAGTGATCTTCGGTAATGGTGATGTCTCGTCCGCGCTCCAGGACCACGTGATAACACAGTTTGTGACTGGAAGTGTGGCGCAGACGATCCGTGATTGGTCGCCACACAATCGTAAGCGTTTCAGGATCCACAGAAATTGTTTCGTACTTGCCAAGTGGCAGACGCCAACAATCCTCAATTGACATGAGTCGCGCCCATTCTGCACAGCGCACCCAAATCTGAGTGTTGCCTGCAACGCTGTAATCGAGCGCGTTTATGCCCAGGAAGATGTCGTTTGCGCCAGCCACCTCGGCGTAGGCAGTGGCGAGCGAGAGGAAGATGAGGTTGCGTCCAGGGACGTAGGTGACAGGGATGCCGTGGCCCATCTCATTGACCGAACGGTCGTGAGGCACAGCGATGTCGTCGGTAAGCGCGCTGCCGCCAAATGCCCGCAGGTCGATATCGATGACTTTGTGGTCGCGCACGCCGAAGTGTCGTCCGATTGCCTGCGCCGCTTCGAGTTCGCGGGTATGGCGCTGGCCGTAGCGGAATGAGATGGCATGCGGGGTGAATCCCTGCTCGACGGCAATGGCGAGCGCTGTAGACGAGTCAAGGCCGCCGGAGAGTAATACGATAGCGGGCCGTGCGCCCGGCTCAGATTGTGCGGACATCGAAGTGCTCCTTGCTGAATCAGCGAGGCGAAAGGCAGAATTGGCAGATCGTTTGCACTGTAGCACATTGGTGGGGCCGCGACGGTAATCGTGGCGCGGCCACGGTCGCGGCTTTTCAAGGTCGCGAGCAGGGGAGGGGTAGTAGAGGCTGATTGACCGCTTTCAATGCGCTTGTTATACTCGGCGGGCAACCACAGGTAGGCGAAGGAGTTTCGAATCATGGCCCAGCCCGACATCTACCCTATCCCTTCATGTGCGGAATGTGGCATTCAGTCCGCAGGGAAGTGCCCGACCTGTCACCATAGTCTCTGCCTCGATCATTTTGCACTGGATGCGCATGCGCCCTGTTCATCCCGCATGCTCAAACAGGCGCCACGCATGCACTGCTACATCTGCGGCGACACGGTAAAGCCGCAACAGTGGTCATCGGCTGTCTTCGCGCACTATATTGATGCTCATATGTGCGCTGGCTGTCATCGCTACATTTGTAGCGACAAGCACACCGCGCACTCGCAAGAAGATGTGGATATCCGGCGCGATGGCGTGCGGAGCCATCGCTACCATGTGACACGGCGTCTCTGCCCCACCTGTGCGCGACTGCGCGTCTTTGGCGGGCTGATTGGCGCGGGTTGGTGGCTGGCTGGTTCCGTCATCATCATCGCGACCATAGCGATCGTGGCGCAGATCGCGCTCGGCTAACGAAGCCGCGCCCGCAATTACGCGCCCGTTTGACCCTTTGAGGAGAGTAACCGTGTCGGTTGGCAAGAACGCCCTGCAATCTACAGGCATCGCTGTTGTGCTCGAACGCTATCGCGAGCCCATCGAGCGAGGCATGCGCGAGGCGATCTCATCCGCCGCGCGCTCCACGACACGCGCTGAGGCCAGCGAGGCGTTGCTCTCTACCCTCTACGGTCAGATCAACTATCATCTCGGCTGGGTTGACGCCAAATTTGCGCCCTCCACTGGCAATCCCGGCAAATTGCTACGCCCTACCCTCACGCTACTCGCGGCGGAATTATCTGGCGGCGAGCAATCAGTCGAGCGTGCGCTGCCTGCCGCCATCAGCGTCGAACTGATCCACAACTTCTCACTCATCCATGACGACATCGAAGATGGTGATGAGGAGCGACGCCATCGTGCGACCCTCTGGCGTGTCTGGGGACAGGCGCAGGCTATCAACACGGGCGATGCGCTCTTCTCGCTGGCGCGGCGGCAAACGCTCGGCCTGGCAGACAAAGGCGTGGATGCGGCGCTGACGCTGCGGCTCGTTGAGCGGCTCGACACGGTCTGCCTGGAGCTCTGCGAGGGGCAGCATCTCGACATGATTTTCGAGTCTCGCCGCGATGTCACCGTGGCGATGTACCTCGACATGATCGCGCGCAAGACGGCAGCTCTGATGCGTTGCGCCGCTGAACTTGGTGGTCGCATTGGCGCGCCCGACGATGCGACGCTGGGTGATCAACTCGGCGCTTTCGGTCAGGCGTTGGGGCTGGCGTTCCAGATACGCGACGACATCCTGGGCATCTGGCAGGCGCAGGACCTCGGCAAGTCGGTCGCGGGCGATGTGCGTCGCAAGAAGATGAGTTTACCTGCCATCCATGCGCTCGAACATGCCAGCGCCGACGACCGTGCAGCCCTCATGGCGATCTACTTCCGGCCTGGCCCTGCCACAGACGAGCAGATCACGACCGCGCTCGACATCCTCGAACGCTCTGGCGCGCGAGCGCGGGCGCATGAGGCGCTGCGTGAGCAACTTGCGCTTGCTCGTACATCGCTGGAGAACGCTATCACCGTGGCCCAGCGCCGTCACGCGGGCGCTACATCGGTGGCGGCGGATGGCCTGGCGGAGTTCCTGGCGTACATCAGCGCCGACGCAGGCGCCTGATTCCTTCCCCTCTCCGCGTGCTACAATCTCAGACAGTATCTGAATTGAACGTCTTTGGCGCCGACACGCCGTCGTCGCCGTTTTGACGTGGAGCACGAGGGCGCAGCATTAGGCGCAGGCCCACTGAAGGAGCGAGATCGCTATGGCCGGTGGCGACGGACAGGGACACTCTGCGCGACAGGGAGGACGCGGCGCGTCTGGCGTCATCCTTACGCAGACACAGCGCACGCAGGTTGAGACACTGGTGGCGCAGACGAGCGCGCTTGCGCAGGCGCTGCGCGAAGCGGGCGACCGCGCAACGCTGGTGGAGCGCCTGACGCAGGCAGTGGGAATGGATGAATCTGTCGCGCAGGGCTATGCGGAGCGGCTCGGCGGCGTGCGTGGGGCTGAGGCTCTGGCGGCGGCTGATGTCGCGCTGGCGCTTGGCGAACTCGACACGCGCCACGAAGTAGCCCGCGAGGCCCGCCGCAGCGGTGTGCGCCTCCGGAGCGCAGGCGCCCTCCCCACGCTCGCAATTCCCGCCGCCAGCGTCACACCAGCGCCTTCCGCGGCTTTCTCGGCGCCTGCCACGCCACGCGCTCCTATCTTCGATGAAGCCTGGGTCTCTCGCACGCGCGAGTCAGGTGAATTGACGCTCATCACGCTCTGGCGTGAAGGTTCGGACGCCGACATCCTGCGCTCATATCACTTCTTGCTGGACTTCTATACGACAGGTGTCAAAGACTTCCAGATCAGCGATACCCTTACTCGCCGCGAGGTGCGCCAACGTGTCATCGAGCCGTTGCAGAGCGATGGGATGCCCGCGCCCGTGAAAGTTGGCTGGGCGCAGGCGCGCGGCCTGCTCATGGAGGCGCTGGAAGTCACGACGTGGCGCGGCTCGACGCTCCCCGCCGACTTCGTACGCTATCGCCCGCAGGTGGAGGAGCGATTGCTCGCCGAACCCACCGACGATGCCCAGCGCGCCGAAATCGCGCGCGAGCAGGAGCGATTCGCGCGCGAAGGTGATCGCCCGCTCTGCACGGCTGGCCTCGAACATGACGAGACACTCGCCAACTGGCTCGGAGCCTGGAGTTTCGGCGACTTCGGCCTTGTCTATGACCTGCTCGCCAGTGAACATCCTATCCACAAAGCGCAGTCGCGCAATGAATATGTCGCCCAGCGGCGGCAGTGGGCCGACGAGGCGCATCCCGCGAACCTGCGACTGACACTGATTCGCGAGCAGGCGCAACGCGCAAGCGCGCTATGGACACCCGGCGTGGCTCCAGGTCGACTCGGCGCAGGCAACAAACGCGACCTGGAGGCGTTCTGGTCGCTCGAACTCAGCGATAGCCAGCTGGGTGGGCAACTCGAAGAACTGCCTATGGGCACGCTCACCAGCAAGTCGTCTGGCCGCCACTGGTTCTGGTCAGCCGCGACGGTGCAACGCGACCTCGCGACGAATATGTGGCTCATCAGCGCCACACGCGACGAAGGCGCTCAGGCGCAGGGTCTACCCGTCGAAGAGCTGACCAAGCGTATCAAAGAGGCGCATGAGCGCGCCGAAAAGACCGCTCAGGAAGCTCCGCAGGATCTCGATTCCGAGAAGAGTGTCGAGGCGTTGCGCGAGGTGACGGGCGACCTGACGGCTGCGCTGCACTATTCGGATGCGCTGATGGCGCGCATGCCATTGGATGAAGATGTGCCGCGCAAGGCTGTGAATGACGCGCGCACACTCTCCGCGCACGAACGCGCGGCCGCCATTCTGGAACGCATCGTCGGGCGCTTCGGCGACGACATCGAAGTGCGTTTTGAGTTGGGCGTCGAGCAGTATCTCGTCGCTGAGCAGTTCAATCAGGTCGGGCAACAGCAGTCTACTGCCGCATGGATGGGTCGCGCCACCGCCACGCTGATGGCTGTCTGCGAGGATGCGCCTACTCCGCGCCATTTGCAGGGGCTGGGCGAACTGCTCACACGCCAGGGGCACTACAATCAGGCGGCGCAACGGCTGCGCGAGGCGATCGCGTTGGACAACACGATTCCCACGCTCTACATCGATCTCGCCGAGACGCTGATGGGCATCGCGACCGATGATAATCTCGACGCGCCCGCGCCAATCGAGGAACCTCAGCGTTCCGAGGTCATGCGCGAGGCGTTGCAGGCGCTGCGCGACGGCGCCAAACTCGACGCCAACACGCCGCGTCTCTTCACTCGCATGGGCGCGATCTATGAGGCGCTCCACCAGCATGAAGATGCTGTTATCGCCTTCGAGGAAGCCATTCGCCGCGAACCGCATGACGATGTGGCGCACTACACGCTAGGGACACTGTTCATGGCGCGGCGTGACTATCAGCGGGCGCTGCCATTGCTGGAGACGGCCAATCATCTCAACCCGATGTCCGTGCAATATCACCTGGCGATTGCCTCGTGCTACATCGCACTCGAACAGGGGAGCGACGCGCGCCGGGAAATCGGGATACTCGAACAGATGGCGCCGGGGCTACCACAGGTGGCTGAACTAAAATCGGCGCTCGCTCGCCTGACCAAGAAATAGCGGCGTGGAAGGACACACGGCAGACGCCGTTCGCCAGCCATTGCTAGCACACTGAGGAGAGTACAGATGGGAACCGTTGGATATGCCGCGATGTTCGAGCAGTTTCACCCGACGGAACTGCTGACATTCTCGCGTCAGGCGGAAGACGCTGGTTTCGGCGCGATCATGGCGTCTGACCATTTTCATCCGTGGACACCGTCGCAGGGGCAGTCGGCATTCGTCTGGGCATGGATGGGCGCGCTCGGCGGCGCGACGAAACATGTGCGGTTTGGCCCGGGTGTCACTGCGCCCGGCTTCCGCTATCATCCCGCGATTCTGGCGCAGGCATCGGCCACACTCGCGGCGATGTATCCGGGTCGCTTCTATCTGGGCATCGGCTCGGGCGAGGCGCTCAACGAGCATATCGTCGGCAAGCGTTGGCCCGAAGCGCCCACACGGCTCGCGCTGCTCGGTGAGTCGGTCGAGGTCATTCGCCAACTCTTCAGCGGCAAGGTTGTGAAATTCGCTGGCGAGCATGTCACGCTGGAGAGCGCCAAGCTCTACACGCTGCCCGACAGCCCGCCGCCGATCTACATCGCCACCTCTGGCCCGATCATGAGTGAGCGCACGGGACGCACCGCCGACGGCATCATCACTGTGGGGGCGGCGGACGAGAAGATCAAGAACCTGATGGGTCGCTTCGAGAAAGGCGCGCGTGAGGCTGGCAAAGACCCGGCGAAGATGCCACGCCTGATGCAGTTGCATGTTTCCTGGGCGAACAGCGTGGAGAAGGCGACCGATCAGGCGGTGCGTGAGTGGCCTAACGGCGGCATGAACTTCCCCAAGGGCGACATCCGCAATCCTGAAGATTTCGAGGCGATGGCGAAGATGGTACGCCCCGAGCACTATACTGGCCGCGTCTTCATCTCACCCGACCTCGACGCGTTGGCCGCGCACGTGCAGCATTACATCGACCTCGGCTTCACGGAAATCTACCTGCACAACGTTGGCCGCAACCAGCAGGCGTTCATCGAGGCAGTGGGCCGTCGCGTGTTGCCTCAGCTGAAGTGGGAGCGCGAGACGGAGCGACAGCCAGAGCGGCAGCCGGAGCAGACAGCCAGCGAATAAATTTGCCAGCCGCTGCCGTCGCTTTACACCCCCCGTTTGTATGACGTGTACTGTGCTCTCGACGCCTTCCCTGTTAGAATAGGGGAGCCGGCGCCGTGACCACAGCGGCAGGCAGCAGAAGAGGTTCGATACGATGACGGGAGTGATCGGCACAGGCGCATGGGGTACGACACTGGCGCGGATGATGGCGCAAGCGAAGCCATCTGGCGCCGCCAGCGGCGAGATTGTGCTGTGGGATCACCGACCCGAGCGCGCGGCGGAGATCGAACGAGAGCGCGAGAATCGGACATTCCTGCCTGGCTTTCAACTGCCGCCGAACCTGCGTGTGACGGGTGATCTTGCGGAGGCTGTGCGCGGGCAGCCAGTGATCCTGTTGGTCACGCCGTCGCAGCGGATGCGCGAGCATGCCCGTCTGCTGGCTCCCCTGCTGCCGGAGGACGCTATTGTCGTCAGTTGCAGCAAGGGACTGGAACTCGGCACGCATCTCCGCATGACGCAAGTGCTGGAGCAGGAACTTCCAGCCTCAACGCATGTCTGTGCGCTGAGTGGGCCTAATCTCGCCCGCGAGGTCGCGCAGGGGCTGCCAGCCGCATCGGTCGTCGCATCTGCCAACCATGACGCCGCCGTGCGCGTGCAGGACGCGGTTTCCTCTCCCATGTTCAGGGTCTACACCAGTAATGATGTCGCTGGTGTGGAACTCGGTGGCGCGCTGAAGAATATCATCGCGCTGGGCGTGGGCGTCAATGATGGCCTGGGCTACGGCGACAACGCCAAGGCGACCTTCATCACACGTGGGCTGGCGGAGATGTCGCGACTGGCGCTACCAGCGGGAGCGAATCCGCTCACGCTGGCCGGGCTCGCGGGCCTGGGTGATCTGATTGCCACCTGCGCCAGTCCACTCTCGCGTAACCGCACGCTGGGGCTGGAACTGGCGCATGGCAAGACGCTCGAACAGGCGCTGGCCGAGCGAAAGACAGTCACAGAGGGTGTCACCACGACACGCGCCGCGCTGGAACTCGCAGCCAGCATGGGCGTTGAGTTACCTATCACGGAACAAATCGCGCGGGTGCTCTTCGAGGGCAAGCCCGTCAGCGAGGCCGTGTCGAGTCTGATGGAGCGCGAACTCAAACGCGAACTCCACGGCCTCCATGAGCAGGCATAGCTGTTCGCCTAGTGGAAGAGCACCCCGGCGAGCGTGAGCGCGACGAAGGCGATCAACCCCAGCGCCGTGAGCAGCAATAGCGTGAGCACGGCGCCAATCGGGCCATCGAGCGTCGATGGATTGCTCTTCGCGCGGCTTACCCCCTCATGCCGCCCAGTGTTTGCCGCTCGCGTCCCTCTGGCCGCAGGCGCCCGTTCG
>DASVZC010000031.1:0-15498 GCA_036391835.1 Ktedonobacterales bacterium | reverse complement strand
CAACGACTGCAACCAGGCGCTGCAATTCACACAGACTAAGCAGTGCCCCAGCCCATCTGGTCCCAACACAACCTACTGCTCAACCGTGTTGAAGTAATAACACTACCGAGACACGAGCGAAGCACACAGGCGCAGGCGGCGTAGCTTGGTAGCTGGGTCGCCTGTGTTGTCGTTTAGGCTGACGGTTGGTGGTGAGACTCGGCGTGCTGATGTTCCTCCTCCAGACGCCGAGGTACAACTCTGCGCGTGATGCGCCCAGTGAACATGAAGAAGATGGCCAACCCTGCGGTCACCGCGACACTCACAGCCGGGCTAAAGAATGCCAGCGCGAACGCAACGAGGTACACCGGAGCGCCGAAGTTATATTGCCGGGTGATCTGCGCGACCTCCCCCGGATCAACATCAGACGCGAGTAAGCGCCCGCCAGTGATGATGCGCCGCCAGAGCGCCTGATACAGGATGGAGATGATGACAAAGGTTCCGCTGAGGGCCGCCGCCGCGAACGTACCGCCGGATGTGCCGATGAAATCCGCTACGAGCACCGTCGGGTAATTGACGAAGACGACCATCATCAGCAGCAGTCCATTGGCCATGACGAAGAAGCGGTCGATGCGCCCGAGGAACTGGAACATCGAATGGTGGTTGACCCACATCACAAGGATGGTCAAAAAGCTGACGACATACGCGATATAAGAGAGCCAGGTTGAGTTACGTATGACCGCAAAATCGAACAGTGTGGTTGGTGGTTTCAGATGGACGAACACGTCACGGCTGGGAATCGGGATGCTGAGCACCAGCAGCGTCATGGCGATAGCGAAGACGCCATCACTCAACGCCTCCACGCGGCCCGTTTCTTTGCGCTCCTGCGCGGGCGATGGGTGATAGTGGCTCTCGAACTGCTGTCGCCACATGGGGGCGCTCCTTCTGTGCTGGCGGCCATCGCCTACTCGTAGACGAAGGTGTTATAGCACTCACCCACCCTGCGCCGACACTCCCCAAATGGGCAGGCAGACGCCACCGCAGACGGCGCGCGAAGGCGCCTCCACAAGTCGCGAAGTGTAGGAAATCCTCATCACATACGGAGCAGCTAAGCGGTTTCTGTCTGCTTCGATGGCAAGGGTGAAGGTGTAGCGGTGCGCGCCGATCGCAGCCACAGCAAGGCATGCTCAGGCTGTAACGCTTCATCAACCGCGGTCATCAACTCCCGGCACAGATTTTCGAGGTCCACTTCGTTCCGCACCGTCGCGCTGAAGGCGGCCAGCGTCTTAGCCGCATCGTACTTCCTGCGGTAGAAACGCCGATCGATGAAGTTCTGGATACGCCGCCGTAAGGGTTGGAAAGCAGCGGCGACCGCGAGGGTCGAGACGACAACCGCGAAGGCGCCGTTCTGGTGTCCTGTCATACCGCGCACAACGTCCTGAATCGTAATGACGCTGACGGCATACATGGCGGCGAGCAGTGCAGTCAGCGCTGTATAGACCAGCGTGCGATTGATCAGCAGTCCGAGGTCATACAGCCGATAGCGGAAGATGGCGACCATAAACGCGAGCGGCCCAAGTGTCAATGCGACCGTGGTGAGGCTGTTTGAAATGACCGGAAATAACGAACTGGATGTGGTGGCGGCGGGATCAAAGGCAGCAATGAGGGTAACAATCACCTGGACAAGTATTGATGTACCTATTCCAAGGATGACCCATTTCGTCTGCTGCCGCTGAATAGTTGTTGACACGGCCCAATAGCGATACACCTGCGCCACGATCAGCCCCAACAGGCAAATCGCCAGCACATTCAATTGGGCATCTGGGCGCGAGGACACAATAGGCGCCAGGATCAGCGCGGCGCACATGGGGATAACGAACCAACCTAGCCAGCGCGGCGCAAACCGTCCATTAGGAAAGATCGCTAGAAACAGGCACAGAAGCACAAAGTTCACCGTAGACAGAACCGTGGTTGCGATCTCCCATGGCGTTTGAGAGCCCGATGTCTCCGCTGGACCGAGAGGAGTATTCAGCGCGCCCTGCGCGACGAGTTGAGTAGCCAGCAAGAGAAGATAGAGTGTATTGGAACGGCGCCAGTAGATGAGCGCAGCGACGCCAAACCAGATCAGCGAGGTCAGCAGACTCAGCGTCAGGGCATAGAAAGTATAAACGCGAAGCGAGACGCCCCACTGGGCAAGCGTATGAGCCTGGTCAGGCGTCAGTTGTCCCAACTGGAGGCAGTTCGTTGGGCACGCATGAGACAGCACAGAGGCCGCTGAAAGTTCATCCGCCACAAAGACGCTTAGCGCGAAGACCACGAATACCGCACAGACGAGGCGCGCCAGCGTCAGCCGGGCGCCATGCAGTTGAATGTCACTCGGCTCTAGCGCCACGCTCGTTGTTGCGACTCGCGAGCTCGTAGCTATACGCCGCTCCATGGGCGATCTCCTGCTTCCCCAGACGCTGTGCTATCTACCAGCTTATCCGCAATGCGCGTCCGCCACGCAACGTGCACCTGTGGCTACGTCCAACTGTAACGCATGCGCGTCCGGTAAACGTTACGACAACTCCACAGCATGTAAGACCGAGTCCACACATGAAGGCGCCTCCACCAGTCGTGCGACCGATGGAGACGCCTTCATACTGCCAGAAACGCTGGCAAGGGCTAGTTGCGCAGTGGCTTGCCAGTCTTGAGCATGTGATCCATGCGCGCCTGCGAACCAGCGGTACCCGCGAGACTCAGGAATGCCTCTCGCTCCAGATCGAGGATGTCCTGCTCGGTGAGCGTTTCGAGCGTCGAATGGTCGCCGCCCGTCAGCGCCCAGGCCAGCTTGCCCGCGACAACAACGTCGTGCGGAGTCACCTTGCCCTGGAGGCGCAGATTATCCACCTGCTGCTCCAGCGCCAACCGCGCGCCGATGCCCGCCGGACGAATCATCGCTGGCGTCGGCGGCTTCCACTCGCCACTAGCCTTCGCCGCCGCGAGTTTCAGCGCATCGGCCTTGGCATCCTCCAGCAGGCGTTCGCGGTCGAGGGTCACCGCGTCTGTCTTCTTGAGAAAGCCATAGGTGCGGGCCTCGTCGGCGCTCGTCGCGACGGTCGCCACCGCGATGATCTCGAAGGCGTGGCGCGCGGGCGCGAATGGTCCGCCCTCGTGCGTCACCTTCTGCGCCAACACTTGCCAGCGCGCCAGCATTTCCTTCAGGCCACCGCCCGCCGGAACCAGACCGACGCCCACCTCGACCAGGCCGAGATAGGTCTCAGCAGCCGCCCGCACATGCTGGCCGTGCATCACGATCTCGCAGCCGCCGCCGAGCACGCGCCCGACTGGAGCCACGACCACAGGAACGTCGCTATATTTCAGCGCCTGGTTGGCCTGCTGGAGGTTGTTGACAGCGCGCTCGATCAGTTGGAACTGCCGCATGCGCGCCGCCATCAGCACCTGCGCCAAATTCGCGCCAACGCTGAAATCGGCAGCGTCGTTGGCGACGACAATGGCGCGCCAGTTGGCCTTTGCCTCTTCCACGCCCGCTTTGAGCATCGCGGCGATATCGTCGTCGAGCGCATTCATCTTGGTGTGGAACTCGATGCCCAGCACATCATCGCCGAGATCTACGAGCGAAGCGCCGCGATTCTCCTTGACGATACGCGCGCCCGCCGCCTTCACCCGCGCAAAGGTCGGACGTGTCGCGCTGGCGGGCAACGGCTGATAGCTATGGGTGTTCCAATTCCAGAACTTGCCGTCGTGGTAGAACGAGCCGACGCCATTCTCAGCGACCTCGCGCACCAGCGGCGGAATCGTGCGGCCCTCGGCCTCCATCCGCTTGATGAGCGTCGCCACACCCAGGCTATCCCACGACTGGAATGGGCCTGCATCCCAATTGAAGCCCCAGCGCATCGCATTGTCGATGTTCACCACATCGTCAGCGATTTCCTGCGCGACCGTCGCGGTATAGAGCAGCGTGTCAGCAGTCACGTCCCACGCCAGTTTGGCGGCGCGGTCATGGCCGTTCAGCACGGCGCGCGTGCGCTCAGCGGAGTCGCCTGCGCCCTTCGCGCTATCGAGCGACGAGAAGTGAACGGAGTCCTGCTGGCGATAGTCCATCGTAGCCGGGTCGATCACCAGGATTTCGGACTTGCCGTCAGCGCCCTTCGACTTCTTGTAGAAGCCCTGGCCGGTCTTATCGCCCAGCCACTTCCGCGCCACCATCTCGCGCACGAAGTCGGGCAGCTTGAACAGGTCACGCTGCGGATCATCCGGCAGATTCTCATACAGGCTGTCGGCGACGTGCAACAGCGTATCCACGCCAGCGAGATCACCCGTGCGGAAGACAGCGGAACGCGGGCGACCCAACGGCTTGCCGAAGATGGCGTCCACTTCCTCGATCTTGTAGCCCTCAGCCAGCATGCGATGGATGACCGTCGCGAAGCCATAGTTGCCGATGCGGTTGCCGATGAAACTGGGGCGATCTTTGCAGTAGACGACGCCCTTACCGAGCTTGGCCGAGCAGAACTCGCCCATGAACTGCATCAGTTCGGGGTCAGTGTTTGGGCCAGCGACCAACTCCAGCAGCTTCATGAAGCGCACTGGATTGAAGAAGTGCGTGATGAGGAAATGGCGGCGGAAGTCATCACCGCGCCCCTCAAGCAGCATCTCTGCGGGCAGACCGGAGGTGTTCGAACTGATGATCGTGCCCGGCTTGCGCACCTTTTCGATGCGTGCGAACAGGTCGCGCTTGGCGTCGATCTGCTCGACAATCGCCTCCACAACCCAGTCCACGCCGGCCAACTTGTCGAGGTCATCCTCGGTGTTGCCAGGGGTGACGAGTTTGGCTGCTTTCGGAGTGAAGAATGCGGATGCGGGCCTGGCTTTCAATGCCTTCTCGATGCCCGAGAGGGCGAAGCGGTTCCGCACTTTCGGGTCTTTGCTGTCGGGCGCGTCTGGCGGGACGATGTCGAGCAGCAACACGGGGATGCCCGCGCTGGCCAACAGCGCCGCGATGCCCGCGCCCATGATGCCCGCGCCGACAACCGCCGCACGCTGGATGGTATAGCTCATGGTTCTCTACCTGCTGAATTCTCTAAACTGACGTCTGGCTGCCGATGGGGCCGCGCCTGGACTTGCCTGCCTGGCGCGGCCTCTCGCAGGCGACTACAGCCGCTCGATGATCGTCGCGACGCCCTGGCCACCGCCAACACACAGCGTGGCGATGCCCAGCCGCTTATCGAGCGTCTCCAGATCGTTGATGAGCGCGCCAATGAGGCGGGCGCCCGTCGCGCCGAGCGGATGGCCGAGCGCGATGGCGCCGCCATGCGGATTCACCATCGCCTCGTCAACGCCAAGCTCCTTCAGCACGGCCAGCGACTGCGCGGCAAACGCCTCATTCAGCTCGATCACCTCGATGTCGCTGAGTTGCAGGCCAGCGCGCTTGAGCGCCTTATGCACAGCAGGAACCGGACCGATGCCCATGAATTCTGGTTCGACGCCCGCGACGGCCATCGAGAGCACGCGAGCGCGCGGCTTGATACCAAGCTCCTTGGCCTTCTCCGCGGACATCAGGATGGCGGCGGAAGCGCCGTCGTTCAGCGGACTGCTATTGCCGGCCGTCACGCTGCCACCCGCGATGAATGCGGGCTCCAGGCTGGCGAGCTTCTCCAGCGTCGTGTCGCGGCGTGGGCCGTCATCCACCGTCACCTCGCCCTCAGCGGTCTGCACGGCGACGATTTCACGCGCGTGCACACCCTTGTCTTGGGCGGCGATGGCGAGTTGGTGGCTGCGCAGCGCGAAGCGGTCCTGCTCCTCGCGACTGATGCCATACTTCTTCGCCAAGTTCTCGGCGGTGTGGCCCATCGGAATGTACGCCTCGCCAAACGCCTTGCTCATCGCGCCTTCCATGCCACAGGCCTCGACGCCATTGGGATTGTTGATGAGCTTGGGATTGAAGCTGGGATTGAAGCCGCCCATCGGCACGCGCGACATGGCTTCCACGCCGCCCGCCAGCACGATCTCGGCCTGGCCCAGCAGAATCGACTGCGCGGCCATGTTCACCGCTTGCAGGCTGCTCGCGCAGAAGCGATTGACCGTGACAGCGCCCGAGGTGACCGGCAAGCCCGCCAGCCCGGTGATGAGGCGCGCGACATTCAGCCCCTGCTCGCCTTCTGGGGTAGCGCAGCCAATGATGACATCTTCGATCTCTTTGTAGTCGAACACCGGAATACGCGAGAGCGCGCCACGCAATGCGACGGCGCCGAGGTCGTCAGCGCGCACACTCTTGAGAGATCCTTTGCTCGCGCGTCCAATCGGCGTGCGCGCGGTGCTGACAATCACTGCTTCTGGCATCAGTTCTATGCTCCTCACGATTGCGGGTGAACGGTTTCAGCCGTGGCGCCCGTCTGTTTCGTCGCTTCAGCGGTGGGTTGCGTCGCGCGACGGAGATGGATCACTTTTTCGATTTCAGCGTGAACGACGCCGCTCGCGTCGATCAGTTCGACATGATAGGTTCGCTCGATGGAACGGGCTGTCTGCAATTCGTCTCGAATGCGCTGAATCTCGGCGTCATCGAGCGTGAACCGAGCGTAGAGGGTCGAGCGCCCCGGTTTGCGGAAGCGAATGCTCGCCGCCTTGTCCCAGACGATGTAGCCCTTCCCCAGGATTTTGATGAGCATGACCATGTACCACGGGTCTACTGCGGCATACATGCTGCCGCCGTAGGTCGTGCCAACATAGTTCCGTGTGCACAGAGTAAGCGGCAGTTTGACGCGCACTTCGCGCCAGTCCGCCGCGATATAGGTTATCCAGGCCCCTGTGCCGCGTATGACAGGCGCCCAGTTGAACATCCAGCGAGTGAGCCGCGTGGGCCATGACTCGGACATCGCGCGCTAGGCCTTTGCGCCGCGTGGCGCCAGCAACGTCCACTCGAAGCGCAACTCAGTCGTGAGTGTGCCCTGTGCGTCGGTCAGGCGCACGTCAATCGCGAAGCGTGGCCGCCCACCACTGAGAATCTCGCTGCGAATCCGCTCTTGCTCGTCGGCGCTAAACGTCGCCTCGCCGCGCAGGAGTCCTCTGGCAGGCTTGTAATACTTGACCGACGCATCGGTGACGACGGGCGCATAGCCTTGCCGTTGCAGGTCAGTGAAGGCGATCAACGTCATCGTGCCCGACGTCACTTCGCCCAGCCCAAACTGTGCGACGGCGTGCGTCGTGCCGACGTGGTTGAGCCGCTCGTGCGCCTCGGGCAAGATCACCGTCACGCGTTCAGGCGCGACGGACTCCACCTGCACACCCAGCGCTCGATTGAACGGAACCGTCTCATTCAACAACTGGTTCACCGATGCGGCGTCCAGCATGCCGCTGACCTCGTTTCTCTTGGGACTCGACCTTACCCCTTAACCCCCTCTCCCACAGGGTGAGAGGAACTCCGCGAGCTAGCGGTCTGGGGTAAGGGCGCCTCCTCTACTTCAGCGGATAACCACCGTGCTCGCTGACAATGCCCGCAAGCTCGCGCTGCAGCGGCACAATGTCAGCCTCTGGGTCGCCGAGGTAGGCGCGCACCTTGGCCAGTTCAGCCTTGCGCTCGTCGCCCTCCAGCGCCATCGTCAGCGCGCCTTCCATCGCTGCGCGAGCATCGCGCAGGAGATTGATCGCCGCTACCTGCGCCAGTACCGCATGAGTGTGTGCGTTCGCGTCGCCCGCACGAGCGGCGGCCAGCGCACGAGCCACAGCGCTATCGATGGCGAATGCGGCGATGAGTTGGTTCGAGCTATATTCCAGGAACTCCTGCTCGTCGCGCATCGTCGCCATGAACTTCATTGCGCCCTTCATTGCGGTGTAGATCGCGGCGCGCTTGACACGCTCGGCCAGGTTGACCACATCGCGCAACTGGGAGGGCGTCTCTGAGCCAGCGAAGTCCGGCGCGGCGCCGCTCGTCACCTGCTCATCGATCTCCGGGTAGATCGAGAAGAGGTCGAGCTTGTTCTCCATCGCGCGGGTAAAGAGCGTGCCAGCGGTGACGAGGCGATTGACCTCGTTCGTGCCCTCGAAGATGCGGTTGATGCGAGCGTCGCGCCAGGCGTGCGAGATCGGGTACTCGTCCATGAAGCCGTAGCCGCCGAAGACCTGCACGCCCTCGTCCACGTTGCGGCCAAGCGCCTCCGAGCAGAATACCTTGGCGATGCTGCACTCGATGGCGTACTCCTCGATGGCGGCGAGTTGCGCCATGCGATCTTCGCCAGCCGCCAAACGCGCCTTTTCGACCAGACCCACCGTGCGGAAGGCGATAGCCTCAGCGGCATAGACATCGGCGGCCATGTAGGCCAGCTTCTTCTTGATCATGCCGAAGGCAGACAGTGGGCGTCCGAACGCCTTGCGCTCGTTGGCGTATTCCGCCGCCATGTTCAATGCGGCGCGTGCGCCACCCGCTGTGCCAGCGCCCAACTTCAGGCGACCGATGTTGAGAATGTTGAAGGCGATCTTGTAGCCCTTACCAATCTCACCCAGCACGTTCTCCACCGGAACTTCGACATTGTCGAGGTAGACGGTGCGGGTAGATGAGCCCTTGATGCCGACCTTCTTCTCCTCGGCGCCCGTCGAGACACCTTTCCAGGCCGACTCAACAATGAAGCCGGTGTGCTTCGTGTCATCCACCTTGGCGAAGACGACCATCACATCGGCGAAGCCCGCATTCGAAATCCACTGCTTCGCGCCGTTCAGGATGTAATGCTTGCCATCGGGTGAGAGCGTGGCGCGCGTGCGGATGCTCATCGCGTCGGAGCCGACGCCCGGCTCGGTCAGCGCATAAGCGCCAATCAGTTCTCCGGTCGCCAGACGCGGCAGATACTTCCGCTTCTGCTCATCCGTGCCATAGAACACGATAGGCAGCGTGCCGATGGTGGTGTGTGCGCCCTGCGCCACCGCGAAGGCCGCCTGGCGCATCTCCTGAGCCACGAGCGCGCTCACGATCATGCCCATGTCGGCGCCGCCATATTCCTCTGGCACGTCGATCATTAGCAGGCCCTGATCGCCAGCTTCTTTGAGCAGCTTCGGCATCAGGCCCGGCGCTTGCGCGTCAATCTCTTCGGACTTAGGTAGCACTTCGCGCTGGATGAAGGTCGCCGCCGAGTCGCGAATCTCGCGCTGCTCGTCGGTGAGCTTCTCCAGGGTGAGGAACTCGGCGCTTGTGACCGGGGTGGTCAGAAAGCTCGCGCCGGATTCGATCTTTGCCTCGGTCGCCATACGCTGAGTCTCCTTTGCGGACTGGGTTCGCAACGTTTCATGTGGAACGCATATCAATGGCGATGGACGCGACACGTCGCCACCCAAGGGTCGCGCTCGCGCCTGTCCAGTCGCCAATCATCGACTGCTAGGAATGCTACGCGGGTTTCTCCGGATTCGCCGCGCGCTGCTTTGCCAGGGCTTCGTCGCGTAGTGTGCGGCGCAACACCTTCCCAATCAGCGTCTTGGGCAGTGAATCACGGAACTCATACGACTTTGGAATCTTGTAGACAGCCAGCCGCTCTCGACACCATTGGTCGAGGTCAGCTTCAGTCAGCTTTTCGCCGGGCTTGACCACGACGAAGGCGCGTACGGTTTCGCCGCGATACTCGTCAGGCATGCCAACGACCGCCGCCTCTTGCACCTTCGGATTGGCGTAGAGCGCCTCCTCGACTTCGCGCGGGAAGACGTTGTAGCCGCTGGCGATGATCATGTCCTTGGCGCGATCGACGATAGTGAAGTAGCCATCTGGATCCATCCTGCCGATGTCGCCGGTGCGAAGCCAGCCATCGCGCAGCACCTTCGCCGTCTCCTCTGGCCGATTCCAGTAGCCAAGCATCACCTGCGGCCCGCGTACAGCGATTTCGCCTTGCTCGCCCTGCGGCAAGAAGTCCCAGGAGGTACCGTCGATGATGGCGGAATCTGTACTCGGCATGGGTAGGCCAATCGTGCCGCTGTGGCGCTCACCGTACACCGGATTGCAGTGCGTCACGGGCGAGGCTTCCGTCAGGCCGTAGCCCTCCACCACCTTCGCGCCAGAAACCGCTTCGAACCGGCGCTGCACTTCCGCTGGCAACGGAGCCGAGCCGCTGATGCAGACTTTGATCGAGCTCAAATTGTAGTGATGCTTCTCGACCTCACGCGCAAGCGCGAGATAGATCGTTGGAATGCCAGGGAACAGGTCAGGACGATACTTCTCAATCGCTTTGAGCGTGTCCTTCACGGTGAAGCGCGGGAGCAGCACCATTGTCGAGGCTGCCATCAGCGAGAGATTCATCGCCACGGTCAGCCCATAGACGTGGAAGAATGGCGCGACACAGAGGGTGATGTGCTTCTCGCCTGCCTTCGACTCGTTCCAGATGAGACATTGCGCCGCATTTGCCATCAAGTTGCGGTGCGTCAGCATGGCGCCTTTAGCGACGCCCGTAGTGCCGCCAGTGTATTGGAGCAGCGCCAGGTCGTCTGGTTTCGCGGGCGCAGGCAGGGGGTAGACCTCGAAACCCTTGCTGTCGCTGGCGTGGCCGAGTACATCCTTGAACCGATGGACGGTCTTGTCTGTGCGGAGAGCGTGCTGTTCGGGATGTGGTTTGCCGCGCGACTTCGCCGATTCACTGAGATGGTAGGCGATGGCCAGCGCAGATGGGAAGTACTCCGCGACATCCGCCAGTATGACGTGCTCGACAGGTGTTTGCGTGCGGACCCCTGCCAGCGTGCCATACAGCTGATCGAGCATCACGATGACCTTGGCGCCGGAGTCTTTGAGTTGATGCTCCAACTCAGGCGCGGTGTACAGCGGATTCGTCGGCACGACGATCGCGCCCGCCTTGAGCGCGCCAAAGAAGGCGATCGGAAATTGCGGGATGTTGGGCAAGCTGATCGCCACCCGATCCCCATGCTTCACGCCAAGCTTCACCAGCGCCCGCGCGAAACGGTCAGCCAGCGATGAGAACTGCGCGTAGCTGATGCGTGTCCCGTAGTATTCGATGGCGGTAAACGCGCTGGACGTGCGGGTCGCCTCATCCAGCAGCCATGCGAGTGATTGCTCTGGAATCTCAATGGTCGCGGGAACCGTGGCCGAGTAATGCTGCGTCCAGGGGCGGCTGACGGTTTCGGCTCCTACGGTGTCAGCGGCTGTTCCAGTCGCGCTTGGTGGAGAAAAGCCTTCATCCATCGACACACTCCTCTTCGAGTGAAACTGAGCATGAAACAGGGCTCTTGGATAGTGGCAGTATATCGCTCAGACAGATGGGCTGCGCAGTTGCCAGCTAACGTCTTTTAGGGTATATACTGATACCTGGCTAACATCATCCGTGAACGCCTCTCAGTGCTGATTCGGTGGAGTATTCCGTGATTCACGCCGTGTTCTTTGACCTGGATGATACCCTCTGCGACTCCGCGACGGCGTTTGCGCTGGGGCGTCGCTATGCCTTCGAACTGGCGATGGAAGCCGCATCGCTGACGGAACAAGCGCTGGACGACGCCTGGGATCGCGCGCACGCTGACCTGCTTCCACAACTGACAGCTGGCGCGCTGACGATGGCGCAGGTGCGCGACATGCGATTTCAGCGCACTTTAGAGTACGCGGGCGTATCCGACCCTGCGCTGGCGGAGCGGATGGACGAAGCGCTTGGCGCAACCCAGCTTGGGCTGCTGCGGCTCTTTCCTGACGCCGACGCGCTCGGCGCGCTGCGAAGCGCTGGCGTCTACTCAGGCATCATCACCAATGGCGCGGCGGATGACCACGCCGATAGCCAGCGCTCCAAGATCGAAGCGCTCGGACTGCTACACGAGGTAGATAGTTACTGGATTTCAGACGCGATGGGCCACCGCAAGCCAGACCCACAGGCATTCGCGCCAGCGGTTGCGGCGGCAGGCTGTCCCGCGAATGAGTGCTTGTTCGTCGGCGACTCACTGGCGATCGACATCGCGGGAGCCAACGCGGCGGGCATGCGGAGCGCGTTGCTGGCACGTGACGAGCCGACGCCGGCGATGCTATCCGACGAGCCAAACCCATGGCGAGTGATTCACTCGCTGTGGGAACTACTCAATGCGTTAGACACGGACTAATTTCAGGTGCTTTTCAACTGCTCGGGCAATAGTCGCCACGTTTGGCGGCGCTGATGAGCAAAGGAGCTGGCGCGATGACCACGACCGGAAAGGTAAGCAAGCCAACTACCACAGCCGAACCAGAAGAATTCGGGCAACTGGTCGCGTATTATCGGCAGGTGCATGGCCTCTCACAGGGCCAACTGGCGCGAGCGGCTCGCCTTTCGCGCACCTACGTGTACCATATCGAGACAGGGCAGCGGAAAGCCCCGTCGGCCAAGGTGGCGCGGGCGCTGGCGCGGGCGCTGGAGACTCATGGCGTCGAGCGGCGGAAACTCGCGCGGGCGTTCACGCAGCTGACGGGCGAGCAGATGGAAGATGAGCCCGACCAGTTCGACCTCTTCGATCAGCGCGAACTCGCCGCCTTGCTGGTGCACAACACGGCGTTTCCAGCGCACAGCCTCGACCGACTCTGGCAGATCGCCGCGTGGAATCGTCCCGCCGCCGACCTCTTCGAACTCAACGAGGAGGCGCTCGCCAGCCATAGCCAGAATCTGCTCGCCGTCGTGTTCGACCCCGCGTATCGCTCACGCTTCCGCCCATGGGAGGCGCTGGCGCGGCGCATGCTGGCGGACTTCAAGCACAACACCCGCAGTCTGACCTACCTGCCAGAGTATCGGACTCTGTGGCGATCTTTGCGCGCCATGCCAGATTTCACGCGCATCGCCAATAGCTCCGACGCGCCGACGGTGACGGCTCCCAGCTTCGTCTTCCACATGCGACATTCGCGGCTAGGCGCGCTGGCCCTGCGCACGACGATCACCATCTTCAGCGGCGCCTCAGACTACAGCATCGTCACTTACGTTCCTGGCGACCAGCAAACGCTGGCTATCTTCGCCGAAAACGGCTGGCAGAACGTCTCGAACAATACAGCCGCCGGGACGCAGAAGTGAGGCGCCACGCTGCGCGAATTGCGCAAGATGCGAGAAGTTTCTATCCGCTCTGTGGGCTATAGTGACGGCGGATTCGAAGCAGACAGTTGATGATTCACTGCTAGCCCACGGAGGATAGGATGAGAAAAATCATCGCGATGATTCACTTGTCACTGGATGGATGTACGGCAGGCCCCAACGATGAACTCGACTGGATCTCCTATGACAACGATCTGGAACAGTATGCCCACTCAATGCACGCCATCACCGACGCCGTGATCTGGGGCCGCCGAACATACGAATTGATGGCCGGCTACTGGCTGACTGTGCCAGGGAATCCTGAGAGCACGCCCGCCGAACTGGAACACGCCCGCTGGCTTGAAGCCTCGACTAAAATCGTCGTCTCAACCACGCTAGATCACGTCGCATGGGGCGACGCGCAAAACACGGTGCTGATCAAAGACCACATCGCCGAAGAGATCAACAAGATCAAGCAGCAGCCGGGCAGAGATATCTGGTTCCTCGGCAGCACGAAGTTGGCGCAGACCTTCATCGAACTTGACCTGATCGACGAGTATCGCCTCAACATCAATCCGACCGTGCTGGGAAACGGCATTCCACTGTTCGCCAACACCAGCCGCTCATTCCCGCTGAAATTGCTCGAAGCCAGGACACTTCCCAGTGGCGTCGTCGCCCTGCGATACGAACCGACGCGCAAATAGCGCTACCTCTACATCTCCGCGTCGAGCAGACGGCGGTTGATGGGGCGCCGCGTCTCGCGCAGGCTCATGACAACGCCATACAGCACGAGCACGCCGACCAGCACGCCAACCGCCGCCACGAGAGGCACAAGGAGTGCGACACTCAGCCCTGGCAGCGCCCCAACCGCCGCGCCAGGCATCGGCAGATACGGCAATGTCGTGGTGGACAGCGTCCAGCCCGTCAGCGCGCCGCCGCCGACGCCAAAGAGCGCGATAAAGAGGCGTTCACTGATCAGGCTCGCATCGAGTTGACCCTTCGAGACGCCAAGCGCTCGCATCGCCTGCAACTCTGGCCCGCGCTGCTGACCGTCGAGTGCGGTTTGCATGGCGACCGCAAGCACGGTCAGCAGGCATATCGCCGCCGCGCCGAGCAGCATCAGTGTTTGCACGCCGACCAGCGAAGGCGCCGTAAGCAGGTCGGCCTCCATCTGCTGCCGCGCAAACAGTTTATCCACATCGAGTGGACCTATTCGCCCTTCAACCGCCGAAGCAAGGGCGCCACCGCCGCGCAACCAATACTCATTCGGGCCAGGCGAGACATTGCGCTTTTCGTTCTGCATGCCAACCGCGGTGAAGAGGCTGTGTTCATCCGTAACCATGAAGACGCCCGAAGCGCCAGGCGCATGCATCGTCGGGAAGTCGCTCACAATCGCGCCGACGGTGAAGTACGACATCTGGGCGATGTTATCAGGCAGGAGAAGCTTGACAGTCTGCCCGAGTTTGCGGTCGTGGGACTGGGCGAATCGCTGGCTCACAATCGCCCAGATGGGGTTAGCTTCCGTTCCCACGGGCGCGTCACTCGCCGCCGATTGCCGCTCGTGGGAGGCCATCATCTCCATCAGATCCGCCAGCGGCATCTTCGCGTAGGATGGCCGCCACGAGGTAGCGCCAGTGACGTTAGCGAACGTCTGCGGGTCGATTGCCAACGTATCGACAGCGTCCTGCGCGGCGCTCACGACATTCCAATACGCGGTGGAATGGCTCACCCCTCGATAGGCTGAGGTCGCGGAGGCCAAGCCGGGCAAAGTCGCGAGTCGCGCGCGAATCTGCGCGTCCCCCTCCGGTGTCTCCGTTGTGCGCTCGACAAGCCGGAGATCAGCCCCCGCCTGATAGGCGGATTGCGCGGCGGCGACTTGCTGCGCGCTTACCTGATAGGTTACTGTCAGTGTAAGCACGCCAATCGCCAGCATCAGGAGCAGTGGCTGCAACGCCGCCTGCGACTGCCCGCGTGTGAGGCGCATACTGGCGAGCAATCCGGTAGCGCCGCGTCCACGCGAGGCGAGACGCGCCCAGAGCTTCGCCACCAACGGAAACATGCGCAGCAACAGGAGTGTCGCGGCGACCAGCAACATCAGCGGCGCGGCGACAAGGAGCGGACTCGGCGCGCCTTTTACAGCGCTGGGCAACGCATCTTCACCATGGTAATAGGCGAGGTCGAGATAGCCACCCACGCACAGAAACGCCAGAAGAACGTCGAGTTTGAGGCGCTGCCAGAACGGCTGGCGACCTTCGGAGGCGGCCTCCAACGCCATCGCGCGCACATTGCTCCGCAGCGCGGTCAATGCCGTCCAGCCAGACATGACGACAGCCACCAGCACACACGCGACCGCAGGCTCGATCAGCGCAAGCACATCAACCTGGCTGACGAGGTAGCCGCTGGTCACGCCAGCGCTTTGCTCGGCAGGAGTCGCCACGAAGCGCAGAAACAGATCGGGCGCGTATCGTAGCATCAGCAGGAGCCCGATGGCGGCGGCGAGGCTCCCGACAAATGCCGTCAGCAGGAGGTTGGC
>DASVZC010000030.1:0-25417 GCA_036391835.1 Ktedonobacterales bacterium | reverse complement strand
GGCATGGGATATGTGGCAGGAGCACTCGCGCCTGCTAATCAACCACTATGGCCTCAATCTCGCCGACCCTGATTCGCGTCAAATTCTGCGGCAGGAGATGGAGCGGTTCCTCTTCGGTGACACTGAAGAAAAGCCCGAAGGCTGGGAGCCAGAGCCAGCAGGTGGCGCGAAGGGCAAGGGCGCTCCGGCGGCCGCGCCACAGAAGAAGTAGGCTGGCGCTCGGCGAACATCAGGATCAATCATGCCAGTTCAAACCCCATTACACGCTGAGGGCGGCGTGCTGTTGGTGGCCTGCTATGAGCTTGGCCATCAGCCGCTGAGTCTCGCGTCGCCGCTGGCGACTCTGCGCGACGCTGGATTCGCGCCAGCCGCGGTAGATACCTCCGTCGAGACGCTCGGCGACGCGGCCCTTCAGGCAGCCCACCTGATCGCCATCTCAGTACCCATGCATACCGCGTTGCGGTTGGGTGTGCAGGTCGCCGAGCGCGCCCGCGCCATGCATCCAGACGCCACGATTGTCTTCTATGGACTCTACGCCACACTCAACGCTGACTACCTGCTGCAACGGTTGGCGGATGTCGTCGTTGGCGGCGAATATGAGCAGACGTTACTCGCGGTGGCCGAGGCGTTGTCGGCTGGCGCGGATCGGGAGACGCTCGTTATCCCCGGCGCTCGCACGCGAACCGTAGAGGCGGCGCCTGTGCTGCGACGCTTACCCTTCGCGACACCAGAGCGCGCCAGCCTGCCCGCGCTGCGTCAATATGCGCACCTCGTCAATGGCGACGCTGTGCTGCCGGTTGGCTATGTGGAAGCCACGCGTGGCTGCCTGCATACCTGCCTCCACTGCCCGATTACTCCCGTCTATGGTGGACGATTCTTCGTGGTTCCACGTACGGTCGTGCTCGACGACATTCGCGCGCAGGTGGCTGCTGGCGCGCGGCATATCACCTTCGGTGACCCCGACTTCCTGAACGGGCCGGGGCATGCGCTGGCGATTACCCGCGCCCTTCACGATGAGTTCCCGGACGTGACGTTCGATGCGACGATCAAGGTCGAGCACATTCTGGAGCGGCCTGATGTCATCGCTGAGTTTGGACACCTGGGTTGCGCCTTCATCGTCTCTGCGGTTGAGTCGCTGAGCCCCAACGTACTGCGGCATCTGGCGAAGGGACACTCCCGCGCCGACGTCGTGGAGGCGCTGCGCATCGTGGAGGAAGCGGGCATTCCACTGCGACCAACGTTCGTGGCGTTTACCCCGTGGACTACAGCGGATGACTACCTCGAAACGCTCGAATTCATCGCTGAGCGTGATCTGGTGGAGCATGTCGACCCGGTGCAGTACACGATTCGCCTGCTCGTGCCGCCCGGCTCGGCGCTGCTCGATACGCCAGACGCGGCGGAGTGGGTCGGCCCGCTGGATGAGCAGAGTTTCAGCTATCGGTGGGAGCATGTCGATCCGCGAATGGATACGCTGCAACGCGAAATCTCGGCCCTGGTAGAGCGCGCCGCTGCCGCGAACCAGTCGATTCGCCGGACCTTCGCCGAGGTATATGCGTTGGCTGAGCGGCGGCTCGGCGTGCGTATAGGTGGCGTCGGCTCACCACGCATCCCGGCCGTCGCGCTCGCTAAGCAGCGTCCCGTCCCCCATTTGACCGAAGCGTGGTTCTGCTGAGCGGAACCTACCGCGGACCAGTTGGGTCCCCTCACCCCGAAGCTGTAAATCGACGCGCGCCGCGCGCCAGATGATGGTTTGCGTGGCGCTCGACTACTAACCTGCGAGTCTGCGAATGCGGTCGCTAGTAGGTGTGACTACGCTCGCACTGGTCGCTCCAGCCGTGGTTTCGCCCAGGTCATCACGATCTGATAGAGCCGGAATACTGACATGCTCTCGGGCTTGAATTGCCACACCGATTCCCCCGTAGCAATCTGGAGTGTGTCTGCCCGTTCGGTGGTCACCGAGCGAATGCGCTCTATGGGGATGTGGAGCGGCGTGAACGCCCCAGCCGCGAGTGGCGTGAACGAAAGCGCCGTGTGGGAAATATGTAGTGTTCCGGCTCCCAGCGAGTCCATCGGTCGAATAGGGCCGACGAGCACACGCTCATAGGCTCCTTGCGCCGCGCATGCAATCTTGGGAACAGTGTCAGCCGCCGCGAAGAGAGGCTCAGCCAATGCCGCCAGGGTTTGCGTGGCGCCTTCAGAGTCGGCGAACAAGCCATGAGGGGTAGCGGCGAAGTGGGCGCCACAATGCGCGCAGCGCAAGGCGGCTGCATTCCATTCGCGTTCATCCAGGCAGCGCGGACAACCCCACAAGACGCGACTGAGCCGTTCGCGCGGAAGCCCCGCGAGATGGACATTCGGTACGGACGCGTCCAATAGCGCGCTGATGGCCTTGTCGATTGCCTGCGTTGGGTCTTGTCCTGCAAACGCTACAGGCGCCCCAACGCGCAAGGTCACCGGCTTCCGACGCAGCACGCTTGCCCAACGTGGTCCTGCGTCGTAGCTACCGCAGATGCCAACTGGAATAACAGGAACGCCAAGTTGTGCGATGGTGGCGGCGGCGCGTGGCATCGCCCCTTCATACTTGCCCAAGGGAGCGCGTTCACCTTCGACGAAGAGGCCGAGAATTTCGCCATACGAGAGGTGGCGAAGCATTCTGCGGCAGGCTACGGGATCTACACGATAGCGTCGCAGCGGAATGGCGCCCGACCGTCGCAACGCCCAGCCAAGGAGGCGCGGTCGGAACGCTTCGGCGGTCGCCAGGAAGCGGATGCGCCGCCAGATGAGACGGCTGAGTAGCGCAGGGTCGAGGTAGCAGGCATGATTCGCCACCACGACAAAGGGCCCACGCGGCAGGCGCCTGTGGCCTTCGACATTGACGGGCATCACGCGCAGTGCGACGAGGATCTGGATGATCCTGTAGAGCGGTACGCGGGGCCATAAGGCTACCTCGGCCTGGTAGGCCAGATACTCGGCGCCAAAGCGACGGCGTAGCCCGCGCTCCTCGACGAGGGCATATGCTATCCAGCCCAGCAGGAAGATAGGGCCGCCGATGATGAGCAGTCCCGGTGAACCGAGCACGAGCGCCAGGCCGATGAGCGCGACATTGTAGCCGACATACATCGGATGGCGCACGATTCCATACGGGCCAGTGACGACAAGACGCGCCGGCGGCAGCGCGCTTATCGGTAGGCCGTTTCCCTGGATGCGGAGCCACAGCGCGGCCCACGCGAGTAGCGCCAGACCAGCGCCCAGCAGCGCCCAACCCCACGCCGAGGACGCGCCGCCAAGGCGCATCGCCGTGTCGATGCCCTTGCCGATGGCGATGAGCGTGAGGGGCAGCGCCACCCAAAAGACGATGGTGTATGCTGTGATGATCATGTATCGCTTGAATGTTCCTACGTTTTCCATCTCACCACCTCATGGACCGCCACACCCTCTACGCCTGCGATGGCGCATGCCGCTTGCCACTTGGTCTCATGTGGGTCGCCACTTATGCGCCGGAGGATTCCCCGCAATCCTTGCAAGCGCAGACCTTCAATCGCGACGACATCCACATCGAGGAACGCGCGCGCAGAATCGAGCGTGACCCCCACAGGGAGGCCACTGACTGTGGGGGTCTCCGCCATGTGGCCATCGAGCCAGGACAACGTGATGACTCCCTGGTGGGTTGTGGTCCGTACCCATGTCGCGGCATGGTCGCCAGCGGCTGCGCGCCCCCAAATTTGCTCGCGTATCGGGAAGCGCCAGGGATAGAGATCGAACCACACACGATCCCGGTAGCCTCGACCCGCGATGGCGCGTGTTCCGCCGGGCCACGTCAGTGTGCCTGTGACATCAGCGTCGGGAATCTCGATCGACCAGTGGAGCGTGCGGCTTGCCTCAGCGAGGAATGGCTCGCGTAGCGCGCATGGTGGGTAGCGCGAACGCATGACCAATTCACCTGAGAGGCCAGCGGTCGTAAAGCGCAGGCGATCGCCCGCAATCGTGGCGGGGCCAAAACGCAGGATGTTCTCCCCGCCCAGAACGTGGCGCGCAGTGGCGCTGCCGCGCACAATAGGACCATGGGCAGGGTAAAGTTCCGCCGTCACGCGGGCGAGGCGTACAGCGCAGAGCGTGATGGCGCCGAGGTAGACGAGTAGGACCGAGCCGTCATCGAGCAGCGTGTCGATGTACCACTTCTCAAGTGAGAAGGGAAACCGCGCACGATGGAGGGTGAGGTCCATGCGTAGCCGCTCCTCACTGGCAGGATTGGTCTACGCATTGGCCCATGAGTTTCGCGCCTCGCGAGTCCAATGTCGCGCCACGCTCTGCCTGCCTCTATCGTACCGCAAGAAGCGCGACCTCCTACCAGGCTGGCGATGCATGTGGTGTTGGTGGGCGACGGGCAGGCTCGACTTGTATAATCTGGGCGGAGACGCCTGCGCATACCGAACCTGCGATGGGCGCCGGGCGTATATGCGACATCGGCGGCTTTGTTTGTGGACGAGGGAACAACAAGGACAGCAGACGCATGACAATACCAAGTGCGCTCGAAGGCCAGATGTTCGGCGCCTTCCCGCCTGCGGACGCTGCGATCGCGACGCTGGGACTGACCCGGCTGTTCGACCAGAAGCGCGCGGTGGATGGTCTCTCGCTGGTCGTGAAGCGTGGCGAATTCTTCGGCTTTCTGGGCCGTAATGGCGCGGGAAAGTCTACCACCATCAAGATGCTTGTGGGCCTTCTGCGTCCGACCTCCGGCGTGGCCTATGTCGGCGGCATCAATGTCTGGCAGGAGCCACTACGCGCCAAGGCAGCGATGGGTGTGCTACCCGAACAACTCAATCTCTACGAACGGTTGACTGGCCGCGAGTTGGTGGAGTTCGCTGGAGCGATGTACGACATTCCGCGTGCGGAGG
Source organism: Ktedonobacterales bacterium (assembly GCA_036391835.1). Classification (GTDB taxonomy): domain Bacteria; phylum Chloroflexota; class Ktedonobacteria; order Ktedonobacterales; family JADMIN01; genus JAKAIY01. The sequence goes on along the minus strand of DASVZC010000030.1, from coordinate 20,522 downwards.
CGCGACGGCGGGCGGGCGCCCTGCTCGATGCCCTGCTGCTCAGTTCCGACGCCGACAAACTGGTTGTGGACTATTCCGTCGGCATGCGCAAGAAAGTGGCGCTGGCATCCGCGCTGATCCACCGTCCACAGGCGCTCTTTCTGGATGAGCCTTTCGAGGGTGTGGACCCCGTCAGTTCTCGCGTCATTCGCGATATCTTGCGCGATCTGACGGGGAGCGGCGTCACCATCTTCTTTAGCTCGCACATTATGGAAGTGGTCGAAAAGCTCTGCACGCGTGTCGGTCTGATCGACGGTGGACGACTGATCGCCGAGGGAACTGTGGACGAATTGCGTCAGCGGGCCGGAGGCGGTGGCGACGCGTCGCTTGAAGATATCTTCCTCGAACTGGTGGGTGTCGCGCCGCATGAGGGGACGCTGGCATGGCTGGAGTAGCTGAACGGCTCGCGCTGAGCATGCCAGAGCATGAAGGTGGGGACAACGTCTCGCAGTGGCGCATTCGTCCGCGCCAGCTTGGAGCGCTGCTCCGGCTGCGATGGAAACTTGGCGTTCGTCTCTATCGTCGGAGTGTTTCGGCGACGATTGGCCTGATTGCGCTGCTGATCTTCACGATTGGCGGAGCCGCCGCCGCTGGCGTTCTCTCGGCGATAGGCTACCTCAACCTGGAGCGCGGGGCCGCCGCGCAGTTGCTCTTTGGCGCGCTGGGGCTGCTCTATATCGTTTGGGTGGTGCTGCCAGCCCTGCAATATAGCGTCAACGAAGGGCTCGACGTCAGCAAGTTGCACAGTTATCCCATCACGCTCGCTGAACGCATGACTGCGCTGACGCTCTCTACGCTGTTCGACCCTCCAACGCTCATCATTCTGGCCGTCTGTGCGGCAGTCGTGGTGGGCTGGCATGCCAGCGTGCTCGCGACGATCATTACCCTCGTAGCGCTCGTATTTCTGTATGTCCACGTCGTCGGCGCGAGTCAGTTTGCGCTGGCGATTCTGGTAGGCTTGCTGCGCAGCCGTCGCTATCGTGATCTCAGCATCATTGTCTTCGCGCTGATGAGTGTCGCCTGCTCACTCTCCGGTCAATTCGCGACGACACTGCTCGCTCGCGTACGCAATCTCGACCTGCTCTCCCGGTTGGACCTTGGCAAATATGTGCAGTTCGCGCCGCCGGGCATGGCCGCGCGGGCGATTATCGCCGCCGACGCGGGAGACTTTCTGGGCGCGCTGCCGTGGTTGTTCGCGTTGATCGCGCTGACGCCCGTGCTCTTCGCGGGGTGGGCATGGGTGCTCGACCGTGGCATCACCTCGCCGGAGGGCAGTGGCGCGTCGTCGTCGCGTCGTCGGGCGGGCCGCACTGCGCCGCAGCTTGCGTCCGCCGCGATTGGCGCTGTCACGGGCGGCGCCGCTGACGCGCAGAGGCGCAAGCCATTGATTTCCCCGGTCATCAGCGCCGTCGCGGTCAAGGATCTCCGCTATTTCTGGCGCGATCCGCAGATCAAAGCTTCTTTGTTGAGCTCTCTGGTGCTGCTGTTCGTTGTCTTTGCGCCGAACTTGATCCACCGTGGAGGCGCGTCGCACTCCTATTTCGAGCAGCGCCTGGCGGGCTACCAGCCGCTGATGGCGCCGCTTCCTGCGCTGCTGATCGTCCTGACTCTCTCGCTTAACGCATTTGGGCTGGAGCGTCAGGGATTGCAGGCGCTGCTGCTGACACCCGCGCGCCCGGGGGACATTCTGCGCGGCAAGAATCTGGCCGTGGGCATCGTCGCGTTCACAGCGCAGGTAGTGCTGATCGTCGCAGTGGCCGCCATCACGGGATACTGGGCAGCGGCTCCGCTCGCGCTCATCGAAGGTATCGCGGCGACCCTGGCGCTGCTCGGCGCGGGCAATGTGACGTCGGTGCTGATGCCACTACGTGTTCGGCAGCTGCGGATGGGGTCGAACAATCTGTCGTCGGAGAATGGATGCCTGCGGAGTGTTATTTCGCTGGTGGCGCTCTGGGGAACGCTCTTCCTGCTGACGCCAGTGTTCGTCTTGCTCCTGCTTCCGCCACTGGTGGACCACGCATCATGGCTGGTATTCACCGCGCCGACTGCGCTGATCTACGGGCTGGCGCTCTATCAGGTGGCCACCATGCTGATCGCTCCACGCCTGCTCAAACGCGCGCCTGAGATGCTCTCCGTCGTCGCGCGCGACGCCTGACGGCAGGAGGTGGAAGTCCCTGTGTGACGGGTTTTGCCGCACGCAGTCTGCTATACTGCTGGGCGAGGCGCGTCACACAGTGGCGGCCAATATACTCGATTCGATCAAGGAACAGGCACATTCCCGTATGGGCGCTGTATCATTGCTCGCCGCGTTTCTGGCGGGATTACTCTCGTTTGTCTCGCCGTGCGTCCTGCCGCTGACGCCGATCTACATCGCGCGTCTGGTTGGCCCGGGCATCTGGGAGGGCCAACAGGCGGACGCTACGAAGCGCGCCTCGCTGCGCCGTGCGACAACATTGCATGCCGCCGCGTTCGTCGTAGGCTTCACGATCACGTTCATTGCGCTGGGCGCGACCGCGAGTGTGCTTGGTTCGTTTTTGTCTGCGAATCAACTTGTGCTGCGGCGTATTGGCGGCGTGCTGCTGGTCATCCTGGGGGCGCAGGTCGCTGGCCTGATTCGCATTCCGTGGCTGAACTATGAGCGACGCCTCTCGCTTCAGGTGGGCGAGACGAGTTACGCGGCTTCGCTGCTGATTGGGTTGATCTTCGCGCTCGGGTGGACTCCCTGCGTCGGGCCGATTCTGGCCAGCATTCTGGTGCTGGCGGCGCAGGCGCGGGCGCTGGGCTCGGGAGTGCTGTTGCTCGCGGTCTATTCGCTAGGGCTGGGTCTTCCATTTCTGGCGCTTGGTGTGGCGTTCGACTGGCTTGCGCCCTTATTGAAGCGGTTGTCACCGTATCTGCGGACCATTGAGATCATCACAGGCGTGCTGCTGGCTTTCATGGGGATCGCTATCTTCTTCAACTGGCTGTTCGTGCTGAATAGCCTGTTCGGTGGCGTCACTCTGCGCTAGCGCAGCATTGTATCGAGGAGTGGCCGAATGGCAGCGGAGCAGGCGCGGACCGATCTCGTCACACTGCGCGCGCCGCGCATGTGGGAGCCGCCGACGTGGCTATTGATCGCGCTCGGGGCGCTCTATCTCGTGGCGTTGGCGGCGCTGATCTTCCTGCCCAACGGCACATTGATTGACCGTTTGCGTGCGCTCGATGGTGGCATTTGCGCGCAGGCGCCCAGCCACTCGTTCTTCCCGGCGGGCCAGCAATTGCCGCTTTGCGCACGCAATACCGGTATCTATCTTGGCTTCTCACTCGGATTCTTCACGCTGCTTGGTTCGGGGCGACTGCTCTCGTCGCGCCTGCCCCGCCTGCCCGTGGCGATTTCGCTGCTAGCCTGCGTAGGGCTGATGGGGATCGACGGCGTCAATTCGTTGCTCAACGACCTCGGCGCGCCGCATCTGTATCATCCGCAGAATCCGCTTCGGCTGATTACAGGACTTGGCGCCGGGGTCGCGATGGTCGCGTTCATCATGCCGGTAACGAATGGGTTGCTGTGGCGTTGGGAAGATACACGACCATCGTTCAAATCGTTCGGCCAACTCGTGGTGGTGGCCCCGCTCTTGCTTGTGGCTTTCCTTGCGGTGAGTTCACAAGTGGCATGGCTGTTGTATCCAATCGCGCTGGTCAGTTCGTTTGGATTAGTGATGGCCCTGACGTCTGTGAATCTCGTGTTTCTCATCTGCTTCACGCCGTTCATTGGCCGATTCGAGCGGTGGAAGCAGGTGTTACCGGTCTTCACGTTGGCGTTAGCGCTCGCGATGATCGAGTTGACATTGCTCTTTAAGGTCAAGTTGGCATTGTTGCATGCGTTTGCTCTGCAATTGCCGCCAACTTTGCCGACGCACTGAACGGGCAGGGCATCGTGGGGCGGGGCTACTTGCCCATTATGAAAACTCTGGACTATACTAGTACACGGCAGCAGCCTTCGCCCAGGCGCGGTCGTTGACGTTGACTGCTCCAAGGGGTACGTGACGATGCCTAGTCGCTACGAGCGTGAGATCGAAGAAATCCTCAGCCGGATGGAGGAGTCCGAGCCTCGTCATGGCCTCGGAGATCGTATTCGCCCCTTTCAGCGTCCCCCGACACCCAGACGTCCCCTGCCCACGTTGCGCCTCCCTGTTGAGGTCGTGCTGATTCTGCTAGCCGTGGTCTTTGCGCTCATCGCGGCTGGAATCGCCTTCTTCAATGGCGACGCTACCGTCGCGAGCGGCATCCTCGGCGCAATTGGCCTGGTCCTCTTTGTAGTGGCGCTCGTCGTCGGCTGGAGGGATCGATTTCGCCCGCCCACGAAGTCGCAGTGGCGCGGGTCCTCGACTACGACGGTAACCCCGATTCGGCGCGGCTTCCTGGGCGCCATCGCGACACAATTACGTGTTCTCCGCCTACGCTTGTACTATCGCCGCTCCCAGCGTGACAACGGCGAGAAATAGCGCGGCGCTCTCCGCGAATGCCCGCCAGTTAGTCCACACATCACCGCTCGTTATGCTTATGCGAGCGGCAAACTATGCCTGCTCTCTCTACCGCTGAAGGGAGCCGAACGATGCTGTGGCCCATCCGGCGACGTCTGCTGGCGGCGGCACAGGTCGTGTGCGCGTTGGCGCTCATTCTCGGATTCATTCTGGTTGTTTGGAGCATCGCCGATGGCCCAGCCGTATTTCGGGCGCTAGGGATCGAGACATGGCTTCCAGCGGGAGAGCTGCATGATACCTCGTTTACGGTAGTTGCTCCTGTATGGTTTATCGCAATGGCGCGGTTTGTCCGAATGATAGATCACCTTCGCTTAGACGCAATCTCCGGCGATGGCGACTTCCTGGTGCGCGCGAAACCACTGGAGGCCAATGCTTCACGGGTCTATCCTGCGCCGATAACCATCAAGTGGATTCGGAGCTGTGCGAGCCGCATCGGCTTATTGCTCGGTTGCATCGTGATCGTGGTCTGCGCCGCCGGGCTTCTGGCAATAATGCAACAGTTAGGCGTATTCGACTTCATCGCCTCTCAAGATGGACTCACATTCTGGCTACTTACGAGCGGCATGGTATGCTTGGTCCTCGTCTTCTCGCTCCTTGCGCTTATGCTGCTCTACCCTGCGGTTCAAGGGCCACGCGGCGTGGTTGCCGATGAATATGGCGTGAGTGCCTGGTCGCGGAAAGGGCCACGGAACACAATCGCATGGACCGATGCGCGGCTGCTGGAAACCTGGCCCAGAAGATTTGGTGTCGTCGTGTATCGACTCTACGCTAGTGACGGCCGCAGTGTGACGTGGCGTTGCTCCATCCCGCATGGCGCCACACATGGTGGCGCGTCGAGCGAAGTTGATGACCATGTAAACCGTACAGAAGCTGTCATCCAGTTGGCGGCTGCTCGCGCTGCGTTGACGCCTCGGACGTTCCACGCTGACCTCGCGGATTCGGCTGACCCCTCCGTCAAGACGCCGATGAACGACGTTATACCCGTTGGCCGAAAGCGGTTCGAGCAGATAATTACAGGGATGATCACTGTTCCCATTGCCTTCACTGCAGGTTATGGATTGGCCATGATCAACGTCTCGTCTCCACTTGCGCCGTGGGCGTCGTGGACATCGGCGATAGCGCTGTTGATAGCGTCTTTGTGCTCGTTCGCGCTTGTGCTGAAGCGTATGCTCTCAGTCCCTACCATTCTCACGCAGGCTCAGAGACCGAATTGGCAGGCGCTTGCCGCCGGACTCGGCGACCGCACCGTCTCCACTCGCTCCAGGTCAAGTGGAGCAGAGCGCTTTGGTAGGGGAATGCGCGCTGCGCTCCTGCTGATTGGCAGCGTGGCTGGTTTGGCGACGCTCGTATCGTCATTTATTGCGGGTCATCCAGCCGCTGATTGGTTGACAGAGATTTGCGGCTTTGTCTGGCTGCTCGGGACCGTACTGTTTGCCATTCTGCGCTTGCGTGGCGCCATGCGCTCGGGCGTGGTTCATCTCACTGCCAGCGCTGCCAGTCTCCAGACATCCACCAGGACGATCCCGTGGGAGGACATCACTTCGCTAAGCTTCGTATCTGACAAGCGTGGCTGCGCCTATATCGTAGAAACGAAGCATTTCCCCGATATCTGGTGGGAGAGCGGTGACACTTACGGCATGACTACCGATGCGATGCGTGATCCTGCCAACGATGGCGCAAGTCGCGTAGATGCAGATACCTTCGCTGCCATTGTCGCTGCGCGCACGGGTCTGACGCCAGTGCAAATCGTCGCGTGGTGAGCGGTCCGCTCCTCCCCAATTCGGCGCGATTTTCGCTATGCCTTCCCACTGTCGCCTACAATCAAAAGAGGCGCCTGGGGATATGTCATGGAATGTCTGGATATCCCCAAAAGGCGTCATGTCCGCTTGACGCACTCGTACAGACGTTCTATACTTAGGGGACCCGCCACATCAACGCATGTGCTGGCAGGGACCGATAAGTCGCGAGGATTGCGGCGCCTTGGCAGTGTACGTGAAGATCGGGGAAGGCTGATTCCATGCCGCTTGACCGTATTGTTGTGCGTGGCGCGCGTGAACATAATCTCAAGAATATCGACGTAACTATTCCACGTGACAAGCTCGTGGTCATCACTGGGCTCTCGGGATCAGGTAAGAGTAGCCTCGCTTTCGACACCATCTTCGCTGAAGGGCAGCGCCGCTACGTCGAGTCGCTTTCGTCCTATGCGCGGCAGTTCCTGGGGCAGTTAGAAAAGCCCGACCTCGACCATATCGACGGTCTTTCCCCCGCCATTTCGATCGACCAGAAGAGCACCTCGCGCAACCCACGCTCGACCGTCGGCACAGTCACCGAGGTGTATGACTATCTGCGTTTGCTCTTTGCTCGTGTCGGCCATCCGCATTGTCCCAATTGCGGACGTGAGGTGAGCCAGCAGACGGTGCAGCAGATGGTGGACGCTATCACCAGCAAGCCAGACGGCACACGTCTGCTGCTGCTCGCGCCGCTGGTGCGCGGACGCAAGGGTGAGTATCGCCAGGTCTTCGAAGAGATGCGCAGAGCGGGCTACGTGCGTGTGCGTGTGGATGGCGAAGTGCGCGACCTCACCGAGACAATCGAGCTGGACAAGTACAAGCAGCATACGATCGAAGTCGTGGTGGATCGTCTGGTCATCCGGCATGAGGCGCAGCCTGATGTGGCGGAGGGCCAGTTGCGTGTCGCTGAGGCGACCCCCGCATACGGCGCGACGCCACACGACTCCTCACAAGTCGACCCCGAGACGAGCCAGCGTCAGCGTGTCACGGACTCCGTGGAGACGACGCTCAAGCTGGGCAGTGGCATTCTGCTGGTTTCAGTGGTGGATGGCGAAGAGCAACTCTTCTCTGAGCGGTTCGCCTGCGTCTATTGCGGCATTAGCCTGGAAGAGATTGCGCCACGCAGCTTCTCCTTCAACAGCCCGTATGGCGCCTGCCCCGAGTGCACAGGACTTGGCACAAAGCTGGAAGTAGACGCAGATCTTGTCGTGACCAATCCTGATCTGAGTATCGACGAAGGCGCGATTCTTCCGTGGACTCGGCTTGCGGGCATCAGCACGTGGTACGGGAAGCAAATGGCCGCAGTGGCGGATAAGTATGACTTCAGCCTGAACACGCCTTGGAATGCGCTCCCTGAGCAGGCGCGTAAGCTTGTGCTCTATGGCGCACCCGACGAGATTTCGTTCTCATATACCAACCGGCAAGGGACACGGCGCACACATCGCACGACCTTCGAGGGGGTCATTCCGAATCTCGAACGTCGCTACAAAGAGGCGACGGAAAGCGGGCGCGAGGATATCGAGCAGTATATGTCGGCGCGTATCTGTCCGGCCTGTCATGGCGCACGACTCAAGCCTGAAATGCTCGCCGTGACCGTCGGTGACCGCAACATCTCCGAAGTGACGGGCTTCTCGATCATCAATGCGCTCCGCTTCTTCGATGCGATTACCGCGGGCGATGAGCAGGAGTCCTCGCGTGTCTACGCGAACAGCGCCAATGGAACGAACGGCGCCAATGGCAAGCGATCCGCGCGACGTAATGGGCTGCGTGTGCTGGCCGGTGGCGATCGCGCGCCTGATTTCACTGATGCGCGGCCATTGACTGAACGCGAGCAAACCATCGCCCGCCAGGTAGTCAAGGAGATCAAGGCGCGATTGGGATTCCTGGTGGATGTCGGCCTCGACTATCTGACGTTGAGCCGCAGCGCGACATCGCTCTCTGGTGGTGAGGCGCAGCGTATTCGCCTGGCCACGCAGATTGGCTCCAGCCTGATGGGCGTGCTCTACATCCTCGACGAGCCGAGCATTGGCCTGCATCAGCGCGATAACGCGCGCCTGATCCAGACGTTGACCCGCCTGCGCGACCTGGGCAACACGGTGCTGGTGGTGGAGCATGACGACGATACGATGCGCGCCGCCGACCATATCATCGACATGGGGCCGGGCGCGGGCGAGCACGGCGGCTATGTTGTCGCGCAGGGGACACTCGCGCAGATCGAGGCCAATCCGGCGTCGCTGACAGGGCAGTTCCTCTCGGGCCGTCGCAGCATTCCTGTGCCAGAGAAGCGGCGCGAGGGCAACGGCAAGTCGCTGCTCATTCGCGATGCGCGTGAGAACAATTTAAAGGGCATCGACGTCACGATTCCGCTGGGCGAACTGGTGGTCGTGACGGGTGTATCTGGCTCGGGCAAGAGCACGCTGATCAACGAGATTCTGTACAAGCGGCTGGCTATGACACTGAATCGCGCGCACCAGCGTCCCGGCCAGCACGGCTCCATCGAGGGCGTGGATGCGCTGGACAAGGTGATTGACATCGATCAATCGCCGATTGGCCGCACGCCGCGCTCGAATCCTGCGACGTATACTGGCGCGTTCACCACGATTCGCGAACTCTTTGCTCAGTCGCCAGAGGCGCGACTGCGTGGCTATCAGCCGGGCCGCTTCTCGTTCAACGTGAAGGGTGGCCGCTGTGAGGTCTGCAAGGGCGAGGGTGTTCTGACGATCGAGATGAACTTTCTGCCGGACGTGTACGTGACCTGCGAGACGTGTAAGGGTAAGCGCTACAATCGCGAGGCGCTCGAGATTACGTTCAAGGGCAAGACCATCGCCGACGTGCTGGATATGACCGTCTCGGAGGCGTTGGAGTTCTTCGAATCGATTCCCAGCCTGCGCAACAAGCTTGCGACTCTCGAAGATGTTGGACTAGGATATATCCATCTGGGGTAGCCCGCGACGACGCTCTCCGGCGGCGAGGCTCAGCGCATCAAACTCGCGACGGAGCTCTCGCGCCGCGCGACTGGCCGCACGATGTACATTCTGGATGAACCGACAACTGGCTTACATTTCGCGGATGTCGAGCGCCTGCTCGAAGTGTTGCAGCGACTGGTGGATACGGGCAATACGGTGGTGGTGATCGAGCATAACCTCGACATCATCAAAGCCGCCGACTGGATCATCGATCTAGGGCAAGATGGTGGCGAGCGGGGCGGCGAGATCATCGCCGAGGGAACCCCCGAAACCATCGCGGCCCACCCCACCAGCTACACCGGGGCGTTCCTGGCGCCGCTCCTGCGAATGGCTACACGCACAGCCAGTCGGTAGCGTGTAGACAAGACAAATCTTCCACCCCTGCGTTTAATCTAGGCGGGTGTATGCGTCTATGTATGCATAGCGATCAATTTCATGTCCGTCGGCCTGCGAGGTCGGGGCAGAAGGATAAGCACTCTTGGCGACCACTTTGGATGCGACCCCAGGGTCCCTCAGCCACACTCGACGTGTCATTTATGAGCTTGCGGACAGCATCCGTGTGCGAGATCAGGTTACCTATGACCACTGTCGACGCGTAGCGATCTACGTCAACCGTCTGGCGCGATTCAGCGGCTGGACACGTTCCGCTGCCCGCGAACTTGCCCTTGCTGGCCTCATTCACGACCTGGGCAAGACGTGGGTGCGCAACGACGTGTTGATGAAGCCAGCGGCGCTCACGGCAAGCGAACGCGAGATGATCGAGCGGCACCCAGTAACGGCGGCGCAGGTGCTATGGGCGTTCGATATGCCCGATACGATTCTGGACGCCGTGCTCAGCCATCACGAGCGCTGGGACGGCAAGGGCTATCCCGAGCATCGCGCTGGCACGGATATTCCGCTCGGCGCGCGGCTCCTCAGCGTGGCGGATGTCTTCGACGTCATCACGAGTCCGCGACCCTACAAGGCAGCCATGACCGTCGAGTCCGCGCGCGAGCGGATTCTCGAAGGGGCGGGAACGGCGTTTGATCCTAGCGTGGCACGCCGATTCACCGAATTGCTCGATGCGTCGCCGGACTTTTTGCTGTGGGCGCCGGCGCAGGCGTTCGATCCTTCGGCGCATGATCCGTGGGCGGCCCACGATAGCGCAGAATAGGCGGGTTACCCGTGGAGCAGGGCGAGGCGTCGTTGCGGTTTCGCCGTCTGACAGTGCGCGAGGCCATTGCGGCGGCGCGCTGGCGCTACCCCGGCGACTACGCGATGTACAACCTCGGGATGATTCCGCTCGCTCTCGGCGCGCTCATGAGCAGGCCAGGGTTCCTCGCCTCCAGAATCACCTGCTATGCCATCGGAACTTCCAGTGATCGCCTGATCGGCGTTTTCTCGCTGATCTGGCGCGGGAGCGATGTCGAGATAGGCATTGGGCTGCGGCCTGACATCAACGGGCGCGGGTTGGGGCTAGCCGCAATGCGCCTGGGGATGGAAGAGGCCCGCGAGCGCTATGCCCCCAAGACGTTCAGCCTGAACGTCGCCACCTTCAATCGCCGCGCTGTCACCGTCTACGAGCGCGCGGGATTCATCCCCAGTGGCGTCAAGACCATCCACTTTCGCGGCAAACCCTACAAGGAGATGCACATGGTACGCAGCGCCGCAGAGTGAGAAGCTGTCTGAACAACGGTTGTCGGTGGCGCGAGTAGGTCTAGCGCTATGCGGTGGCAAGGGCCGCGCCACGCGAACCAGGACGGCTCACAGCAGCATAGATCAGCGCCACCAGCATGATAACCACAGGCGCTACGATACTGACTTTTATGTACAGATCGTCGGGCGCCTGCTGGCCTGCCCCACCCAACGCTGCGAGGATGAAGGATTCCGTCCACGGTTCGTGCATGGCGAGCGGGAATACCGGGCTCGCCGTGAGCAGCGTCAACGCGGCGAGCGCGATCCAGCCCACCAGCCATCCACGGCGGCCCGTCTCGGCGGCGTGCGCCAGCGCCATGCTGACTATGGCGACTGGCAGCGCGGCCAGCGCGACCCATACCGTGTTCAGCATCATGCGTAGTGGGAGGATCATTTCCATGCGCTCGGGAGAACCATTGCCGAACTGGAGGAATAGGAATGGGGAGGTCGCCAGGTAGCCGAGTGCGCTCATGACAACGATCCCGACGATTGCCCACACGATGAGCGCACGCCGTTCGCCCTGATCTGCCTCCGTTGCGGCTGACGCGGTCGCGCTCTGGGCTGGCGCGAGGGAATAGACGAGCGCGGCGATCGGGATGGGCAGGTATGCCACGGCCCAACCTATCTGAGTGACTAGTAGTGGCGTCCCATATTGGATGGGCGTGCAGGTGGCTGAGCCGTTGCAGGGCGAGGAATACAGCGTGAACAGAATCTGGAGGTTCCCTGCCAGTGGATAGAACCAGGCAGCGATAGGCGCGAGGATGATGAGTGTGATGAAGAGCGCCCGCCAGCCACGGCGGCAGGCGCGCGCCGCATCGCTGGCAGCCAGAACGCCCAGCGGGATGATCACCAGGACCCAGAGCTGGAATGAGAATACGTACGACAGCGTCTGATCAACCCAGTCTGCACCATGTATGAAATCTCCCGGGCCTCTCCAGAGTCCTGCTAGGAGCGCTATCATAGCTGCCACGGCCACGATCGCGCACACACGGATCGCCTGTCGCATACGTTTCTCTTCCATCTCTGCCCCACACGCAGGCGTTTCAAGCGGGTGTCCTCATCTCCAAGAGCCACATGCCGCTCTTTCTACGCCTGGTTGCGCACAGGAGTTGCGCAACGGCAAAAAGAAGCCGGTCGGTTACCGGAATCCATGTGGCCAGCTTATTCTTGCCTCCGCGCACAATCCCATCCTCACGATCTCGTCTCAACCGTGGCAATTGGCCGCATGCCTGTGTTATCATTTGTTTTGTACCCCCTCCCAGGGGGTATGGGTACAAAGGGGTGACACACATGCGAGCGGACAAGAACGACATACTCAAGCGGCTCAACTACATCGAAGGCCACATCGGCGGCATTCGTCGGATGGTGGAAGAAGATCAATATTGCGTCGACATCCTGCGGCAGACCTACGCCGTGCGGAAGGCGATTGAAAAGCTCGAAGCGGTGGTACTGGAAGACCACCTGCATGGCTGTGTCGCTGAGGGTATCCGCGAGGGGCGTGACGAGGCGGTCATTGACGAGTTGATGCAACTCTATAATCTCGCGGGCAATCGCTAACAGGTGATCGCTGGCTCACGTAGCTGGCGAAAAGGACAGCGGAGCATGGCTAAAACGCTAGAAGATACAACAATCCAGCCAGCGACCACTCCTCAGCGGGCGTCGAGCATTACCTCGACGTTGTCGGTCGAAGGCATGACCTGCGCGTCGTGCGCGATGCGTATCGAAAAGGGATTGAAGAAGTTGCCGGGCGTCACCGAAGCAAGCGTGAATCTGGCGACCGAGCGTGCGACGGTGAAATACGACGCGGCGCAGGTGGGCATGGATGACCTGCTCAATAAGGTCACTGCTGTTGGCTATAGCGCATCGCCCATCGTCGCTGCTCCTCCGGCAACCCAGACGGACCAGGCTGCCGCGCCTGCCACCTCGGCGACCGAGCAACTGGTTGTCCGGCGTGACGCGGATCTGCGGCGACGCCGCAATACACTGGCGCTGGGCGTCGCGTTGAGCATTCCCGTCGTCGTGCTTTCGATGTTCTTCATGAACCGATTCCCCGGCGAGAATCTGCTGCTGCTCGCGCTGACTGCGCCTGTCTGGGGCTACGTCGGCTGGCAGTTCCACGAGACCTCGCTGCGAGTGCTGCGTCACTTCGGCGCGAATATGGACGTGCTGGTCAGCCTCGGCTCGACCGCAGCATTTCTGATGAGCATCGTCGCGACGTTCTGGCCGCAGGTGGTCGGCGGCGTAACGTTCTACGATACGACCGCGCTGATCGTGACCCTCATCTATCTCGGCAAATACCTGGAAGCGCGGGCCAAGGGACAGACCGGCGAGGCGATCTCGCGGCTGATCGGCCTGCGCGCGACCGTCGCCCATGTGATTTGCGGTGGTGTCGAGACGGACATTCCGGCGGAGCAGGTGGTCGTCGGCGACACGCTCAATGTGCGTCCCGGTGAGAAGATTCCGACCGATGGCGTGGCGCTTTCCGGCGACTCCACCGTTGATGAGTCGATGTTGACGGGCGAGAGCCTGCCGGTAGAGAAGCGCTCAGGCGACCAGCTCATTGGCGCGACGATCAACCAGACGGGCGCGCTTCGCATGCGCGCGACCCGCGTAGGGTCCGACACGATGCTCGCGGGCATCATCCGCATGGTGGAGGATGCGCAAGGTTCGAAGGCGCCCATCCAGCGGCTGGCAGACACGGTGGCGAGTATCTTCGTGCCGTCCGTGCTGGTCATCTCTCTGCTGACGTTCATCGGCTGGACCATCGCGGGCGCGGCGCTAGGCTTCACCCCGAGTGGTGGCATGACTAGCGTATCGAGCAATCCGTGGGTCGTGGCGCTGGTGGCGGCGATAGCAGTGCTGGTGGTCGCATGCCCCTGTGCGCTGGGACTCGCCACGCCGACGGCTATCATGGTTGGCACGGGCCAGGGCGCGGAACGTGGCGTGCTCATCCGCAATGGCGAAAGTCTGGAGCGGCTGGAGAAGGTCACTGACCTTGTGCTCGACAAGACTGGCACCATCACGCGCGGTAAGCCTGCTCTGACGGAGGTGATTCCTGTGTCTGGAGCGACGCTGGATGAGGCGCAGATGCTGCGGCTCGCGGCGAGCGCTGAGGCGTCATCGGAGCATCCTCTGGCGCGGGCGATTGTCGCTGGCGCATTGACTCGTGGCGCGCAGGCAGACGCAGCGGCGACGGAGTTCGAGGCGATTCCCGGTGGTGGCGTGTCGGCGCTGGTCGCGGGTCAGCGTGTGCTGATCGGCTCGCGGCGGCTGCTGCGGGAGCGCGGCATTGACGCAGCCAGCATTGACGCCTTCGAGCCGTCGCTGGATCGGCTGGAGTCCGCTGGCCAGACGGCGATGCTGCTGGCGGTGGATGGGACGCTGGTGGGTGCGCTGGCCGTCGCTGACACGGTGAAGTTCGGCTCAAAGGAAGCCATCGCGCGGTTGCAATCGGAGGGCGTCACGGTCTGGATGCTGACTGGCGACAATCCGCGTACCGCTCGGAGCATCGCCGCGCAGGTGGGCATCGCGCCCGAACACACGCTCGCAGAGGCATTGCCTGGTGACAAGTCGGCGCAGGTCGCGCGATTGCGTGGCGAGGGCAAAGTCGTGGCATTCGCGGGCGATGGCGTGAATGACGCGCCTGCGCTGGCCCAGGCTGATATTGGCGTGGCGATGGGTACTGGAACCGATGTCGCGATGGAAGCGGCTGGCGTGACCCTCGTAAAGGGTTCACTCCGCAGCCTCGTGACGGCGCACGCGCTCTCACGCGCGACGATGCGCATCATCCGGCAGAATCTGTTTTGGGCGTTCGCCTACAACAGCATTCTGATTCCGATTGCGATCGCATCGCCGGCGATTCCGTGGCTGCACGAGACGGCTCCGATCTTTGCGGCTGCGGCGATGGCGCTCTCATCGGTGACAGTCATCTCCAATTCTTTGCGGCTGCGGCGCTTCGGCGCGCAGCATGACGTCGTTGGCGTCTCAGTCAACTAGGCTTCGCGTGGTCACATAAGCGGCCACGTACACGAAAGGTAGCGAACTGCATGGCAATGGTAGAGACAACCCTCTCGGTCCCTGATGTCAGTTGCGAGCACTGCGTCAAGACGATCAACGGCGCGCTGGGCGCGGTCGATGGCGTCGAGCAGGTCAGCACCGACATTCCCAGCAAGACCGTGCATCTGAAATATGACGCGGGCCAGGTGAGCATGGAGAAGATCGAGGAAGTCCTCGACGACGCCGGCTACACTGTCGCGAAGTAATAGTGATTTCTGCGCGGTGATTGGTGTGGTGTTACCTCACCCCCCGGCCCCCTCTCCCATAAGGAGAGGGGGAGTGGCCCAATGCTGAAGTACAATTCGCGCCGCATGCCACCCGTTTCTGCTCACCTCTCTCCGTGGGAGGGAGACCTCGCGAGCGAGCGGGGCAAAGGGTTGGGGGTGAGGTCGAACGCTACGCTAACGATGTAGCCGACCACAGCGTATTCGTCCCCTTTCACGAGACATCATGGCCCTCGTTCGCTCTCCATCTCAAGAGAGTTGGGCGAGGGCCATGCGTGTGTCTCAGAGGCTTCAGAGCGCCCGCGCCATCGCGAACGACTCGACGGCTGCGGCAAACTGCTCAGGCTGCTCGGCGTAGGTGACGTGGCCGGAGCCATGAATCTCGACCAACTGCGCGCCCGGAATGGTCTGGGCGAGGGTGTCGGTGATCGGGAAGAAGAACGGAGCCGTTTGGTCGCCGCGCATCACCAGCGTCGGCACACGAAATTGTCTTAGGTCAATCGGAGTAATCTGGTAGGACGGCATCATGAGGTCGCCAAGCAGTTCCGCTGCGTTTGCGCGGTACGGGGTCTCGCGGCGCTCGTCGGGGAGTTGACGCCAGAGGCCAGCGCAGACGACCTCGAAGAAGGCATCAACCGCCGCGCGGGGTCCACCGCTTGCCATTGCCTGCTCGACAGCGGGTTTCACCTCCGCAAAGAAGGATGCGCCACCATCGGGGGAAAGCGTGTTGATTGGCGGCTCAGACAACACCACGCGGCTGACCAGCAGCGGGTAGCGTCGCACCAGGTCGACGGCGATACGCGCGCCGCCGCTCGACCCGACAACGATGCACGGTACGAGTCCGAGTTCCAGGATGAGTTGCGCGGCGTCGTCGGCGTGCAACTCGACGGTGCGCTGTGTGATCTGCCCCAGCGGGCTGTGCGAGTGGCCCCGGCGGTCGTATGAGATGGTGTGGAAATGAGGCGAGAGGCGCCGCATCTGGTCGGCCCAAACGCTGGCGTCGCCGCACATGCCATGGATAAAGAGCATGTTGGGGCCGTGCCCGAGCTCCTCGTAGTACAGGTGTGTTCCGTTGACGCTGACCGTAGGCATGTGTGTCGTCTCCCTTATCCTGCTGGCTTCCGCGACGGAGTGTGTCGCTGTTGGATGTGAGGATAGCCGGAACGCACATGCGCTTCATCGGGCGAACGCCCTATTGTTGGGCGCCCTGCAACGAGTCGAGAAGATCATGCTGGAGGGCAAACAATGTTGCGCCTGCCCGCGTGGAGACGTTGATCTTGTTATAGATGTGCTGGATGTGGTGGCCGACGGTCTTTTCCGCAATGATGAGCTTTGCCGCCATCTGCCGATTCGACAGGCCCTGCGCCATCAGTCGTAACACCTCCACCTCGCGCTCGCTCAGCCCCGCTGGCCATACGCGCTTCGTCTGTGGCGACTGGCTGCCAGCGGCGCTCAACACCGCTTGAACCGCCTCGGCGTCGAGTCGTCCGGCGCGGGCCTCCGCCTGCAACTGCTCAGCCGCTACCTCGGCTGTCAGTGCGGCACGATGTGGGCGGCGCTCGGTCATCGCATGATAGACATCGGCGGCGGCGAGCAGGCGGGCGGAAAGTGGCAGCAGCGTGGCGGGAATACCGCGATAGTAGCCGGAGCCGTCGAGCCGTTCGTGGTGGAGTGCGGCGATCTGCGCCAGTTTCGCTAATGCCTGTGGACGCGCCAGCACGCGATCGGTGTAGTACGGATGCAGCCGCACGCGCTCGCGTTCACTCTCCGTCAGCGAGCCGGGCTTGTCCCAGATGGCAGTGGTGACGCCGACGCGGCCAATGTCGTGCAGGTAGCCTGCCTGCCGAATCGCCGAAACGTCCTCTTCGCTCATGCCCATTCGTTCGGCAGCTGTGGCGGCAAGCAGCGCCACGCCGCTAGAGTGGCCACTCGTGTACGAAGACTTCATATCGACGAAATCGGCGATGGCGCGCATGGCCGTCTCGCGCGCTGCTGGCGCCAGCGTTCGCTGCGGGCCTGGCTCGCATGTGAGCACCGCGTCCCAGGCGGATGGCAAGTTGAGCATGGTGGCGAGCGACGCAGCCTGGGCGCAGAATCGTTCGGTGAGTTGCGGGTCGTACATCGTCCCGGCGCGCCGACGGAGCACGCTCACCGCTGAGTCGATGCCTTCGTGGCGCAAAAAGAGTTCCGCATCGCGGGCGAGTGTGACGATGCGTGCGGCGCGTGAGATGTTCTCGCCGCGCGCCTGGGCGGGCGAGCCTTTGCCGTCCCACCGCTCATAGACCTGCGCGACGCCGTGCTCGACTTCCGGCCGCATACCCAGCCGTTGCGCGAGCCGTGCCGCTATTTCGCAGTCGCCCGCGAGGATGTCGTTCCGTTCGCCTGGCCCAGTCGCGAGCGCCGCGAGGAACATGCGTGCGCGTCGTACCGCTGGGCGTCCCTCTCCGATATGCCCGAGCATCAGCCGTAGCATCTCAGACGGATTCGCTGTGTCGGCGAGCGAAATATGGGCATTGGCGGCGATCTCATCGCCAAACTGTTCGGCGACGCGATGGGCGTAGGCGACACAGCCAATCCCACGCAGCAGCGCGACGTAGTAGACATCACTGAGCTCATGCTGATCTAGCCCGCATGAGGCGCCAAATGTGGTGGCAAGCAGGCAGGCGCGTAGGCCGTGCTCCATTGGCTGGCCTGTGCCGATATCTGTCGCCAATGAGAGCGCTGCGACCAATTCAGCGAGACGTAGCGGGTCTGAGGGTGGCGCGGAGAACATGGCCACGCCTTTCTGAAAGCGTCAGGACCACTTTCGGAGGTGAGGTCATTATAACGTACGTATCCAGACCACTGCCGATGACGTTCGCTAGTTGGCTACCTCGACGAAGGGTGTTGAATCATCCAGCGTCTGAGGCGATGACGGTGGGAGGAGTAACGCCGAACCTACCAGAGAAATCGCCGCCAACGCGACGGGAGCGAACGCCAGCCACGGCTGGTGAAAGGTATCCCACAAGACGCCGCCGAAGTAGGGGACGAGGAATGTCGCGGTATAGCTGAGGCCGAGGCTGCCGCCCGTGAGTCGCGCCACCTGCGCGCCGTGTCCGAAGATGGCCGGAAGCGCGAACGCCAGCGTGAAGACACCTGCCGCCGCGCCACCAATCATCGCGCCCCACAGCGGCTCGAATGCTGTCGGTGTGACTAGCCAGCCTACGATTGCGACGAACGCGACGCTGCCCGAGATGACGAAGGGCCAGCGCTTGCCCACCACTTGTTGCGCCACAAAGGTAAGGCCGATGCAGACGGGCAGTTGTGCGGCGTTGATGGCGAAAAGGGCTGCGGGTGTCATTGCACTGGCGTGCATAGCGTCGTTGTACGGAGCGACCCAGCCATTCATGCCGAAATAGACCACGCTGCCGCCCGCCATGATCGTGCCGATCAGCAGTGGCCCCACGCGGCGTGTTGACGCCGCCTCGGCCCGCCGCACATCCGAGTTGTGCGCCGTGTCGCC
Organism: Ktedonobacterales bacterium; assembly: GCA_036391835.1. Lineage (GTDB taxonomy): Bacteria > Chloroflexota > Ktedonobacteria > Ktedonobacterales > JADMIN01 > JAKAIY01. The sequence goes on along the minus strand of DASVZC010000030.1, from coordinate 1,751 downwards.
GGCTGGAGTCGCGTGTGCGCTCGCTGCTGGCGCAATCCACATCCATAGAATCAGCGCCACGGTGGCTGGAACCGCCCAGATGAGCAGCGCCGCTGGCCAGGCGTTGTCTCCGAACCACGCGCGCATCAGTGGAACTGTCACTGCTGCGGCAAGCGCCTCGCCGATCACCAATCCATCGGTATAGATCGCGGAGACGAAGCCGATGCGCGTGGGGAACCATTCCCGCGTGAGCAGCGGGATAGCGGTCTGCGCGATGGCGATGCCACCCGCGAGCGCCGCCGTGTAGACGTAGATGGCGATGACACCGGGCCATAGTCCACGCGCAACCACGCCAAGGGCCACCAATCCCAGGCCAAGCGATACGCTCATGCGTCCGCCAATGCGGCCGACCAGACGCCCGGCGGGCCATGCGCCCGCGCCCATCACCAGCGAAGGCAGCGCGGACAGGAGCCCTGTCTCCGCATAGTTCAGATGCAGGTCAGAGCGGATCATCCCCAGCAGTGGCGGCACGGAGAGCAGCGGAGCGCGCAGGTTGATGCCTACGAAGAGCAGCAGCGCGAAGATGCCAACCCCAGCCCAGCGCGACACGGACCCTACACGCAACATGTTACTCCTGGCCACACAGTCTCCTCGCGATTTTCGTATTCATGAGCGTTCGTTGATGATGCTCTCTGCCTGCGTATCATGCGCATCATACACACCCTCTCTATTCTACGCTGACCACACCGTTTGCCGCAGCAGCGGAACTGTAAGTCATGGACAGCCGACAATGCTGGGTGTATGCTATCGCCGATGTGTCAGTGTTGAGGGGGAACTCGTGCAATTTCAGGGACGGGATGACGATCACATGGACCAGACGCCATCGGCGAGCCAGGGCGCTCAGCCGTTGTCACGCGACAGCTTGCAAGCCTCATTTGATGAATATTTGGCGCTCGCAGCCGGAACTGACAAGGTCACTGACCGCAGGCAGTCCGTCAACACGCTGTTTGTCTCGATCAACGCGTTGTTTCTGACGGGTGTTGGGTACCTGCTGCTGCAATTCTTCGAGAGTGAGCGACAGTCTGCCTGGTTTATCGTTGGATTCCTGGCGATTGCCTGGATAACTTCGCGCCTCAACAATGCATGGCACAAACTCAGCGAGCAGAATCGTCGTATGGTCAGCCTGCGCATCCGCTATCTTCAGCAGATCGAAAAGCAACTGCGCGATGGAGGCTTTCTGTCGCCCGTCACCGTGCAGTTGGAGAAAGACGAAGTAATGGCGGACGGCAAAGATACCATGACAACGCGCGGAACATACACACTCGAAGATGTCCTGTATAGTCCGAGCGCGAAGCGGCCAGCATTCAGCTTTACACGCGCCGAGCAGCAGATTGGTCGCGCCTTCACATGGTCGTATTGGGTGGCGGTGGCCGTCGCGGTGATCGTGGGCGCCCTGCGCATCCTTGCTTCCCTCAAATACAACATGCATATTGTCTTCTAGCGACGTCTGAGGACAGCCACCCCATCTGGCGGGAGCGTCACACTGGCGTCGTCGAGTGTGATATCCACCTGGGAGGCAAGCATCACCTCGCGCCACCCGCTGCCCGGTAGCGTCACCCGCTGCTCGTCGTCTGCCAGGTTGCAGGCGAGGGTGATCGGGCCGCGTGTCATGGTGAACCAGTGCGCCGAATCGTCCCAGTCGCATCGCACATCTCGCATGGCGCCGTCGGTCAGCGCAGGCTCTGTGCGGCGCAGGCGCAGCAGGTCGCGAT
>DASVZC010000029.1:0-13584 GCA_036391835.1 Ktedonobacterales bacterium | reverse complement strand
TCGTGGCGAATATTCGCTCGATTATGGGCGCGCACGCCAATGGCTGGCTCTCCAACAGTGTGGGCATCCTGACCACGGCGGCGATGGTTGCCGCAGTGGGCGCCGTGGCTGTGCTATTCTTCAGGCAGTGAGCAGGCTTAGCGATGAACCTGGGCGAATGGTTGAAAGAATAGCTCGACAAGTTGTAGTTCATGCGCGATAGAGGGCTGAAAGCGCCATGCCCATAAAGGGTCCGACTATGCTCGGCCGTCTCATCTGGGGCATACAGACACGCTCTGTATCATGGAAACAGCAGAACTCATCTGCAGGTCACCCATGACCAAGCGGGAACGGCAGGCCGAGGTCTCAAAGCGGTTTCATCACATCGGCGATGTCGTCACCCTGACGGGTCTGTCCGCCGATGCGCTGCGCGCGTGGGAGCGAGTGGGACTGTTGACGCCACAGCGCTCCCCTGGGGGCGTGCGCCAATACACTGAAGACGACGTCGCCCGCATCCGCCTGATCGCACGCACACTGCAGCGTGGCGGGTTTTCGCGCGCAGCCGTGGCTATGCTGCTTCATTCAGGAGACCTGCAGCCCGACGCAGCGGATTACGCCCCTGGACCTACGCGTGTGCAACCCTCCCGAACGCGCCGCATGGCGCCGGACGCCACGGCCGCCGATGCGTGGCGCAGCGACCGCCGAATGCTCGCCGCGATCGCCCGAATCAGCGACGCGCTGGCATCAGGTCGTGCCATCGAAGACGTCCTGGAAGTCATTTGCGCCGAGACCTGCTGGGCATTCGGCGTCTCGGACGCGACCATCTGGCTGGCGGAGCCGTTCCCAGCGCACCACACGGGGGAATCAGCGACGGATACTTCCCCCCCACGCGCCCTTGTCGTCGCGGCGGCCAGCGGTCAACATCTCGGCCCTATCCTTTCGGCTGAAATGAACCCACGAAGCATACCGCTTGATGATCAGCGCTTCCCGCCCGTGCGTGCGTTCCTCACGCGCCGCAGCCTGGTCGTTACCACGCAGGACCTCTCCGCGCGCGCGCATCCGGAGTTGGAGGGGATGACGCCAGGAGCCGCGCTCCTGAGCATGCCGCTGCTCGCGGCGGATGGTGTGGCGTTAGGGGCGCTTGTCTTGCAGGAGGCAAGCGACGTCGAGCGCTTTGGCGCGGATGATCTAGAACGCATCCGGCTCTTCGCGGTCCACGCGGCGCTCGCCATCCAGACAGCGCGGCTCCATGTGGCGATCCACGCCGCCCAGGTCGATGCGGATGACCAACGGGCGCGCTGGCAGGCGGCAGTGGATGACTTGCCCGCCCTCGTATGCATCTGCGATATCGCCCTGCGTGTCACCTATGTCAGCCCGACCTGCCAGGCGGTTCTTGGCTGGCCTGCGGCGCCACCTTCCACCGTTGACGAGGTCGGCCAACCTGATACGTGGGTGGCTCACCAGGGCTTCTTCTGGCTCGCCGACACGGCCCCCGTTGCGGACTCCCTGCCACCAGACGAGTTGCCCTTGCCGCGCGCGCTGCATGAGCGCCGGGCGGTCCATAATATCGTGATAGCGCATCGCTGTGCCGATGGAACCGAGCGACTGATTACCTGGGACGCCGCGCCGATGCCAGCCGCGAGTGGCCAACTGCTAGGCGCGATTGCTTTCGGCCGTGATGTGACGGCGGAGCGCCGACTGCGCGCACGTGAAGCCAGCCTCGCCGCGGTCACCCAGGCTGCCTCAGGAGGCCCGGAGTCGGAAGATGTCGAGAGGCGCGCTGTCCACATCCTGACGGCCATGGTGAGTACCATGCCCGCGCCTCGAATTGCGGCGACCCTCTATCTGTGGGACGACCAAGTAGGCTCCCTGAAGCACGTCGGCGACGTCGGTGGAGAACACGGTGAAGCACATGCGCCGGCGATACCAATTACGCCGCAACATCCCTGGTGGCAAAAGGTGGCGGCAAGTCCCATATACTCGATGCATGATCGGGAGCGGCCACGCTGGCTCCGCGCCATGAGTCTTGCTACGTGGGAGGCAAGTGGCATCCGCTCGTGGGCCACCGTGCCACTGCGCGCCAGTAGTGCGCTCGTGGGCGCCCTGGTTATCGGGCTTGGCTCGCCCAATATATGGGATGACGCCGAGCGAGCGTGGCTGGAAGCCTGCGCCGCAGCGATCACGATGGCAGTCGAGCACGGACGGCTCCTGCGCGCCAAGGAGCGCGGTCCGCGTCCGTGAGAAGGCGCCGGTCTGACGCTAGCCGCCGCCGACGCTCACGCTCCACACTCACTGTGCGCGGGTACGCCTGCGCGCTGGCTTGCCCTCGCTGACCCGCGCGTTGGCGTGCGTTGGATAGTCCTCTGCGCCGCACAATGGTAAGCGCACGGTGAAGGTAGCCCCTTTCCCAACGACGGAGGTGGCAGTGATGGAGCCGCCATGGGCCGTGACCAACTCTTTGGTGATGAAGAGACCGAGACCGAGGCCATCCACGACGTCCCTGTCTGTCTGGGCGGACTGAAAGTAGCGCGTGAAGATCTGTGGCAGGTCGGCCGCGCTGATGCCGGGGCCATAGTCCCGCACTTGTAACTCCGCCTCCCCACCGAGCGCACCATCCACACGCCGGAGCTGAATTTCAATCCGCTGTGTATGGGGCGCATACTTGATCGTATTCGTGAGCAGGTTGATGATGATTTGCTCCAGCCGAGGGGTATCCCCCATCACGAACATTGACTCGGCGCTATGGTCGAAGACGACTTGCTGGCCCTGCGCGTCGAGTTGCGCCGCCCCGACGGCTTCGGCCACCAGCGGTATGAGGTCAACTGGCGCCAGAAACAGTTGAAGCTTGCCCTGCTGCACACGGTTGACATCCAACAAATCATTGATTAGCACCCGAAGTCGCTGTCCTTGGCGTAGGGCCAGACGAAGTGTTGTTTGGTACTCTGAGCCCTCCTTCTCAGTCCGCGACATCTTCGTAAGCATCTGCAGGCCGATGAGCAACGAGGTCAGCGGCGAGCGCAGCTCGTGGCTGGCGAGCGCGAGAAACTCCTCCTGCAACAGACGCAGTCGGCGCTCGGTAATGTCGCGGATGGTGACGACCCCTCCCTTGCGGGTGTCTCCCTGACCGACGGGTTGCCCTGTGGCTTCGAACCACCGGCCGACGCCGTCTGTGGAGGTAAGCGCAAATTGCATGCTGAATGGAACACCAGCCGTGGCGCGTCGTTGTAGCTGCATCTCTGGCGCCATAGGCTGACCCGTCGTATCCTCCGCCTGCACGACGGCATCGGCGCGGCCAAACATACGCGCATACGCCGCGTTCGTGAGCACGATAGCGCCTGTGGCATCCACCACCATCAAAGCGTCGCCCATACTCAGGAGAATCGCCTCGAGTTGGGTGCGCGCCGACTCACTCGCCTGGTGTTGCTGCTCCAGAGTGGCCGCCAGGCGCTGCAGTTCACGGCTGCGCGCAGTCAGGTCGTCGTTGGCGGTATGCAACTCTTCGACAGTCGCTTCTAGTTCCTCGTTAACGGTAACCAACTCTTCGTTGGTCGCCTGCATCTCTTCGTTGAGGGTCTTAATCTCCTCAGCCCCCGCCTCCGCCTCCTCGCGGCCCACCAACAGATCCTCGTTGGCGCTGCGCAGGTTTACGTTGGCTTCGACCAGTTGCTGGTTGGCAGCGAGGAGGGTGTGATTCAACGCAGAAACCTCCTCCGCCTGCGCCCGCAAGCGTGTGTTCTCCTCGACCTGGGTCAGATAACGCTGCTCGGCGTCACCCTGCCCACTGGTGTGCGCGAGCATCTCGTTGGCCTGCGAGCGCGCCGATGCCTCCGCGGCAGCCTGCTGCTGATTGACCAGTTCTGTCACGTCGCTGACGAGCATCAGCGCCAAGCGAGGAGTAGGCTCCGTCTCGGCGCCGGCCATTTTGTCGCGTTTGAGAACGTAGGGATGGCAGGCGATCTGCACGTGGCGTCGCTCACCATGCATGGCCTGTGCAATAACGGTCGTCGCACCGTCGCTCGCGCTCGGTATAGTGGTGTGCGCCGTGATACGCTCGACGCGCTGAAACGTCGCATCGAGAGCCGCACGCAGTGGCGTGATCGGAATACCCTGCGTGATGTGAAGCAAATCCTTCCCGGCCGTTGGGGCATAGATGCCCAGAAGTCGGATGGCTTCAGCGTTGATAATCTGGATATCATACTGCCGGTCAACCACCACGACCCCGACACGCGCTTCCAGCATGATGCGCCCGAGCCGTTCGCTGACGGGAAGCGTACTCAAATCCGTAGCGTGCGCCGGGCGCTGTTCGCGCTGAGCAGGCGACGCAGACGCCGTAACGGTCTCGCTGCCGTCAGCCATGCGGCGTCGCACAGTGTAGGTGTCTGTCGCTCCGTATGTGCTGACTGCTTTCACCCGCGCGACTGGCGGAAGGATACGCTCTCCATGTCGGCGGTAGAGTTTGAGGCGCTCATCGCTAGGCGTGAAATAGGGAGCGAGAGGATTGGCGGTTTCCGCCTTGCCTAGAGCCAGATAACCGCCGTCGCGCAAGGCGAACGCGAAGAGGTGCAATGTACGGCGCTGCAATTCCAACGTGAAATAGATGAGCACGTTGCGGCAGAGCACCAGATCAATGCGCGGGAAAGGCGCCCGCTGGCCGAGGTCATGTTGCCCAAAGGTCACCAGTGCGCGGATACGTGGCGCAATCTCGTAGCTTCCATCGAGCAGCAGCGTAAACGCTCGCGCCCGCAGATCCTCGGGCACGCTAGCGAGCGCAGCGGCGGGGTAGATGCCGCGCCGCGCAAACGCCAGCGCATCCTCATCCAGGTCCGTCGCGAAGATCTGGGGGGCAAACTGACTGAGTTCGTCACCCAGCGCCTCGGCCACCAGAATCGCCACCGAATATGCCTCTTCTCCAGTAGCGCAGCCCGCCGACCAAATGCGCAGGACGTTGCCCCGCATCCGCGCGTAGGCGATAAGCTCGGGCAGCACGCGCTCGCGCAGCGCCGCATAGAAGGCTGGGTCGCGGAAGAACTCCGTGACGTTGATGAGGAAACTTGCGACCAGGTGAGCGCCTTCCTCAGGGTGTTGCGCCAGATAGGCAGCGTAATCGGCAAGCTGGCGCGTTCCTATAGAGACCATCCGCCGCTGGAGTCGCCGCAGGATGGTGGGGCGTTTGTAATGACTGAAGTCCATCCCCGTTTGCTCACGAACCTGCGCAAGCAAGGCCAGCAGCAGATCTTCGGACTCGGGTGGCATGGGCGTGTGGACGCCGCTTAGCAGGTCTTGCAAGAGCGGCGCGATGCGTTCGAGGTCGGATACAAAGTCCACTGTCGTGGGAGCCAGTGACTCGGGCATGCCGGGATAAGCGGCGGTCGCAGGGTTCTCGATGATGACCACGCCTCCAGCAGCCTTCACTGCCCGCGCGCCCGCGGCTCCATCCGAGCCAGTGCCGGTCAAGATCACCGCGATGAGCTGTTCTCCATAGGCCTGCGCCGCGCTCGTGAGCAAACGATCAACGGATGGCTTGGGCCGCTTCTCCTCAGGAGCGTCATTGGCAGACACGCGCACCGTGTGATCAGCAATCTCGACGTGCCGATTCGATGGCACAACGTACACGACTCCTGGCTCCAGGCGCTCGTGGTCGAGAACCGTGCGCACCGGGAGGGCGCTACGCCGGGCGAGAATCTCGCCCAGGTGACTGAGATGGTGGGGATCGAGATGCTGAGCCAGCACCAGCGGCGCGGAGAAATCCGCGGGCAGTGTCGCGACGAGCGTCGAGAGCGCCTCGATGCCACCAGCCGACGAACCAACGACAACCAGACTATAGAGGCCGATATCGTCCCGGGACGGATCCATTGGATGCAACCTTCTACGTGACCAGTAATTGGCCTACACGCGCCAGCGCCTCTGCCATGAAGAGGTAGCGCAGGTAAGCCGTTCAGAGACTGACTCAACGTTGAGTTGTCGATCCCGTCATGTGCTCAACGCCTAGGTGATCATAGCGTCCTGGCGGCTGCGCTACAATCACGACTCTGGACGAAACCCTGGACAAATCACGCACACTCTTGCGTAGGCATTGTTTAGCGCTCCTGGCAGCGTCATTCAGCGTGGCAGTGTGCTATACTCCCCATGCTACAACTATTTGCAGCGTCCTTGAGATGTCTCCTGGATACTCCCCTCTCTTTATCGCCAGATGCCCATCACACCTGACACCTACGCGCAATGAGGCTTAACTTGCCCTACAGAGCGCCGTCGCCTCGCTGGCGTGATCGGTAGTCCCTGCGCAGCCACAGCTATGAAAGCGGTCAGGGCGGTCGTGAAGCTCCTCTAATCGAGCAAAGAGACAGCGGCGGTATTCTGCTGCGCGACGCAATTGCCCGGCGGGCCACGTCTTCATCGCGTAAAGCGAGACGCCGCCTTGCGTGTGGTAGCGAGCGCCCGACTACGCGCTGGAATGAGCGCCTCTCGTGTATCGAATATGACGGCGGTCGTGTTCGAGTGATCGACTGATTCGAGAGGCAGCGGCGCTGTTTCGAACGATACGCGGCGCAGAGGGCCTCGCGCTTTCAGGCAAGCGAACAGGGGCCAGCGAAAGATGAGGATCATCATGGACAATCTGGAGCACGTGGCCCAAGAGACACTTCCTGAACAGGAGACATTGGATGTCAACCGCTGGGAAGATGACGGCGGCCAAGAAACGCCAACGAGCGCGCCGCTGAAGGCCAGCCATCACCAGACGCCATCTAGTCAAGCGCAACGGCCGCAGGAATCGGCTGCAGTCGCCAGCCTAGCGGACGATTCACCCGAAAGGAGCGAGGAAAAGCATGGATAGCAAGTGCGCTTTTTGCGCTCAGCTCGTCGAGAGCTTCATTCGGTGCGACGAATGCGGCGAGGCGATCTGCGCTGACCATCGCACACTGATGCCAGTCGGTCCACATCCCGCATATGTAGGGACAGGTCTGGCGACTCCAGCGCGCTACCTCTGTCCCCGTCATGTTGGCTTGCTGAAACAGGAACCCGCCGAAGGCAGTTCAAAAGCGCAAGGCTTCTTACTGGTCGTGTCGCCCGAGGGTAATAGCGCATTAGTAGCACACTAGCCATACGCCACTTGTGACAGCATCGAAGCCGCTGCACTGCGCGGTAGGTGCGGATTGTTGTTCTTGGGTCGCTCGAGCAGAACCCGATGGGCTCGATGAGCGCGAGCATGAAAGCGCGGAAACATCCATGGTACTCACGATAGAACGAGGCCTCCAGAGCGATCTTCGCCACGGTATGCGCGATAACGTCAGCACGTTTGCGACCGTCAGAAAGTTTCGCTTTGGCGCAAACGTTCAGGCCAGCGATGGCGCCGCTGGCTCAGTCGTCGCGCTCGTGGCCGATGGACAGCGGCGAACACTCATCGAGGTCGGCATTCGGAGAGGACCTTTCCGCCCGTGCGCCTTCGTCTCGCTCAGCCATGTCATCGAGGCGACTGCTGAGACGCTCACGCTGGACCTTTCCCGCGAGCAGATCGAACGGCAAACGACGCCCGCTGGCATAACATTGACCCCATTCACCACCATTCGCGCCAATGGCGCCTACCTTGGGCGACTTGCCCAGATGACTGTCACGGCTCCGTCGGAGACGATGCGCCATTTCGTCGTGGCGCAGGGCTTCCATGGATTGCGTCGCGAGGTTGCGGCTCCGGCGCGCATCATTATCGGCCTGACGGCGCGGCAAATCAACGTGCGCTTAGATGGATTGCCCCAAAAGCGCCTGCTGCCCTATCGCACTGACACCGTCTTGCGCCAGGACGTGTACGCTAGACTCTTCGATTACGCGCCACTCCGTGTGGACCTTCCCGGCATCGAAATTCAGCCGGTGGATGGCGAGGTCTGGCTGCGAGGGCACGTATCGAGCAGCGGCGCGCGGCGGATGGCGGAGGACCAGACCCAGGGCGTCCGCGGTCTAATGGCGCTACGCAATGAGCTATCCGCTGACGACGCGCTCGCGGCCACCGTGTCGATGGCGATTGCCCAGGATCCGGGCGCAGATCGACGCCAACATATTGGTGTCTACCCACGGCTTGGTGTCGTTTATCTGCGTGGCAGCGTGCGGACACCTGCGGCGCGAGAGCGCGCTGGCGTCGTCGCCACCGCCTGTTCGATGGTCAAGAGCGTCATCAATGAACTGCGTGTCACGACCTCTGAGGAGGGCATTTCGGTAATGGCAGGCGTCACGAACCATGCGGACGTGGCTCCGGGTGGTTCCTAGGCTGTTGCCATTCATCACTCTCTCGTAACCACATCGGTTCGTCGTTTTGTGTTTCTGTGTTTCTGTGTTTCCTCGCGACGCGGCCTGGAATGAGCAAGGACACGCCTCCATCGAAAGGCAGTGAGACGCGTGAAGCCTAGAGGGCTTGAAGTCCCTTACGGCGTCGCTTCTCAACGACTTTCTCGTATGCGCCACGCGCGCTGTCCGGTCAGCGCTTTGCGCAGCCCATGGATCATTCCGAGGGTTTGCGATATTCGCGCTGGACAATCATGACAGCTAGGATCAGACAGGACTTACATGGATCACCCAAAGACCTCACCACTTCGCCAGATCGCGGTCATTGGCACGCATCTCCCGCGACGCTGTGGCATCGCCACATTTACTGCTGATGTATGTGAAGCGCTAGCCCTGCGCCTCCCCGATACCAGCGTTTTTGCTGTCGCCATCAACGACGGCGAAGAAGATTATGCATATCCCGATCGTGTGCGGTTCGAGATTGCGGAACAGGATATCGAGTCGTATCGGCGCGCCGCGGATTACCTGAACACCAACGGCGTGGATATGGTTATCCTCCAACATGAATATGGCATATTCGGTGGGCCATCTGGCAGCCACGTGCTCGTGCTACTGCGAGAGACACACGCGCCAATCGTAACGGTTCTGCACACCGTTCTGCGCGAGCCGGACGCGACGCAGCGCCGAGTGATGGACGAGATTGTTCGGCTGTCTGACCGCCTGGTCGTCATGAGCCACCAGGCCCGCGACATTCTGCATGACCACTATGCGGCGGCGGTTGAGAAGATCAGCTATATACCCCACGGGATTCCCGATGTGCCTTTCATCGATCCGAACTTCTACAAAGACCAGTTCGATGCAGAAGGCAAGGTTGTCATGCTCTCATTCGGCCTGCTTTCACCCAATAAAGGCATTGAGTACGCCATCGCGGCGATGCCCGCCATCCTGGAGCATCACCCCGACGTTGTCTATATCGTGCTTGGCGCGACGCATCCGCACGTCCGGCGCACGCATGGCGAGGCCTATCGCCTGGAGCTCCAGCGGCTGGCGCGTGAATTGAAGGTCGAGCGGAGCGTCATCTTCTACGACCAGTTCGTTCCATTGGCAGAGCTTGTCGAGTGGATTGGCGCGGCGGACCTCTACATCACCCCCTACCTCAATCCTGAGCAGGTGGTCTCCGGTACGCTCGCGTATACGGTTGGCGCTGGCAAAGCTGTCATCTCGACACCCTATGTCCATGCGACAGAACTGCTGGGCCAAGGGCGTGGCATGCTCGTTCCGTTCCGCGATTCTGCCGCCATCGCCCGTCAGGTGACCGACTCGCTCGACCATGAAGCCGCGCGCCACGCCATGCGCAAACGCGCTTACACGCTCGGCCGCACCATGACCTGGCCGCGCGTCGCAGAGGAATATGAGCGTCTCCTGCTTCAGGTACTCGATGACAACCTGCTTGAGCCCCTGTCTGCGCATGCCCGGACCTGGGAGTTCTCCGCCACTGAACTGCCACCGATACGTCTCGATCACCTGCGTCGGATGACCGACGGCGTCGGACTGGTGCAACATGCCACCTACTCGGTCCCCAACTACCGTGAGGGGTATTCGCTGGACGACAATGCGCGGGGCTTGCTCGCGACTGTCTTTCTGGATCAGCTTGGCGCTACCACTGGGTCGGTCGGGGTAGGCGACCTGGCGACGCGCTATCTGGCGTTCATCGCGTATGCGTTCAACACCGAGGCCGGACGTTTCCGCAATATGCTGTCCTATGACGGGCGCTGGCTGGAAGACTATGGCTCCGAGGATAGCCACGGCCGCGCGCTCTGGTCGCTCGGCGCGGTGATTGGGCGCTCGACACATCAGGGGTGGGTCAGCCTGGCCAATACGCTCTTCGTCCAAGCGCTTCCCGCTGCGCTGACCTGCGCGGCTCCGCGCGCCTGGGCGTTTACCCTGCTAGGCATTGATGAGTACCTCAAGCGCTTCGGCGAGGATCGCGGTGTCCAGCGGGCGCGTGACGAACTCGCTGGCCGTCTCATGCGACAGTACCATGAGTCGAGCACAGCCGACTGGCCCTGGTTCGAAGATCGCTTGACGTACGATAATGCCACTCTGTCGCGGTCGCTCCTGCTGGCTGGTGTGAGCATGCGCCGGGAGGACTATATCGAAGCGGCGCTGACATCGCTGACCTGGCTGGCAGGCGTACAGTCTGGCGAGCATGGCCAGTTTGTGCCGGTTGGTTGTCTTGGCTTCTACCAACATGGCGGAGCGCGCACACGCTTCGATCAGCAGCCGATCGAAGCTTACGCGACCATCGCCGCCTATCTGGACACGTTTCGCGCGACTGGAGATGCGCAGTGGCGACGGCAGGCCTCTCGTGTGTTTGGCTGGTTCCTCGGCGACAATGATCTGGGCTTCGCGCTGTACGATGCGCAGTCAGGCGCGTGTTGCGACGGCCTCCAACCCGACCGAGTAAATCAGAATCAAGGCGCTGAATCAACCCTCGCGTTTTTGCTCGCCTCGCTGGAACTGCGCCTGGCCGGCGTGAAGGCGAGCGCAAACGAAGTCAGGGAGGCGGCCAGAGATGCAGCCGCACAACACCTGTCAGAACAGTCAACTGCGGTTGGCTCGACCCAGTGAAATTTGTATGAAGGACTAGTAATGACACACGCGGACAACCCGAATGAGGCACTATTTCACCGACACCCCGGCAATCCGATCCTGAGCCGCGCCGATTGGCCCTATCCGATCAACACAGTGTTCAACCCTGGCGTCACGCGCCTGGCTGATGGCACAACACTGCTACTCTGTCGGGTCGAAGACCTCCGTGGACATTCACACCTGTGCGCGGCGCGCTCGCGAAACGGCGTTGACGACTGGCAGATCGATCCAGAGCCAACTCTGACGCCTGACCCGACCCACTACCCTGAGGAGGTCTTTGGCATCGAAGACCCGCGTATCACGTATGTGCCGGAAAACCAGGCGTACTATGTCGCCTATACGGCCTATTCGCGATATGGTCCTGGCGTCTCATTAGCCCGGACGCAGAATTTTGTCGAATTCGAGCGACTAGGCGCGATCATGCCACCTGAGGATAAAGACGCCGCGCTCCTGCCGCGCCGCATTGATGGGAAATGGGCGCTCATTCACCGGCCCATCGGCCCCAGCGGCGCCCATATCTGGATCTCCTACTCGCCCGACCTGGAGTATTGGGGCCATCACCACATGATGCTCGAAGCCCGGCAGGGCGCATGGTGGGATGCCAACAAGATCGGCCTCTCGGGTCCTTTGATCGAGACACCCGAGGGCTGGCTGATGATTTACCACGGCGTGCGCCCGACCGCATCTGGCGCGCTGTATCGGCTGGGCCTGGCGCTCTTCGACCTGGAACAGCCTGAGCGCTGCCTGCTCCGGGGAGACGAGTGGGTCTTCGCGCCCGAAGCGGACTATGAGCGGACAGGTGACGTCAATAATGTCGTCTTCCCGTGCGGGCACACCATTGGCGACGACGGCGACTCGCTGTCTATCTACTACGGCGCGGCGGACAGCAGCATCGCGTTGGCGACGGCAAGCGTGCGGGCGCTGTTGCGCTGGCTCCATGAGCACAGCCATGCTGCCAGTGACAGCAAGTAATCGACGCTTCCATGGGACGCTCGTCTGAGGGCGAAGTGGTGTTGGTTGTGGTGCACGAAAGGCGGTCAGTCTCGCACGTGCTATCCTCTCCAGTCAGCCCAGCCAATGGCGTGTCGCCGTCTGCGCTACCACTGCACTCCTCCGGTACTCGAGCACGACAGGGCGCCTCGCGGTGCGACGTCAGTTTCAATAACTCTGTCGCCCTACAGCGTAAGATGGGTCGTCTCCTGTCGACGAGTGGTCTCGATGCCGAATGTCCCTGCACAAGATGGCGGTCCACACGAACGATAAGGATGAGGTCACTGGGTAGTAGGTGAGTGCGTCGCCTCACAAAAACAGGAAAAACTCTGCAGTGGGGAGATCCCAAAATATGGGCGTTGGCTCTGCACGCTGCTCTCAGTGTGAAAGGAAGAACTTTGCAGTTTGTCACGATGAGGCGGGGATGGCTTTTTGACCTGCCCAACCGGCAATGCATCCAAGCGATGTGCGAGACTCTCGACCGCTGCTGCAGACCGCTAAACTGGTGGCCAGTATCACCAGCTATTCGGCGCATTGGATCAGCCGCATCGCCCGACGCTACAACCAGCATGGCCCCGAGGGCGTCAAAGATCTGCGGCGCCAGTCACGACCGAACACCCCGCTACTGAGTGCGTCGCAGGTGGACGAGTTGGTGGCAGCGCTGGCGGCTGGAGGAGCGCACGACTGTGACCGTTGGCGTGAGAGGACGGTCTCTGCCTGGATCAGCCAGCGTCTCGGTCGACGGGTTGGTCGTCAGTTCGGCTGGGGCTATCTCCGTCGTCTAGGCTCGCGCTTGCGGTTGCCTCGCCTGCGCCACGTGCAGGTCGACCTGCAGGCGCAAGCCGACTTCAAGCAGCCTTTGCGTCCGCTATTTCGCGTGGTGGCGACGGCCTTCCCCCAGGCAACCGTCGAACTCTGGCCCATGGATTTCACGGACGAACATCGCATCGGGCTCAGGTCCATCCTGCGCAAGGTCTGGACACTGCCTGGACGCTGCCCTGCCAACGCCCCCTCGCTCCGGTTGAGCATTGCTATGCCTGGCGCTACCTCGTCGGCTTCGTGCATCCCTCCACGGGGCGCACCGTGTGGTATCTGGCGACAACCATCAGGATTGAGCTCTTTTCGATAGAACTCGAAGCGTTCGCCCAGGAGGCGGGCACGATTCCATCTCCACGGGACGAGAAGAACCAAGTTGCCGGGGAGCATTGTCCCCGAGCCGGCGAACGGGACGATCATGACGGTTGGTTTCCGCCTGCCCGCGTGGTCGGCCGCGACCGAGTTGATCTGCAAGTGGCTTCGCGCCCCCTCACCAGCATGGAGCCGATGAGGGTGCGCATGAAGGGGCGCATGAAGGGGCGCATGTGCTTTACCATAAGCCTTACTTGGATTCGATGCGCCCCAGCGGATTGGCGCACTCCAGCACCTCCGCGCATGCAGCCGGCCAGCTAGCATCCTCTGGGTCGAGCGCCGTGCACAGGTATGCCCAGGTCAGCCGCTGGATCAATGCGACGCGTTCAGGGTTTTCGTCCGTCGTTTCCGTGACGGTGTGCCCGGAGATGCCGCCCAGCGTGTGTTCTGCCCCGAAGAGCATCAAGAGACTCTTGCTGCCTGGACTCAAGCGGTACGGGTCAGTAAACCAGTCCGGCCCCCGAACGGACAGGGCAGACTGGTCGCGATCCCCCGCGATCACGAGGGCTG
>DASVZC010000028.1:0-9853 GCA_036391835.1 Ktedonobacterales bacterium | reverse complement strand
TAGGGGCGCACGTATTGCACGAGCCGCCGCGCCAGTCGCGCGTCATAGGCTTTGCCGAGTATCTCGTCTTCCTGAAAGAACGACTGCGCCATCGCTAGGCTCCCTCCGCTTCAGGCGTCATTACGTCTCTAGACTCCTCCGCATCGTCGCTAGCGCTGTCGTCATCTTCCAGTTCTTCGCTGAGTAGCTGCCGGCGATACATCTCCGCATAGAGGCCGCCGCGCTCCAGAAGTTCGAGGTGAGAGCCGCGATCGGTGATGCGCCCATCCTCCAGCACGACGATCTGGTCGAAGTCTTTGATGGTCGAGATGCGGTGGGCGATGACGATAGTTGTGCGGCCCTGCATGATACCGCGCAGGCCGCGCAGAATCGCCGCTTCCGTGTGCGTATCCACACTGGAGAGCGAATCGTCGAGGATCAGAATCACCGGATCCTTCGCGACCGCTCGCGCGATACCCGCACGCTGCTTCTGGCCGCCAGAGAGCGTCACGCCGCGTTCGCCGATCATCGTTTCGACACCCGCCGGGAAGTCTTTGACATCGTTTCCGAGTTGCGATATCTCCAGCGCTTCCAGCATGTGCTCTTCGGTGAGGTCAGGCGCGCCGAAGCCGACATTTTCGCGAATCGACAGCGAGAACAGGAAGTTTTCCTGCGGGACATAGCCCTGCGCTCGCCGGAGTTCCGCCAGCGGTATGTCGCGCACGTCGAAGCCATCTATCCGGATGGCGCCACTCGTTACGTCATAGACCCGCGAGAGCAGGTTGACCAGCGACGATTTGCCGGAGCCAGTGGGGCCGACGATGGCGAGCGATGTTCCCGCTGGCACATGAATGTTGATGTCGTGCAGAGTTTCCCGCCCGGCATAGCTGAGATTGACATGCTCGAAGACGACTTCTCCGCGTGTGGGTACGGCATCAGCGCGTGTCCGTTCGCTGTCGCTGATGGCGGGCGTCGCGTCGCGCACTTCCATGATGCGGCTCAGTGATGCCGTCCCTTGCTGGATCAGATTGACGGTCCAGCCGAGGCTGATCATTGGCCAGGTAAGCGCGGCGAGATACGTATTGAAGCGGACGAGCCGCCCAAGGGTGATGCGTCCGGCGATCACATCGATGCCGCCACGCCAGAGGAGGATGGCGACGGCCAGCCCTGAGATGAAATACATCGAAGGCCAGAGCAGGGAATTGAGCCGCGCGAACGACACGGAGCGCCGCACGTATTCGGCGTTGACCTCGTTGAAAGCGGCGAGTTCGGCTTCTTCTTGCGCGTAGGCTTTCACGACACGGATGCCAGTGAAATTCTCCTGCGCGCGCGCCGATACCTCGCCGAACTGGTCTTGTACGAGGCGATAGCGGCGATGGATGCCTCCACTGACGACGATGAAGAGCATTGTAATGAGCGGCATGACTGTTAGCGAATACAAGGTCAACTGCGCGTCGATGGAAACCATGACGATGCCTGTCAACACCAGCGCGACGGTGGCGTTGACGAGATTCGAGACACCCGGTCCGAGCATCATGCGTACCTGCGATAGGTCGTTGGTGGCGCGGGCTACCAGGTCTCCAATCTTGCGCTGTTGGAAATAGTCGAGGTCGAGCCGCTGAAAATGTAGAAACAAATCACTGCGCATCTCGTACTCGACGCGCCGTGAGACGGAGTTTACGACGAAACGCGACGCGAACTGGAAGACGCCAGCGGCTAGCGCGACGCCGACGATCAGCAGCGCTGAAGTGGTCAGGCTGCCGACGTCTATGTGGTGTCCTAGCCCGTCTATGACGTTTTGCAGAATCAGCGGAGGAACAAGGGTAATCAGATTTGCGATGATGATGAGCGCGAAACCGAAGAGGAGTGTCGGCGCCCGCCGCAGCATGTATCCCTGCACCGCACGTATTGTCTTCATGCTGTCCATGGTACGTCACAGCGAGGCGGCTGTTCAACACGTATTGCGAAAGACAATACGCCTCACGTTCGGACGCGTATGTGCTTTGGCGTGGTCAGCTAGAGCGTAGCTCAGGGGTGAATATATGCAGGTTCGTGGCGATAGGGAACTCTAGTGCTGGAGGTGATGCGACGCGATTGTGGCGTTCATACTGCCTGCTCGTAGCGGCGCCGTGGGAGGAATGCGGCCGCCCAAATCTGCTGTACATCGATGGCAAGTGACCCGTGTGTGACGTAGCGGAGGTCAGCCTCGGCTTGGGTGGTCGCCAGCCGATGGAGGGCGCCGAATGGCCGCAGGGTGATGACGCCTGGCGCGACGTAGAGCCGAGCAAGGTCGCGCTTGTCCCAGTGGGAGGTGATAGCTTCGAGCGTCCACGGCGCCGGGCCAACGAGACTCATGCGTCCGCTCAGCACGTGCGCCAGCGCAGGCGTCTTGGCGAGTTGAGAGGCGCCAAGCCAGGCATTCGGCGCGGTCAATCGCTTGGAGGGACGCTGATCCATCTGGCGCAACGTGAAGGCGCGCCCGCCATATCCGGCGCACGCCATACGTACGGTCGCGCGGCGACGTGCGCGCAGCCAATAGGGAACCGCAGCGGTGAAGCGAAGTGGGGCCGTGAGCAGGTAGATTGGCGGAGCGAGCAGGAGGTCGAGCGCTCGTTTAGGTAGCCACGCCCTGCGGCGGGGGAGCGCTCCGACAAGCGCATGCGCAACGTAGGCCCGCGAGAGACGTTCTGCCAGAGCGCCGCTTTCAACGGTCGCCCAAGCGCGTTGCCCGTGGGCCCTGGTGCGCATGGATTTCGCCTCCCTGCGATTTGGCGGCGAGAACCAGTGTGTTCTCTAGAGGCGCTTGCCTGTCTCGGCATCGAAGAGATGCACGCGGGCTGTATCGAACGTGACAGCCACGTTCTGGCCAACACGCACTTCTACATCTGGCGCGATACGCGCGGTCACACCCTTCGCCTCGGAGGTCTCCGTAGTGCGCGACCCTTCAGCCTGGAAGTAGATCATCTGCTCGTTGCCTAGGTGCTCCACGACGTCCACCATGCCAGGAATCGAGTTTGCGTCGCTCTCAGAGGCAATGCGGAAGTCTTCGGGGCGGACACCCGCGACCACCTTACGCTCACCGCTGGAGGCGGCGTTTGCGGCGGCTGCGGCGCTTTGTCCCGTCAGCGTCACCGTGCGAGAACCGATCTTCAAGGTGGCGCCATCGCCCGAGCGGGTTACCGTGCCGTTGAAGAAATCCATGGCCGGGCTACCAATGAAGCCAGCGACGAAGAGATTGGCGGGCCGCTCATACAATTCCTGTGGGGAGCCGAGTTGCTGAATCAGGCCGGCGTTCAACACTGCGATGCGGTCGCCCATCGTCATCGCCTCGACCTGGTCGTGTGTGACATAGACGAACGTCGTCTGGGTGGTCTGGTGCAGGCGGGCAATCTCGGTGCGAGTCGCGACGCGCAACTTCGCATCGAGGTTCGACAGCGGCTCGTCCAGCAGGAATACTTTTGGCTCGCGTACGAGCGCACGGCCGAGCGCCACGCGTTGTCGCTGGCCACCGGAGAGCGCTTTCGGCTTGCGCGGTAGATAGTCCTGGATGCCGAGCATCTCAGCGGCGCGGTTCACTTTACTGGCGATCTCGTCTTTTGGCGCGCCACGCAGCTTCAGGCTGAACGCCATGTTGTCGTAGACGGACATATGCGGGTACAGCGCGTAGTTCTGAAAGACCATTGCGATGTCGCGGTCTTTGGGAGCCACATCGTTGACCGCGCGGTCGCCGATGTACAGGGTACCTTCGCTGATGTCCTCGAGCCCAGCGATCATGCGGAGCGCAGTGCTCTTGCCACAGCCAGATGGACCGACCAGCACAAGGAACTCGTGATCCTGGATGTGCAGGTTCAGGTCGGTGATCACGGGAGGGTTTTCCCCGTAGCGTTTGTATACGTGCTCAAAACGTACGTCCGCCATGGACCACTCACTCCTCTACTACGGCTTTTCGCTTCTCAGAGCGCTGGACCCGCCGTACCAATGTTCCGTAGATGCAGTGTACGCTACAACCGTCAATTCGGACAATGCTACGCAGCCAGCGTGCCTGATTGCTAATCTGTCGAACACCACGCGCCGAATTGGCGCCAGACACGCGCGCTTCCCGAGAGAATCGCATCGAGGGGAACGAGCGGAGACGTGGAGCTGTGCGGCTCGAAAATGGGCCGTTGACAAATCAACGATTCAATGGCAAACAATTATCGTGGCGAAAGGATACCTGTAGCCCGTCTGCTTGTCAAGTCGTATCGTTGGCCCACAGTGTGTTGTGGACCAAATTGCTGAAGAGGCTTTTGCGCCGATGCATGACCTTGCTGTGTGGCATATTCCCCGACCGCCCTACGCCTATCCTCTGGCTGATGAGCGACTGAACGTACGACTGCGTGTAGCGAAGGATGATCTACGCCGCCCGACTATCGAGTGGAGCGACCGACAGGCGTGGACGCGCCCGAATGAAGAAACGCCAATGCGTTGGTTTGCGGATGATGCGCAGTTTCGGTATTGGGAGGCGACGATCACCCCCTCCGAGGGTCGCGTGCGCTATCTGTTCCGCCTGGAAGATTCCACAGGGCAGGCGGCGCCAGTCTACTTTGGCGGTTGGGGGCTGACCCGGGAGCGGCCACAGGGCGCGTGGCCAGATGGCTATGTGCACTGGCCCTACATCCATCGCGAGCGCTTCGTGACGACGCCTGCATGGGTGCGCGACGCCATTTGCTATCAGATCTTCCCCGACCGATTTGCGCGTGGGAATCCGCCTGTCGCGCCTGACCTGGCGGCAGGTTGGACTGGCCAGATTTCACACCGCTCATTCTGGGGTGGCGATCTGCGCGGCGTCATCGCTCATCTTGATCATGTCGCTTCAGTTGGGGCCAACCTGATCTGGTTCACACCCATCTTTCAAGCGACCACCAATCACAAGTACGACACGACTGATTATGGCCGCATCGATCCTCACTTCGGTGACGACGAGGTATTCAATCGGTTGATCGCGGAAAGCCGGGCGCGTGGTATACGCGTGATCCTCGACGGTGTGTTCAACCATTCCGGTTCACAGTTCGCGCCGTGGCGCGATGTGCTCGAACATGGCATGGCCTCGCCCTACTGGGGATGGTTCGATGTCACCGACGAACCAGCAGACCCGAAGTTGCGCAACTATCGGACATTCGCGAAGGCCCCGCACATGCCGCGACTGATGACCGGAAACCCAGAAGTGCAGGCGTACCTGTTCGAGCGCGCGAGCCGCTGGATGCGTATGGGCATTGCGGGATGGCGGCTCGATGTGGCCGATGAGGTGGACAGCAGTTTCTGGCGCGCATTCCGGCGCGACATGCGCGCGATCAATCCCGAGGCGTATTTCGTCGGCGAGATTTCCTATGACGCGGTGCGCTGGCTCGAAGGCGATCAATTCGACGGCGTCATGAACTATCCGGTGCTGCATGCGGCGTTGCGGTTTGTCGCTCCGCCAGAAAACGGAGGCACAACCTCCGCACCGCTTGATGCTTCTGGCTTCCTGGATGCGGTCAGCCAGATTCGCACCTGGTATCCAGGATGGGCAAACACTGCCGCACTGAATGCGTTATCTACCCACGATATTCCACGCTTCCTGACGGAGATGGGCGGCGATGTTGACCGTTTCCTGCTGGGGCTGACTTTCATGATGACCTATGAGGGCATCCCGATGATCTATTACGGCGACGAAGTGGGTATGGAGGGAGGCGCTGACCCTGACAATCGTCGCCCGATGATCTGGGAGCCAGAACGGCAGAACCACAGGCTGCTGGAGCAGGTGCGAGCGTTGACCCGTCTGCGGCGCGAGCGGCCTGCGCTGCGTGGGTCGGGCTTCCGTCCCATCCGTCTGGCCAAGCCCAGTGTCGCGGCCTACCTGCGCGGCGTGAGTGGGCTGGAGGAGCTCCCACGTGAGGGCGGCTCCGCTGAACAAGGTTCGGTGGCCCTGGTGTTGCTCAACACATCGAAGGAGCCTGTCACCGTCGAGGTGAGCCAGCGCGACCTGTCGCAACCCGAGGCATTCGGCGCCATCACCTGGCCTGCCAGCGAGCGGGTGGCATATGAGCCGCTCACGCGGAAGGCGCATGCGCTGACTGACACTGGCCTCTCGGTGACGCTTCCGGCGCTCGGTTCGATGGTGTTGACGCCAAACGAATAAGGGCTGGCGTGTGGCGTTTGCGCCGCTTGACCGCCTGAGTGACACGCTTGTACACTAGATGGAATTGCATCTGCGCCGGTCGTGGCGCCTGGCAGGCGGCGACTACCGCTTGCCGTCCTGTGGTGAGGAGTATATTTGCGATGCAATGGGCACGCGCTGGGGGCATCCTCGCCCATCCTACCTCGTTTCCTGGCCGGTTTGGCATCGGCGATCTCGGAATAGAAGCTGAACGGTTCTTTGATTTCCTGACCTCGTCTGGTCAGCGCTATTGGCAGACGTTGCCGCTAGGCCCCACCGGCTATGGGAACTCGCCCTATGCCGCGCTCTCAGCGTTCGCGGGTAATCCCGCTGTCATCTCGCTGGAGCGCCTGGTTGAGGATCAACTGCTACCGGAGTCCGCGCTGGAGACGATTCCCGACTTTCCAACGGACCGCGTTGAGTTTGGCGCGGTGGTTCCGTGGAAGATGGGGATGCTGCGTGAGGCATGCAATCGATTCGAGGATCATGCGTCCGCGACGCTGCGTGCGGAATACGCCAACTTCGTAAATGAGAATACGGCCTGGCTCAATGATTTTGCGCTCTTCATGGCATTGAAAGACGCGAACGGCCAGCGAGCATGGGTCGAGTGGCCCGCGCGCTATGCTCAACGAAAGCCACAGGCGCTCGCCGAGGCGCGGCGTGATCTCGCGGCAGACATTGCCCTGCACACGTTCGCGCAGTTCATCTTCTTCCGTCAGTGGGGCAGGCTGCGCGAGCAGGCCCATACGCGTGGTTTGCAGATCATCGGCGACCTCGCCATTTTTGTCGCTCATGATAGCTGCGATGTCTGGTCTCATCCTGAACTCTTCAAGCTGGATGAGCACGGACAACCAACGTCGGTTGCCGGTGTGCCGCCGGACTACTTTAGCGAGACCGGGCAGCGCTGGGGCAATCCTCTGTACCGGTGGGACGTGCTGGCGGAGTCGGGCTATTCGTGGTGGGTAGAGCGTGTTCGGCAGGCGCTGCATATCTATGATGTGATTCGGCTGGACCATTTCCGTGGATTCGAGGCTTATTGGGAAGTGCCAGCCAGCGAAGCGACGGCTATCCAGGGATCTTGGCAGCCGGGGCCGGGCATTGGCCTGTTCGCCGCGATTCGTGAGAAGCTCGGAGATGTGCCATTCATCGCCGAAGACCTTGGTGTCATCACGCCCGGTGTGCGGGCGCTCCAGGAGGCGCTTGGGTTCCCCGGTATGCGGGTGCTGCAGTTCGCTTTCGGGGGCTCGCCCCAGAACCGTGATCTGCCGCACAACTATATCCCAGATGCGGTGGTCTACACCGGGACGCACGACAATGACACGACGCACGGATGGTTCGCGGCGAGTGAAGGTCACGAGCGCGCGTATGCGCTCGACTATCTTCTCTGCGAGCCGGAGGGCGTGGTGCAGGCGATGATTCGCGCGGCCTACTCATCGGTCGCCGCCCTGGCGCTCGTCCCGCTGCAAGACGTCTTCGACCTCGACACGGAAGCGCGCATGAATTTCCCCTCACGCGCTGATGGCAACTGGGAGTGGCGATTTACCGACGCCGCGCTGACCCCTGAACGAGCAGCACAATTAAAGCTGTTGGCGACTGTCTTTGGACGCTATGAGGCCGCAAGCGCATAGTTCAGGATCAGTGAGCCATCGGCAAAGCTCACGCCATTGATAGCAAGCGGCTTGCTCACGCCTACCGAGACCTCGCTGGCTCTGGCAAGTCGCTGATTCAGCGGCGTAACGAGTTCGTCAAACGTCGATGGAGGTAGCAGGAAGCCACCGATCGACGCGCGCGTCACTTTGACCATCAGGGCGTGCTGGCTCACGTATGGCTGCAGCATGACTGAAAATGGCGCGCTCGAACCGTTGGACTGGATCGTGCCGGAGACTACGATATCCCCGCTTGCCTCGACATGCGCACGCAATTGGGAAATGTTCGCATCGGCCTGCCCCTGGTGCGCGTCCAGTTCTTGCGTCAGTAGGGCATCAGTCAATGTGACTTTGAGGACGTTGGAACCTGGTTGTGCCGGGTCACTCGGCGCGTTTGAGGGCGCAAGGATGAGCAGCATGAGCGCCGCGGTGACGATGGCGCCAAGGATGAATCCCAGAATCGCCCAGAGCGCACGGCCCGATTTCGGCGCATTGTACGCTGGGCGCTGCATTGGCGCTCGCTGCGCTTGCGAGGGCGACTGTGGAGTCCAGGCGGGCTGTGGATCTATCTGATGGCGCATCGGTTGAGTGACGTCGTCGGGCAACATGCTGTAGAACCTTCTTCATAACTACTTAGACATGATTTGCACATGTTCTACGGTACATGGCGGCACAGAGTTCAGAATCGCGTTCCCGTTGTACCATAGCCGCTCAGGTGAGACAAGGTGTAAGACATTGTGCATGTTGCATAGCTCTACCTAGGCGCCGCTGGTCGGTTTGTCCGTTTCTCTCACCGGACGGATGACTTACACTTTCTATCAAGACGTGGTGTGATGTACAACGCTGTGCGGTATGCCACATGGATCGCGACGAAGGGCGACGTAGCTCGTCGAAGCACGTTGTAGTTCCTCCCGCCTGAGATTCCGCGCATTCAAGCGTTCTACGCTAGGAGAGAGCGGACCAGTGAGCGAAAGCAGGTTATTCGACGCATGGCCAACACTCCAGAAGAGGTAATGCGACTCGCCAAAGAACACGGCGTGCGTATGGTGGATGTGAAGTTTACTGATGTCCCTGGCACGTGGCAGCATTTCAGTATTCCGATGAGCGCGTTCGGGGTGTCCGCATTTTCTGAGGGAATCGGCTTCGACGGCTCCAGCATCCGCGGCTTCCAGGAGATCAATGAGAGCGACATGCTCCTTCTCCCCGATCCGGCCACCGCTCTCCTCGATCCCTTCACCGCTGTCCCCACGCTCAGCCTCATTTGCGATGTAGCGCAGCCGGGTAGCCTGGAATCGTACAGCCGCGACCCGCGTCATGTCGCGAAGAAGGCGGAAGAGTACCTCAAGTCAACTGGCATCGCAGATACCGCGTTCTTCGGCCCTGAGGCGGAGTTCTTCATTTTCGACGATGTACGTTATCGCTCCACCACGAACGAGCAGTCAGTTTGTGTGGATAGCGAAGAGGCCCACTGGAACTCTGGCCGCGTCGGCGCCGAAGGCCGCCCGAACCTGGGTCACCGCATCCGCCCGAAGGAAGGCTATTTCCCCGTCGCGCCGACAGACACGCTGCAAGACCTGCGCACCGAGATGGCGTTGATGCTCGAAGAGTGCGGCATTCCAGTGGAAGCGCAGCACCACGAAGTGGCGACAGCCGGACAGTCCGAGATTGACATGCGCTTCGATTCGCTGCTGCGCATGGCCGACAAGCTCCTTCTCTACAAATATATCGTCAAGAACGTCGCCCGGCGGCACGGCAAATCGGTCACCTTCATGCCCAAGCCGATCTTTGGCGATAATGGCTCCGGCATGCACGTCCATTCCAGTCTGTGGAAGGGTGAGCGACCACTCTTCGCCGACCCCGAAGGGTATGCGGGCCTCTCCGAGATGGCGCGCATGTACATCGGCGGTCTGCTGACGCACGCGCCCGCGATCCTCGCGCTGGCGGCTCCCACCACCAACAGCTACCGGCGGCTCGTGCCAGGCTACGAAGCGCCGGTCAACCTGGTGTTCTCGCAGCGCAATCGCTCGGCGGCCGTGCGCATCCCAATGTACTC
>DASVZC010000027.1:0-29611 GCA_036391835.1 Ktedonobacterales bacterium | reverse complement strand
GATGCTGCTACGGGCGCTTAACGCGAGCCGTGCAGAGAGGGGGAGCGTCCGCTGAAGTCCTGGGGAGTGGAGGGGAGAGAAGGTTGAATGGCGCCTGACGAGTACTGTTTTCGTTCATTGGCGCGAAAGACAGACTACACGAAAACGCTGGACTGACTCCGGGTACCGCTATTGGTTAACCGAGATCAGCGCCCCAGCATCCATTCACACAAACTTCCGGGAGTCGTTGGCTCTGCGTGGTTGTCAGATGCAGATTCGCTCTCTGAACTCACGTGAGCGCGACCTGCTCTCCACCGACCAGTGCGTTGCAAGCCCCCGCTACAGGGGGTAGTATAACAGATGCAGCCGCAAACGCGCAAGACATGGCCGGGCGCAGCGCGGTTATGCGCCGGAAGGGACGGACAGAGACGATGAGCGGCGCTCCAGAGTTCGACACGGAGGCTCCTCCTTCGCGTGCGCTCCTCCTGCGTGACGCTAATGCCCTTGCCGCTTTCCTCACCAAACGCCTTGCTCCGATTCCCATCACCCCAGACGCAACAGCTGCGGCAGACCACATTGACGAGAGTGAATTGCAGGCCCTGCATCCAGATCCGCGTTTCCGTGGCGCGAAGCCGCGCCAGGCTGCTGTGCTGGCCCCAATCTATGCGCGAGAGGGGCGCCCGCACCTGCTGTTCACGCGCCGCTCACCAGATCTGCGCGCCCACAGCGGCGAAATCTCGTTCCCGGGCGGCTCGTATGAACCGCAGGACGGCTCACTTGCGCACACCGCCCTGCGCGAAACACACGAGGAACTTGGACTGGAGCGCGCCCGCGTCGCATTGCTCGGCGCGCTCTCGCCGACGTTCACGGTCGTCAGCAATTTCTTCGTGACACCCTACGTTGGCTGGCTCGGCGAGGGGCTGCCGGCACTGCATCCGCAAGAATCCGAGGTCGCCGAGATCATCGAAGCGCCACTGAGCGCGCTCGATGACCCGGGCACATATCACTCTGAGTTATGGAGTCGCGGGGGAGAGTCGCACGCGGTCCATTTCTACGACTTCGGGTCCTATCGCATCTGGGGTCTCACCGGACGCATGCTCAATCAGTTGCTCGGGTTGCTCCCTCCGCGCGACATCGCCTAACTCCGGCGCGCCTGCTAGGTGAGCCGCACGACCTCGCCGCGCTCAGCGCTCGTGCGCGCCGCTTCGATCACCTCGATGACCCGCAGAGAATCGGCGGGATCAACCGGCGCGGGCTTGCCCTCGCGAATGGCGTCTCGCACGCCTGCGTAGTAGTTCTGATAGCTGCCAGGCAGGCTCTCGACTGCGCCATCCACCGCGACACCGTTGATCTCGGTCGCGAGTCGTCCCCACTGCTCGCGCGGCTCACGGCCATAGTCCGCGTCGCCCGGTCGTACGCCGGCGCCCAGTTGCGCCTCCTGCGGGTCCAGCCCGAACTTCTCGTAAACGCCGACGGAACCGACAATGCGCAGGCGTGGGCCGAGGATACGCGGAATGACACTCATCCACAAGTGCGCCACCTCGCCGCCGCCGAACCGCAGCGCCACGAACGTGTCGTCGTCCACACGGACGCCAGGCCGCCGCCGATCTTGCTCAGCGTAGACGCTCGTTGGCGCGCCAAAGAGTTGCAGCGCCTGGTCGATCAGGTGTGCGCCGAGGTCGAAGAGCAGGCCACCCGCTAATTCAGGCGCGTCGCTCTCTCGCCAGGCGCCCGCTTTCGGCGCGGGGCGGAATCGTTCGAACCGGCTCTCCAGACGCGACACCTTGCCAAGCGCTCCGCCTGCGATCAGTTGCCGCACTGTCAAGAAATCGCTGTCCCAGCGGCGATTCTGAAATACGGTCAGGAGCTTGCCGGTGCGCCTGGCTGTCTCCATCACACGCCGCGCATCAGCCGAGTTCGCGGCGAAGGGTTTGTCGATGACGACGGGCAGGCCAGCCTCCAACGCCGCGATGCCAACGGACGCGTGCGCGTCGTTCGGAGCCGCAACCACCACCAGGTCAAGCGTCTCCATCGCGCCTAGCAATGCCTGCGCTGTCGGATAGATCGTCGCGTTAGGATAGTCGTGACGCGCTTTTGCCGTGCGTGTCGCATCGCCCACACTGATCGCGGCGATGCGCATGCCTGGTGTCGTGGCCACGAGTGGCGCGTGAAACACCGATCCCGCCAATCCATAGCCCACGATGCCGACCCGCAGTGGCTCGTTCTCGTTCATCTCTCGTTCCTCCTGAACCAGCCTAAGATGACGCTAGATGGCGGTGGGCCTGACAGGACATTTCCCGCCAGGCCCACAAAGGATGCGCCGAATGTGTGTTCGCCGCGCTACCTGCCGCTGACGGCGTTGCGACGGCGCGTGACCGCGTCGAGGATGACTGCGGCGATCAGCACCGCGCCTTCCAGCATCTGCTCGATATCGCTGCTGGCGGAGCTGAACAAGGTGAGGCCATTCTCCAGACAACCGATGATCAGGATGCCGAGCACCACGCCCCAGACCGAGCCGCGACCGCCGAAGAGGCTGACGCCGCCGATAACCGCTACGGCGATGGCCAACAGCAGCAGCCGGGGATCCACCGAGGTAGGCGCCGATGTGGTGCGGGAGGTGACCATAATGCCGCCCAGGCCAGCCAGCATCGAAGCTAGCGCGAACACGCTTATACGGATCCAGGTGACATTGATACCTGCGCGGCGCGCCGCCTCAGGATTGCCGCCGACCGCATACACGTGGCGCCCATAGGTGGTGAACTTCAGGATGAGCCATGCGACAAGGAGAACACCGAATATGATGTACATCGAGTAGGGAACGCCGAGCGCGCTCTCGAAGATCACCAGCGCGATTGCCACGAACAGGACTACTGCACCCACCTTGAGCCACACCGACCACATGGGTTCCAAAGTCAGCCCTGCCTGCGCTCGTCGGCGCCGCTCGAAAAGCAGAACGGCCGCGAAGATCGCAATGATCGGGATTGGTGACAGTACATCCCATGGGAAGATCACGTAGTTGGACATGATCCCCTTCAAAGCCGGATCGAAGAGCGTGATTGTCGTGTTGGGCAGCTCGAGGTGGAGCAGCAAGCCCGAGTAGAAGATATATCCGGCGAGAGTCACGATGAAGGAAGGGATTTTCAAAGCCGCGACCAGCACGCCGTTGATCAAGCCGACGATCAAACCAGTCACCAATCCAGCCGCGAGCGCGAGCGCAGCAGGCCAATGATGATAGGTGGAGGTAATGACCGTTATTGCTCCACACAAATACGCGACGGCCGCGAGTGACAGATCAATTTCGGCCAGCAACAGGACTAGCACGGCGGCCAGCGCGATCACTGCCACGTCGGCTTCTTGCAGGACCAGGTTGCTGAGGTTGATCGGGTGGAGAAAGACGCCGCCTGAGACATATTCAAAGATGGCGATGATCACTATCAACATCAGGACAGCGGGAAGCTGGCCAACTTCCCCACGCCGCAGCCGCGTCATCATCGCCTGGGTAAACGACTCTTCGGGAGGCGTTGGTGAGGTGGGCTGAGAGGCGTCAGTCTGAGTGGCCGGGGCCTTCGTCACATCGCTCTGCATTGTCTCGCTCACTCTCGTCTATGCCGGCGTGGCGACATCGCTTGCGTCGCCGTTCTCGGCCACTTCGCTGAACTCCGCCCCTGTAATCGCCGCGACTACCTTCTCAGGAGTGGTGTTGTGGATATCGAATGTCGCTATCCTGCGGCCCAGTCGCATGACCACCACGCGGTCAACCACCTCGAACACGTCCGCGAGATTGTGCGAGATGACGACGACCGCCAACCCTTGCTCGCGCAGGCGCTTGATCAGCGATAGCACCTGGCGGGTCTGCGCCACACCAAGTGCGGCGGTTGGCTCGTCGAGCAGCACAACCCGCGCATTCCGCAGGATGGTCTTGGCGACGGCGATGGATTGCCGCTGGCCACCAGAGAGTGACTGTACCATCGAGCGTACCGAGGGAATCTTCACGTCGAGCGTTCGCAGCACTTCGACGGTGCGGCGTTCCATCTCCAGTTCGTTGAGAGGGGAGAGCGGCCCGGCAGGTGCGGAGACCGCCTCGCGACCCAGATAGAGGTTGTTGACGACATCCAGGTTATCGCAGAGCGCGAGATCCTGATACACCGTCTCGATGCCAAGTCGCGTCGCATCGGAAGGGCCGCTAATGTGGGCGCGCTGCCCATTGACGAAGATTTCGCCTGTGTCGGGGACATTCACACCGGCGATCGTTTTGACGAGCGTTGACTTGCCCGCGCCGTTGTCACCGACCAGTCCGACGACCTCGCCAGAGTAGACCTCGAAGTCTACGTCGCGAAGCGCCTGAACCGCGCCAAAGGCCTTGCTGATGTTGGTCAACTGGAGCGCTGGGACGCGAACTGATTCGCCTGCCGAGGCCCCTTCTGTCGCGGAAGACATAGGATTAGCTCCATCTCGTGGCCACAACGCCAACGAGCGCGAGAATCATCGACCACATCACCGCAGACTCTACGCGTAGCGATGATCAACAGCGATGCTCGCGGCTGTCCACAGCGTCTGGCAATGGAAGCGCGGGCCACGGAGGAATACCCGAAGGTCGTCACCCCGCAGCCCGCAAGGTCGCTATTCAGACGTTCTGATCTACCAGCAGACGCGTTGTCGACTAGCAGACGCCAGCAGTGCCAGCCGGAACGCCCGCGCAGATCTGAGCCTTGGTCACGAAGCCATCAGCCAGCACCGTGGATGCGATGTTGGACTGGTCCACAGCTACCGGAGTCTCCAGCACAGACGGCAGATTGCCGCCATCCTGGGTGGCCGTCGTCGCGCCGTTCGTCAACGAGGCGGTGCTGTTGCCAGCGCTCAGCGCAGCCGCGAGTTGCGCAGCAGCGTCGGTTTCCTTCGAGATGGCCTTGTACACCGTCATCGACTGGTTGCCCAGCAGGATGTTCTGGATTCCAGCGACCGTCGCGTCTTGGCCAGTCACCAGCACTTTACCGGCCAGATGGGCCTGCTGCAAGGCAGCGATCACCGTGCCAGCCATGCCGTCGTTGGCGACATACGCCACAGCAAGCTTGCCGCCGGTCTGGGTCAGCGCGCCCTGCATCTCGCTCTCTGCGGTTGGGTTGTCCCAGTTTGGCGTGTACTGCTCGTACACCTTGGTGAGCTTGCCGCCCGAGATCAGCGGATCGAGGGCAGTGTGCGCGCCATCGCGGAACAGAATGGCGTTGTTGTCGGTCTGCGAGCCGTTGATCATGACGAGGTTGTTGTTGCCGTTCGACGTCACATATTGGCTGTAGTGGTCAGCGATGTACTGGCCCTGCAGCTGGCCGACCTTCTTGTTGTCGAAGGAGACATAGTAGGCGGTGTTCTTGCTCTGGATCAGGCGGTCATATGCGATGACCGGCACGTGCTGCGCCATGGCCTTATCGACGATCGTAGCTGCCGCGGTGCTGTCATGCGGCGCGACGATCAGGATGCAAACACCTTGTGCCAACATAGCTTCGGCCTGCGACAGCTGCGTTGTGTCGGAGCCGTTCGCATTTTGAACCTGGAGCGTGGCGTTGGGCATGTACTTCTTGATCGAGGCCTCCATGTCGGGATGGTCATTGCCTTCCCAGCGAGCAGACGAGGCGCTCTCAGGGATCAGGAAGCCAACCTTGTTGCAGCCCTTCGCCGCGCTACCGGGGCCACTGGCGCTGCCGCTGCCACCACCCGAGGTGCAGCCCGCCAGCGCCAGAGTCAGCAGGCTGACGCCAACCAGTGCGGCGGCCGATGCACGGCCACGAGATATCGGGGAAAACGACATCGTAAGATCTCCGTTCATTCGGGTGGGGCACGCCTTCGATGGCGCGCCTACAAGATTCCATACTCGCCATTAGTACGCCGTTTGTCATCGTGTCAATCACACGAGAGGAGCGGCGTATCTCTAACGACAACGCAGACACTCTACAGATGAGATGTACGCGAAAGATGCATGATGCCTCAATCGCCGACCAATCAACGATGATGGACAGTGTGAGCCAACCGCCTCAAACCTCCCCCCGCTCAGAGGCGCCTGCGCGTCCGCCACGCTCAAGCGTCCGAAACGCCGCCAGCTACCCCGACGCTGTGGGGCTCATCCACATCGTCGTCGCCAGCTAGTTGATCCACGGGCTCGATATAGACGGGCGAGCCAAAGACCGCATCCAGCACCATAGTCGCCGCGCCCAGCGCGATTGCGCTGTCGCCCAGCGCGCTCACCTGCACGCGTGTTGCACGTGAGGCGGCCCACAGGCTGCGCTCCCCGATGGCCTTCGTGATCGGTTCGAGCAGGATTGACCCTGCCCGCGCCATGCTGCCATCGAGCAGAATGACCGATGGGTTGACCAGGTTGACCAGATTAGCCAGCGCCACACCGATATATGCGCCAGCCCGCCGAATCGCGGACTGACACGCGCTATCGCCGTGAATCGCTGCCTGCACGACCTCCGCCACATCTACCTCACGCTCCGGTTGCGACGTTGCTGCGGCCTCGCCCTGGCCGTAGCCAGCATCGAGCGCATACCGGACGAGTTGAGGCGCTCCCGCCATTGCTTCGAGACAGCCACGATTGCCACAGTCGCACAGCAGGCCATCCTCAGCCACCGTAAAATGGCCTATCTCGCCTGCCACTCCACTGCTCCCGCGATAGATCTCGCCGTTGATGACAAGGCCGCATCCGATGCCAGTGCCAACTTTCACATAGGCGAAGTCGGACTCACCCGCAGCCGCGCCGAAGCGGCTCTCCGCCAGCGCGCCAACGTTGGTGTCATTGTTGAGAATGACAGGAACATTGAGCGCCAAGCGCAAGATGCCCTCGACATCCACTCCATCCCATCCGGCCATGCGCGGGGGCGCGACCAGCGTGTGAAGATTGATGTCAACCGGCCCGGGAATGCCAATACCGACGCCAACGATGCGCTCCCAGTTGAGCTGATGCTCGCTCACCAACATGCGAATTTCGCTGGCAAGGCGTGGCAAGCAGACGGTGGGGCCGAGATTGGTGTCCCAGGGACCGGAACGGCGGGCGAGAATGCGAGCGTCAAGATCTGTCGCGATGATAGTGAAGTGTGTGCGACCCATGTCAGCGCCGAGGATGAGGCCGGCAGACTCGTTGAAATGCACGAGCGTAGGCCGGCGTCCGCCACTGGGCGCCGCGTTCAAGGTCGCGCCTTCTCGAACAATCTCCTCAGAGAGGAGCCGATCTACGATACTGCTAACGGTGGTTCGCGAAAGGCCAGTACGCCGGGCGATGGCGACACGGGCCATGGGTCCATGCTGGCGGATGAGACGTAAGACGAGCGCATTGTTCGCCTCACGCATATCGTGGAGGTCTGAAGCGCGGTGGCCCACAACATTGGGTCGGAGCAGGGCGTCGCGCCAGCGAATGCTGGGCGGCACGCCGCCGTCTGATGGTGTCATAGGCCGCTGCCCTCCGCTGTTGGACAAGGTAGCATGCGGTTGTTAGTTTGTCAAGTGTCCTAACTAACGCTACACAATACGATATAGTTGCCTTGCTTTACATACCCTCAGCGCTGCCACAATCAAGGTTGAGCGAGTGCGCCCATATCGGAATTTTCAATAGTTGGCATCATCCCATTGAATAGACTGTTTGCTATACTGCAAGCGTTCCACTGAACTCATCACCACCTGCTGCGCATGGCGCACACGTGGCGCCGTATGTGTGGGCTATACTGCCTGTGGGCGTGGCTGGCTGCACGGACAGGAGGCCAGCGCGTCGAACGCCTTCCAACTCCTTCGACTCGTAGAGAGGTGTAAGCCATGGCGGCTTCGCAGAATGTTCGACTGCTCGTCGAGCAGTGCGACGATGCTCTCGCCTCTGAGTATGATGAGTGGTTTCCGCGGCAGGAGCGCGACGCCTGCGGCCCCGTGAGCGCGTTCCTGCCTCCACAACGCTTGCCCACTCAACACGCCTCCCTTGGCGATCAGGCTGAGAGATGCCTGACGTCTGGCGCCCCTCTCTACGGCTTCGCGACGCCCGGCAGCCACAGCGGCTGAGACGGCGCCGCGACAGATACGTCAACGCGTAGGTTTCTTGGTTATCCACTTTGTAAGGAGCTAGCGTATGTCTTCCGCACAGTCCCGGCGCGATACGTATGGCGCGCGGGCGACATTGACCACCCAGAGCGGCGAGGTCGGCATCTACCGCCTCGATACGCTGGCGAAAAAGCTCGGCGTAGACTTCCAGCGCCTGCCATTCACGGTGCGCGTACTGGTGGAGAATGCGTTGCGGCAGCACGACCTCCAGCCTGATCTGGTGAGCCAGGCCGATGTGGAGGCGCTGGCGAAATGGCGTCCTGGCGCGCAGCCCGCGCCCGGTGAGCCGGAGGAACTTCCCTTCCTGCCCGCGCGTGTCATCCTTCAGGACTTCACTGGTGTGCCAGCCGTGGTGGACCTCGCGGCGATGCGGGACGCGGTGAAGGAACTGGGTGGCGACCCGAAGGATATCAATCCGCTCGTGCCTGCCGACCTCGTGATTGATCATTCGGTGCAGGTAGACGCGTTCGGCACCAACCTCGCGTTCGGGACGAATGTCGCGCGAGAGTATGAGCGCAACGGCGAGCGCTACGCGTTGCTCCGCTGGGCGCAGCAGGCCTTCAAGGACTTCAGCGTGGTGCCGCCAGGGACGGGCATCGTCCATCAGGTCAACCTGGAGTATCTCGCCAAGGTGGTGCAGGTGCGCGACGGCGTGGCTTTCCCTGATACGCTCGTTGGCACAGACTCACACACGACGATGATCAACGGTCTGAGCGTGCTTGGCTGGGGCGTCGGCGGCATCGAGGCCGAGGCTGTGCTGCTGGGTCAGCCGTTGTATCTGCTGACGCCAGAGGTTGTTGGTATCCACCTGACTGGTTCGCTGCCAGAGGGCGCCACGGCGACCGATCTTGTGCTGGTCGTAACGCAGATGCTCCGCAAGCACGGCGTAGTGGGCCGTTTCGTCGAGTTCAGCGGCGCGGGCCTGAGCTCGCTGGGTCTGGCCGACCGCGCGACCATCTCGAACATGTCGCCAGAGTTTGGCGCGACCGCCACCTTCTTCCCGGTGGACGCCGAGACGTTGCGCTACCTCCGGCTGACGGGCCGCGACGCCAATCTGGTAGATCTGGTGGAGCGCTACACGAAGGAGCAGGGGCTCTTCCGCACGGACGAGACACCCGCGCCGACCTTCAATGAACTGCTCGAACTGGACCTCGGCTCGATCGAGCCGAGCATGGCTGGCCCACGTCGCCCGCAGGACCGCGTTCTGCTAGGTGGTGTCAAGGATAACTTCCGCACGGCCTACAAGGACCGCTACGAAGGCGCCAGTGATGGCGGCGCGGCGGTTGCGGTGAAGGCTCCGACCGCGACGGTGAAGATGGATGGCGAGGAGGTCGAGTTGACCCACGGCGCCGTCGCCATTGCCGCGATCACCAGTTGCACCAACACTTCGAATCCGTCGGTCATGATCGGCGCGGGACTGCTCGCCAAGCACGCTGTCGAGCGTGGACTGCGGGTCTCGCCAGCCGTCAAGACGAGTCTCGCCCCTGGGTCGCGCGCCGTGACGGACTACCTCGAAGCGGCGGGGCTCATCCCCTTCCTGGAGGCGCTGCACTTCAATGTCGTCGGCTACGGCTGCACAACCTGCATTGCCGAAGGCACGCCAGTTTCGCTAGCCAACGGCACCGCCATCCGCATCGAGCGGGCCCCGCTCGCCGGCGGCGCTCACGTGCTTGGCCCCACTGCAGAAACACGCCTGAGTATCGCAGCGCAGACCGCGAGAATGGATCAGGGTGTCCGGGACACAATCTCACTCACGTTCCAGGATGGCCGGACCCTCGTCTGCACGCCAGATCACAAGCTCTTGTGCGCGGACGGGCGCTGGGTGCGCGCCGACGAGTTGCGGTTGAATGAGGATCGCATCGTCATGGGCTTGGAGACGCCGCTGGACGAGCCAAGCATTGACGAAACCGGCTATTCGCTCCAGGTTGGCCCACTCGCTTTCACGATGTCGGCTCCAGGTGAGCGTCAGAAGACGCTGGCGTTCGCTCGCCTGCTGGGTCACCTACTTAGCGACGGCTCGATCAGTGAGTTGGGTCAGGGGCGCATTCATGTGGGCCAGGCGGTTGACCGCGAGGTCGTGCTCAACGACATCGAGTTGGTGACGGGCCTTCGTCCTGCCGCGACGCGCTATGACGAGCGGAAGTGGACAGCCGTGCTGCCTAAGCCGCTGACCGATGCTATCGTCACCTTGCCTGGCGTGCGAGTCGGGCGACGCATCCAGCAGGCGGCGGCACTGCCAGCTTTCATCCTGGATGCACAGTGTCCAGTCGCCATCGTTCGTGAGTTCCTTGGCGGTCTCTTTGGCGCCGATGGACATGCGCCGTCTCTGCACCGTTGGGGACCTCGTGACGAAGACGCCAGCCTCGACAGCCCCGCCTTTTCGCAAAGTTCTCTATCAGAGAACGTCCCTGCGCTCAAGCGCCTGATGACCGAAATTGTCACGCTGTTGGGTCGCTGCGGCGTCGCCACAGAAGGCGCGAATATCTACGAATATCCGACACGACGCTCGGACTCGACCTACCCCTCGGCGAAGGATGATCGTCCACGTATTGAGGTGCGCCTGGAACTGCCAGACGGACTATCATTCATTGAGCGCGTTGGATTCCGATACTGCGTAGACAAGGCGATGCACGCCAGTGCTGCGGCGGTTTATTGGCGCATGGTGAACAAGATTAACCAGCATCGCCTCTGGATGTCGAGCCGTTTGGAGGAACTGCACGAGCAACACATCGAGCTGTCGTTCGCTAAAGCTCGCCAGTTAGCTGCGGCAGAGCTATCCAGCCGCGAGTCAGTGATAGCTCCACATTATTCCTTGCTCGAAGGGCACGACCGCTTCTCTCGACTGCCTCAAACCGACGGCCGCCCCTTCCAGCCACTGCATCGCGATAGCTGTGACTTCCCGTCGCCAGTCGCACTCTTCCAGCAAATGGAAGTGCGAGATTGGTTCGCTCCGTTGAACCGCAGGGAAGAGGCCACCTACGAGAAACGCTACTGCGTAGGCAAGGACGCTAAGTTTCTGCCGACCTTCGCTCTCCAGGTAGTCGATCAGCGACCGGCAGGCAAGCGTCGAGTCTACGACATCTCGGTCGAAGGCATCCACGCCTTCGTGGCGGGCGGCGTTGCCGTGCATAACTGCATCGGTAACAGCGGCCCATTGCCCGACGAGGTAGGCCAGGCTGTCACGGAGAATGACCTGGTCGTGGCTGCGGTGCTGAGTGGTAACCGCAACTTCGAGGGGCGCATCCATCCACAGGTGCGGGCGAGCTATCTGGCGTCGCCGCCGCTGGTGGTGGCCTACGCGCTGGCCGGAACTGTGGACAAGGATCTCACCAAAGACCCCCTCGGTGAAGATCCCGACGGCAAGCCTGTCTACCTACGCGACATCTGGCCGACCCCACAAGAGGTGCAGGAGATGCTGGAACGTGTCGTCAAGCCGGAGGTCTTCACGTCGGAGTACGCGCACGTCTTCGAGGGCGACGAACATTGGAAGGCGCTGCCGCTGGCCGAGGCTGGCGACGGTCTGTTCCCATGGGATGATTCCTCGACCTATGTGCGTAAGCCACCGTTCTTCGAGGGCATCAAGCCGGAGCCAGAGAAGCGCGGCGATATCACTGGGGCTCGCGTGCTCGTCTCTGTCGGCGACTCCATCACTACCGACCACATCTCGCCGGCCGGCTCCTTCCCGGCGTCGAGCCCGGCGGGGCAATACCTCGTCGAGCATGGCGTGCAGCAGCGCGACTTCAACAGCTACGGCGCTCGCCGTGGCAACCACGAGGTGATGATGCGCGGCACATTCGCCAACATCCGCCTGCGCAACCAACTTTCGACTAAAGAAGGCTACTGGACGTCGCACCTGCCCGAGGGCGAGGAGATGACGATTTACGATGCCTCGATGCGCTACCAGCGTGAGGGCACACCGCTCATCATTCTGGCAGGCAAAGAATATGGGTCAGGCAGTTCGCGCGACTGGGCGGCGAAGGGACCGCTTCTGCTGGGCATCCGCGCGACCATCGCGGAAAGCTACGAGCGTATCCACCGCAGCAATCTAGTCGGCATGGGCATCCTGCCGCTGCAATTCAAGCAGGGGGAAAGCCGCGAGAGCCTTGGTTTGAGCGGAACCGAGACCTTCGACATCGTCGGCATCGATGGCGAACTGAAACCACGCCAGTTGGTGACCGTTCGCGCGCATGCCACCGATGGCTCGACCAAGGAGTTCCAGGCGGTCGCTCGCCTCGACAGCCCGATCGACATCCGCTACTATCGCAATGGTGGCATCCTGTTGACCGTGCTGCGGCGCCTGGCTGCCGACAGCAAACAGGCATAGCCGCCACTGCTAACACACAAAAATGGCGTCCCGCTCTCCACCTGGGAGGGTAGGACGCCATTTTTGTGTACGATGAACTATTTAGGCGCACTGGCGAACGCGCGCGCCCAGGCGCCAACCAGCAAGGGCGCGACGATGACGATGCGCGGATTGTAGCGCCAGGCGCTTCTGGGATGGCCATGCGCCAACGCCGACAGCGCGCGTGTCATGCCGCAGCCGGAGCATGGGCGCCCAGTCACCCTGCGGATGAGGCAAACGGTCGGCGCCGCCGCGATCCAGCGGGTGGGAATCGCGACGAGCGCGACCGGCGCTGCCAGCCACAATAGACGCGCCGCACGGCTCATGCGGAAATGCGGGCCAGCGGTCGCCCCTCTGCGTCGGTGAATGACCCCGTCACGATCATGATGAGGTCCACGATTTCCCAGATGCCACAGCCTCCAGCCGTCAGCAACATGGCTATGCCTGTGCCATTCTTGCCGACGTAGAACCGGTGGATGCCCAACCAGCCCAGGAAGATGCACAGCAGGAGTGTCGTCAGCCAGTCGCGCGGCGCGCCCTGAACTGGATATCCGGCGCTCATGCCCGGCGCTGGTGGCTGGTATGGTTGTTGCGGATAAGGCTGCTGAGATTGCTGCTGATATGGTTGTGCGAGCGGCGGCATGACACCCGACGGTGGTGGTGGCATGTAGCCCTGCGGTGGTGGCGCATTGGGAGGCAGAGGCGTCGGCTCTGGCGGCGGGGGTGTGTAGGCTTGCTGAGCCTCATTCATCCCAAACGGAGTCGACGGTTCAGGCGGCGGTGGCGGCGCAGGCGACTCAGAGGACATGGGAGACGTTGACGATGTGCCAGGATCGGTCTGATCCTCCTGCCTGGAGGATGAGAATGCAGGCTGTTCTGATTGCGCATCGGACGCCCACTGTGTCTGCCCTGAGTCTGATGTTGGCTGGTCGCTGTACGGTGGCTGGTCGTGTGGTGTTTCCATCCCTTCGCCTATCCTCTCTATCACTCGTGCGACACGATCCATCGGAGCGCTTGTCCCGGACGGGTATCGACGCCAGACCGGACGCCCAGTGTTCCCGCACAAACGGCGCCGCTGTTTGGCAAGCAAACACAGCAACGGGCTCGGACGTAGCATAGGGTAGTGAGTGCTATACTTCCGATGTTTCCCGTATCAACCGAACGTATAGAGCGGCCAGCGTGGCTGCGGCGTCATCTTCGGGCGACGCTCAGTGGAGGCAGACGACAGACGTGAGTCAGAAGACGATATCCGCCACCGCTGGTGGCGCGCCCGCAGCACACAGCGCGGCGGAACATGGAGCACACAGCCTCGGCGCGCTCCTCTGCTGGGCAGTGGTATTCGCTGACATCGGCACGTCCGTCTACTATACACCTGGCATCTTGTTCGGACAGTTTGGACATCTCGGCGGCTTCTTCGTCGCGTTGACCATGGGCGCGTTTGTTTTGCTGGCGCTGAAGTACGCTGAGGTGAGCGTGCGCTTCCCCGAAGGCGGCGGTGTCGTCACGGTTTCTGCCCGCGCGCTCAACCCCTGGGTCGGCGCGCTCGGCGGCATGTTCATCCTGGTTGACTACTTCCTGACGGCGGCGATTAGTTCCCTGTCGGGCCTGCAATACTTTCAGGATGTCTACCCTGGCGTCAAACCGTACGTGCTGATCATCACGATCATTGTGCTGGTGCTGCTTGGCGTGCTCAACTGGTGGGGCATCAAAGAAAGCGCGATGGTTAGTCTGTACATCGCCATCGCAGCATTCATCAGCGACATCGTCATCATCGTTGCCGTGGCGGTAACCATCCCGCTCCAGCAGATCATGTCCCTCTTCGCAAGCATCTTTCAGGGCGAGCGAATTACGCCCATCGTACTCCTCACCGGATTCGCGGGCGCGTTCCTGGCATTCTCAGGCCTGGAGTCGATTTCGCAGCTATCGCCTGTCATGCAGCGCCCACGCAGCCGCACCGTGACGATTGCGCTGAGCCTGGTCGTGCTAACCGTTGGATTCACGAGCCCGCTGCTGACAATTTTGGCCACGACCCTGCTCGATGGCAAGCATAACGCGTTGCTGGCGCACCATGTCGCCCATATTGATCCCAACCAGTTCATTTCGCAGCTTGGCTTGGCCGCCGCAGGCCCAGTCGTCGGCATTGCCACG
This sequence comes from Ktedonobacterales bacterium, assembly GCA_036391835.1. GTDB lineage: Bacteria > Chloroflexota > Ktedonobacteria > Ktedonobacterales > JADMIN01 > JAKAIY01. The sequence continues at coordinate 15,069 of DASVZC010000027.1, read as the reverse complement.
GCTGTCATCGCGTCCGCATTGCTGATCTTTGCCAGCAATACCGCGATCATCGGCACCTACCATGTATTTCTCGCGCTCTCACGCATGAGCTTCTTTCCCGCGATTGTGGAAAAGCGTGATAAGTGGCGCGACACGCCATACATCTCAATTGCGCTGGCGACGGGCATCCCGATCGCGATTCTGATCTTCGCGAATGGGCAAATCGATCTGCTAGGCCAGCTCTACGCGTTCGGTTTGCTTGGCGCGTTCTCTCTCACCTGCATTGCCGTGGATGTGCTGCGCTACCGTGAGCGCCGCGGCGGCAGACAGGTCACACTTCATGATGAAGATCTCGAAGTGGAGGCGGCTCAGGCGGCGCGCACTGGAGCTGCGACGGCTCGCACCCAAGATTTCGCGAATGGTGATACCGCCTCGCCGGTCGCTGAGCCTACAGCGACGCAGCGCGCGATGGCTGTGTGGCGAGAGAAATGGCGTAAATACTGGCCCACCATCAACTTTGGTCTGGGCATCGTCACGACGATTTTGGTGCTGACAGCCTGGACGACGAACCTCATTTCCAAACGCGACGCGACCATTTTTGGCAGTAGCCTGACCGTCGTGGGTATGGCAATCGCGATCTTCCACTATCGTTACCAGACTCGCGAGGGGCGCGCGGCTATCCAGCCGTCATGGGCGATGTCGCTGGCTCCTGACTCTATCTTTGCGATTGTGCGGACGGGCTCAAAGTTCAATGAGCAGGTGATTCGCTCCGCTTTCCAGGAGGCGCGCGGACGTCTGGTGCTATTGGTCTTCCTTGCAGATGCGCAAACCGTCCAGCCAGGATTTATGGCAATCGATGAACAGGTGCTGCGCGATCAGGAGGCGCAGGACGCGTTCCGCCTCGCACGCCAATTGGGCGGCCCAACGACTCCGCTCTACTACCGCATCGGCACGGTGGCTTCAGCCGCTGCCATGTGGCGGGTCGCGCGGTCGCGTGAGGTGGTGACTGACGCCAGCACGAGCCGCGAGTTCGTGGAGGAAATCGCGCCGGTCTACATTCGCTTCCGACGTCAGGGCGAGGAGAACATCGCTCACATCATCATGCGTAAGCGCGGGGATGATGCGATTCCCACGCCGGGCGCCACACCAGTGATGCCGTCGCGTGACGCCAGGCGAGACACACAGGCTGCGCTCTATAACGACAGCGAGAATGTCAACGACGAGGCATGGGTCGAGGAATACCGCGACTTTGATCCACGGTACGCCGACCCCCGCAGTCCTCTATATCGTGGAGGGACCGGCGTTAGAACCCGCAATGGCGCAGCGTCGGCGGTCGAGCAAGAGTCAGGCTTCATCGATGCGCAACATCCTGACCACGAGCATGATGGCGACACGGCGCCGCGCCACCACGTGAAGATCATGGACATCAAGGCTCCCACTCAGCCCGGCGTGATCGAGCCGTCGCAACCTTCACCCTTGCCGGCAAAGCCAAATCGCACGACTGAGCCAACCGCGTTGGAAACAGACGACGACTGGATTTTCAGCGTGGACGACAATCCTTACATCGGGCCGAGCCAAACGCAGAATGGCAAGACCGACGATGACAAGCATCGTCGGTCGTAGAGCGCGGGTAGTGTTGGCGCGTGCCGCTACTCGCCAAACGCGTCCATGCTGAGCAGTTGACGCGCATAGCGGGTAGCGGTGACGGCGTCATCGCCCAGGTACACCCCCGTCAGTTTGCGCCGGAGTTCCGGGTTTCGCACGAACACGGGGCCGCAGAAGGCGAAGATCGGCTGCGGCGACGGCAACTCAGCCACGCGCTTTCCGATGCGCGCAAGGGCGCGGATGCGCTGCGAGGAGTTCGCCGTTAGTGCGATGAGCGCTGGCGTGATGGGCCAATTCTGCTGGAGGAGTTGATCTCCGTCGATGCCGCGACCCACGAAGGCGACTCGCATGCCAGCGCGTCGCCAGAGGACGGCCAGCAGTAACGCGCCAAAGTCGCTCGACTCATTCGGCGCGCAGCCAACGACCACAAACGGCGCGCCAATCGGCTCTTGCGTCGAGTGGTAGACCGAATACATGAATCCGCGCAGATAGTTCAGCGCGAATCGTTCCTCGGGATTGCTCAGCTCGCTCTTGGACCACAACTCGCTGATGCGGGCGATGGCAGGCTGCACCAGGCCGATGCAGACGTTCTCGACGCCCACGCGGCGCATGGCTTCCGCCACCACTGCCGATGCCCGCGCCGTGTCGAACCGGGCGAATGACTGGAGCAGTTGCGGTACGTATTGACGCAATTCTCGGAGGCTCGCCAATGACTGGCTCATGATCGGGTCGCGCGCGATGTACGCGGTTTGCTCTACGGGGAAGTTGAACATAGTGTTGAGTCTGCCAGACACAGCGCCAATCGCGGGCGCTCCAGTCGGCGCGTGGGGGCCTGCGAATCCGCCAGGGCGTGTGTCGGTCTGGGGATTCACAAGGTTCGGATTCCAGTGCTCGCCGCTCATCGGATCGTTCGGCGCGCCCCACGCCCCATAGGACGAGTGCATCCCAAATGAGCCAGTGCCTGTGTAGGTCGCGGCGCCCAGAGTGCCGCCCGGCTGTGTTCCCCATGATTCGGGCATGCCCGCCTGCGTAGGGTCGTAAGTTCCTGCGGCTGCCGACTCATAGAGTTGCCCCGAGCCGAGCGGGCCGGCATTGAGTTGACCGGAAACAGCGGGACCATGGCTGAGATAGCCAGAATTCAGTTGACCGCTGTTCAGTGCAGGAGAGGTGTTCACGCCCATGAGTGGGCCGCTCGTGATCGACCGCGCCACCGGATAGCCCAATCCGTGAGCGTTGCGCTGCGCCGCCAGCAGTCGTGCGGCCGCCTCATGCAATGACTCGCCCGCGACCACTTGATCGCGCACCCACATCAGGGCGATCAGATCGCGCTCAGAATAGCGACGCTTGCTCGTTCGTTGTTCGTGCGGTTGCTCGCTACCCGCCATCCCTAGTTGTTGTTCCCAGGCCCAGAGAGTTAGAGGTCGAACTTTGATGTATCCCACCATGGCGTTCAAATCGTAGACCGGGGCTTCAGAATATTTGGTTAAGACAGGTGGTTCCATAGCATTTACCGATCCTTTGTTGTCGTCTCGCACGGACTCCGTACGATTGTTCTTCTGGGGTACTCCAGCGCTACTCCGTGCCACCTCACATCCCAACATCCCAACACCACGGGCCAGCAACGAGAGTCACCAGCAGAAAACAACGAAGCGGAGATCAGGGGGTCTGCGAAGCGTGGGTAAGTGATCCTGTACCCGTGAGTATAACATGCTCGCTGTAATAATGTGGTGATGCGCTCGTATTTATCGCGCAGGGACTGAATATATAAGTGGTCTCTCGCTTCTCTCGTCGCGCTTGGCAGCGCGCCACCGCTGGCAACTAGAGCCGTCCGCGTCATACTATGTACCATCAGACATGTGCAAACACAGGCGTTGAGCCGACGACGAAGGGGACGCTGCGAACGCGACGCGCGAGTGAGGAGCGAGCCTTATGCGTGTACGATACTTGTCCGTCTCGTATCAGTTTGGAAGTTCATCGGCCGGGCTGGAGCGCCACTACCAGGAATTGCGCGAGGCGATGATGGGCGCGGCGCAGGGCTATACCTACCTGCGGCATGCCTCAGCCTGGCGCCCCCCGATGGATGTCCACGAGACTGAGGACGCGATTCTGGTCAAACTGGAAGTGGCGGGTGTCCAGGAAGATGAGATCGAGGTGGCGCTCTACCCGAATGCGCTCGTGGTGACGGGTGTTCGCCGAGATGACGCAGACCACGACGAGGCGATGTGCTTCCATGCCGCGCAGGTGCGCTATGGCATCTTCCACGCTGACCTCTCGTTACCAGCGCCCATCCGTATTGATGATGTCGCGGCTACCTATCGCGACGGCTTTCTGCGTATTCGTCTACCCAAGGCGACACCAGGGGCGCCACGTAGCTCCAGTGATTTGTCACGATCCGAGAGTGGCAGTAGTAGCGGCAGTCGCTGGCAAGCCAACTCAGGCGCACTAACGGCGGGCCTCAAGCGGATGTAGCGAAACCAATCACATTCCCAGATACACTTGTGCGCCACTTCAGCGGATACGTGGCGCTGAACCTGTCTGCGTCGTGCGCTGAGCGCCGCAGAGGAGATTGCGATATGTTCAACGACAACGCCGATCCCACCGACGAGCAACCATCACAGCCACGCGACGATATCGGCTCCCCCGCGCAGGACATCGATCCCACGGATCGCGAGGTCACTGAGCAGACGCCCCAGCCAGCGGACATTCCGGCCGAGGCGACGCCTCTGGCTTCGGAGCAGCCTGATGTGGCGGGCGCCAACCGGAGCGAGGTCGAGCCAGAGGTCGAGATTCCCGAGGAACTGGCGGTGTTGCCACTCAAAGATACCGTCGTCTATCCCTACTCGGTGATGCCCCTGGGTATCGGCAAAGAGCGCAGCATTCGGTTGATTGACGATGTGATGCGTGGCTCGCGGCTGGTCGCGTTGGTTGCGCAGAAAGACCCCGAGGTAGAAGAAGCAGGCCCAAACGACTGCTACTCGGTAGGTGTGGTGGCGCGTATCGCTCGCATGCTGCGGATGCCCGATGGCACGGTGAATGTGATTGTTCAGGGGCTAGACCGCATCTCTATTACTGGCTACAGCGAGACGGAGCCCTATCTCAAGGCGAGGGTGCGCCGCTTGCCCGAGGCGGTCGAGGATGGCGTTGAGATCGAGGCCCGCATGCGTACTGCGATCGATCTCTTCCAGCGGCTGGTAAACCTCGTGCAGTATCTGCCCGACCAACTCGCGATGGCTGTGATGAACCTGGACGATCCACGCCAGGTGATCTACCTCATCGCGGGCAATGCACAGATGGACCTCGATCTGCGCCAGGAACTGCTGGAAATGGATTCCGTGCGCGCCAAGCTCGACCGCGTGACGACGTTTCTCACGCGCGAGTTGGAAGTGATGGAACTCGGCAAGAAGATCCAGAACGAAGCCCAGGAGGAAATGGGCAAGGTTCAGCGTGAGTACATCCTGCGTGAGCAATTGAAGGCGATTCAAAAAGAACTCGGCGAGGAGAACGAAGAGGCCGCGACCATCAACGAACTGCGCAAGCAGATCGAGCAGGCCAGCATGAACGAAGAGGCGCGCAAAGAAGCGATGCGCGAACTCTCGCGGCTGGAAAAGATACCCAGCGCCTCGCCAGAGTACTCTGTTATCCGCACCTATCTGGAACTGCTGATCGCGTTGCCGTGGAATAAAAGCACTGGCAAGCCGATTGATGTGGCGCACGCCCGAGCCGTTCTGGATGAGGATCACTATGACCTGGAGAAGATCAAAGACCGCATCCTCGAATATCTCTCGGTGCGCCGTCTGAAAGAGGATCGCCAGCGTGAGGCTTCAGAGCGCGAAGCCACCGAACGCGAGCAGTCGGCGTCTGAAGGTGAGCCCATGCCACCGCCCGCGAACACGTCCGCCGAACGAGCCGTCAATCGTGAGCCGATCTTGTGCTTCGTGGGCCCTCCAGGTGTCGGTAAGACGTCGCTGGGGCAGAGCATCGCGCGGGCGTTGGGACGCGAGTTCGTGCGTCTCTCGCTGGGCGGCGTGCACGACGAAGCCGAGATTCGCGGCCATCGCCGCACATACATCGGCGCGATGCCCGGTCGCATTCTCCAGTCCATTCGCCGCGCGGGAACGAACGACCCTGTCTTCATGCTCGATGAGGTAGACAAGCTGGCGGCTGACTGGCGCGGCGACCCGTCATCGGCCATGCTAGAGGTGTTGGACCCGGAGCAGAATTTCTCGTTCCGCGACAACTACCTCGATCTGCCGTTCGACCTCTCACACGTCATGTTCATCGCGACAGCCAATGCGCTCGACCCAATTCCCGCGCCGCTGCGCGATCGCATGGAGATTCTCGAACTCTCAGGCTACACAGAAGACGAGAAGCTTCATATCGCCCGCCGCTATCTGCTGCCGAAGCAGATTCGCGCCAACGGCCTGCGTGACGACGAGATCAGCATCTCAGACGAGACGCTGGTAGCCGTCATTCGCAACTACACGCGTGAGGCTGGCGTGCGTAGCCTCGAACGTGAGATTGGGTCGATCTGCCGCAAGGTTGCCCGTCAGATCGCGGAGGGTGTCGCTGGGCCTCGCGACGTCACCCCCGATATGACGCGCGAGTACCTTGGGCGCCAGCGCTACTTTGCCGAGGCGGCTGAGCGCATTGACCGGCCTGGCATCGTCACTGGCCTCGCCTGGACGCCAACCGGTGGCGACATCATGTTCATCGAGGCGGCAATGATGCCAAGTCGCGACAACCAACTCCTGCTGACTGGCCAGCTCGGCGATGTGATGAAAGAGTCGGCGCAGGCGGCGCTCACCTATGTTCGGTCGAATGCCCAGTCGCTCGGCATCGATCCGCGCGTTTTCGATGGTCGCGCGTTCCACATCCATGTCCCAGAGGGCGCGATTCCGAAGGATGGCCCATCGGCTGGCATCACGATGACGACGGCGATCACGTCGCTTGTCACGGGACGTAAGACGCGCTCAGATGTCGCGATGACGGGCGAAATCAGCCTGCGCGGGAAGGTGCTGCCAATTGGTGGACTGAAGGACAAGGTGCTCGCCGCCAACCGCGCCGGAATCACCACTATCATTCTGCCCAAGCGCAATGAACCTGATCTGGAGGAACTGCCGAAAGAGCTGCGGGAGCGCATGACGTTTGTACCCGTGGACGATGCGCACGAGGCGCTGGCGGTTGCGCTCGAGGGTGGCCTGCCAGTGCGCCCAGCGACGCCCGGCGTGAATGGCATCCCCGAGCAGGGAGCGGCAGGGCTGGTAGCTCGTCAAAGCTGAGTCTGGCGGAGACGTTGTCACCCGCCACTACAATCCGATACGACTGGGCTAGCATCGAAGCGAGCGCCCAGCAAGTACTGTGACAGGAAAAGGGTTATTGCCCTTTGGAGGTTTGGCGTGCCTGAAGAAAACACGAACCAGCGTCGGCTGATGACGATATTCGCTCATCCCGACGATGAGAGTTTTGGCGTCGCGGGAACGATCGCGCGTGCGCGGCGTACGGGACGCCAGGTGGCTATCGTCTGCGCCACACGTGGCGAGGAGGGCCAGATTGCTGACCCTGCGCTTGCTACACCAGAGACGCTGGGCCAGGTGCGCGAGAAGGAATTGCGCGCTGCCGTCTCGGCGCTGGGCGTGAGCGATCTGACCTTCCTCGACTATATCGACGGGCACCTGGCTGAAGTTGACCAGCAGGAAGCGCTCGCCAAGGTGGTCTATCAGATTCGCCGATTCCGTCCCGATGTCGTCATCACGTTCGACCCCAAAGGCGCCTATGGCCATGTGGATCACATCGCCATCCACAAGCTGGCGGTGGCAGGCGTCGAAGCGGCGGCTGACCCGACCCGTTTCCCTGAGCAAATCGGCGGCGACGTGCAGCCGCATCGCGTTCGTAAGGTCTACTACACGATGATTCCGCGCGAACGCTTGCTGAAGATGCGCGACGAGGCGCGTGCACGCGGCGATGAGGAGTTCGTCCCGGGTGGCGACGAGGCGACCATTCCTATCGAGGAGATGGGCCTGCCACTCGCCAAGATTCAGACACGCATACGGCTGGATGACGCGGATTTCGAGGCCAAGCGTACCGCGCTCTTCGCTCATGCGACTCAGTTGCCGAAGGACAGCCCATGGATGAAGGCGAATCCTGAGGAGCTACGGTCGTTTATGGGTTCGGAGACCTTCTTCCTCGCGCCCAAGCCCATCTCCGACAGTGATTACCCCATGCCAGAGGATGACGTGTTCGCTGGCCTCTAGCTACGCGAGCGAATAACGGCTCAGGCGCGGCATGCTTGCTCGTCACGGCTGTTCTGTGGAGCGAGCATGCCGCTGAAAGTTCTATCTAACAGTCCTGATATGTTCATTCGAACCCTCAACAAGCGTCTCACGAGTACAGGGATTATTCGCGACCCGCCCGACAGACGGCGGACGGGGCTGGCATTCGCCTAATGCGAGTGTGAGCGGCGCCACATTCCAACGTCTTGAAGTTACAGGACGTATCTTCCGCGCGTGATACATTAAGGTGTTGTACAGGCAAATGACTGGCTTCCGACGCGCTCTAGCTCAGGCGCGCGGTACGGTCTTTTCCCCCGAGAGGCGTACCAGCCTCGCTCAGCCAATGAGCGAGGGCGGCCTGGGCGCCTCGAATCGCAATCCAGTGCAATGAGGATGTGACGGATGAAACAGGGCATCGCGCCTGTAGGGATGGGACTACAGCCGAAATCGGGTGGCCCTCAAACCACCTGGATTCTGCCAGTGTCGTCGTCTCTGTTGGCACTGACGCTGGTAGGAAGCCTGGCGCTCGGCTTCTTCACTGATGCGGCGCGCTCATCTGCGGAGCGCGACAAGGCCACGCTCGATAAGGCGATTGCCGATGCGCGCACAACCATGTATGTGCCTGATAGCCTGCTCGCGCCAATTCTGCGCGCGGAGGCTACTATCCCCAGTGGCGTCAACGGGACAGTGGGAAGCTATACCCAGGCGTCTACCCTATACTCGCAGTTGACGCTGAAGACGCGCGACGTCGAGAATACGCCCGTTGCGACCGCGCGAGCGATGGCGCAAACGGATATCACGTCGTTTACAGCCGCCGTGGCTGAACTGGACAAGGGCAGCTACATCGAGGCGACAGGGTATCATAGTCGCTTGAAACAGGCGCAGACTGACTTTGACTCAGCATCCACGACGCGCGACTACTTCAAAGTGGACACCGCGGCGCAGGGACAGGTCGCCGCGCTCAAGCTGTTCTCGCCGACATATGATCAGCTTCAGGCGTTCACGAAGATGATCGACGACGAAACGTCGCTCCTCAATGGAGCCCCCACGAGCACCGGCCCGGCTCCGCTCCAGTGTGCCCTCGGCAATAATGACTATTACTGGGTGGACGACCCCGCGATCACCCTTCCTGGCACCACCTCCAGTCCCAAGTCGCTCGCTGAGACGAAGTGGGCGCAATCTGACCTGCTGGCCTTCCGCACAGCTACGACCGCTCAGGAATATCAGGCGCTCAGCAAGTTGATGAAGTCGCAAACGCAGCAGGCGCAGGCGAACGAGATTACCTTGCTGCCGACCGCAGCGACCGACGTGCTCAAGGCGTTCGGGGATGACATCGCATCTGCCAAGCAGACGGGTGTGGATGTCAGTCAGTATGAGACGCAGTACAACGCCGACAGCCAGCAAATCCAGTCGCTGAGCGCGAAGCCAACGGTAGATGGCTATACCACGGCTATCAAGACCATCCGCACTCAGACGCAGGGGCTGCAGTTGCCTGTCTTGAAGGCCAAGACGGCAAGTGATGTCGCGACGCTCAAGCAACTCGTCGCACAGGGGCAGGCGAGCGTAACGATTGACCCGGCCAACGGTGTCGGCTATCCCAACGCGTACGAGTACGCCGACCCGAACACTGGTGTCGGCGACGCCACACAGCGCCTGGCAGTCGCATCCACGCTCGATGACTACAAAGCGGTCGACACGGAAGTGCTAAGTATGACCGCGAACATCAAGGCGATGCTGGCAAACCTGAACGACAAGACGCCGAGCACTCAGGTCCACCAGACCGATATTCAACTGCTCAGCTACTATCAGGTGACCCCGTACCGCGTCATCGTGGTGTCGCTGCGTGAGCAGGTCGCCCGCATGTACGACAATGGCCAGTTGGTGAAAGAGTACAATGTCACCACGGGCGCGCCGGACCTGCCTTCTATTCCTGGCATCCACTGCATTCAGGACAAGCAGAAAGACACCGTCTTCAAGTCACCTGATCCGCCAGGCTCGCCGAATTACTACGCGCCGACGCCCATTCACTTCGCGATGTATTACTCGGATTATGGCTACGAGTTACACGATGCGTGGTGGCGCTCCTGGTTCGGCAAGTATTCCAACCTGCCGCACTACGACCCATCGGCGTTCAATGGCGGCTCACATGGCTGTGTGAACTTCGCGCTATCTGACATTCCCTGGCTCTACGATTGGACCTCGATCGGCACGCCAGTCATCATCTACTAGGCGTGTTCTGAAGCCCAGACGACAAGGGGCACATGGCTAGCAGAGCTAGGTCCATGTGCCCCTTGTCTGTGTCCGTTTCGCACGCGTGCAAGGAACTATGTGGCGCTGATCTTTACACACGTCTAGAAGTCCCTCTTGTTTGAAGAGGCCTGCGGCCCGATGATACCATCGGCCTGATCTTCGCATGAGCGAGAAAGCCTACCGAGCCTACGTCCAGCGAAGCCCGTGACGCAGACCAACAATCTCAGGGAAGGACGTGGAAGAACGCATGGAGTATGTATCGCAGCCGACAGATGGCATACCGAAGATCACGCCAGCCAGCATGCTGCGGGTGAAGGTGATCCAGCGAGAGGAAATTGCGCCTGGTGTGGCGAGTGTATCCATCGTCCTCATTGATACGGCGCATGCGCCGACTCACTATCTTCCTGGGCAGTTTGTGACATTGGCTCTACCCACTCCGCGCGAAACCCTCTATCGTTCCTACTCGCTGTGTAGCGATGGCGACCCATCACGGCCGTGGGAACTCACGCTCAGGAAGATGGGGGCTGGCGACATCTCCACGACCTTTTTCGATGCTGTCCAGCCTAACACGCTCCTTTTCGCCAGCCTGCCAGGTGGCGCTTTCACACTTCCAGCCCAACGTGAGCCGCAGGAGCCTCTGGTTATGGTGGCGCTTGGCTCCGGCATCACTCCTCTCATGGGCCACCTGCGAGCGATCAATCGGATGCCCGAGGGCGAGCGTCCGCTTGTGCATCTGCACTATGCGTCGCGTTCGCGTGAACATGAGCTCTTTAGCGCTGAGTTGGCAGAAATCGACCCTGAGCAGCGTTGGTTGCGACAATGGGTCTATTACTCCGAAGAAGGCCAACAACTCACCGCTGATGATGCGCTGGCGCACTCTGAAAGCATCGCCGCAGGAGCGCACTGGTATATGTGTGGGCCTGCGTCTCTGAAGCGACAGTTGCGAGAGCGCCTGCAGGGTCTTGGCGTCGCACAGAACCATATCCACTCCGAAGTGTTTGCGGCGCAATCCAGTCCTGCGTACAGAGCCGCAAGTGGCGATGTTGACATGGTAGAGCGCGCGGGCGCCAGTGGCCACGTCAGTGCGGTTAGCCGGACTCCCGCCACCATCGACCTCGACGCTGAAGCTGATTACATGTCCATTCGTGTGCTGTATCCGGTTGATGACGTAACGCTTGCGGGAGAAGCCGCGACGACCGCGAAATATAGCGCCATTCGACAGTTCATTGGCGCCACAGACACGCATACACTCGTGCGACTCGGCGCGGTCGTGTGTGTAGCCGTCATGCTCCTGGCCGCCTGGAGGTTGACCGACCAGCATCCAGCCGGCCCGGCCCAGGCAAGCGTGAACACGATCTCACAGAGCCATCGGTCAGTTGGCTCAAGTAGTGTGTCTCCTGTGGCCTCGCCACAGCCGACCGCGACGCGTGTTCCGCCAACTCGCACGCCCACAACACATGCAACCGTGTCGCACGTCGCGCCCTCGCCGACACCTACTCCACAGCAAGTAGCCGCGCGCCCGTCACGTGTACAGCCGTCCACCTCGACTCCTGTGCCAACGGCCACATCTCAGCCGGTGGCGACAGCTACCCCTCAGCCGGTCGTGACTGCGACGCCAACTCCAGCGGCTTCTTCAACGCCGACGCCAGTTGTTACGGCGACACCAACTCCCCCAGCGACTGCCACACCTACACCTGTCGCCACCGCGATACCGACCCCTGCTGCCACTGCGACGCCGACTCCGGTTGGCGCCGCCTCGCCGAGTCCAGTGACGAGCCCAGTGGCGTCCCCAACTCCATGACGGTGAGGCGGTCAATAGCTATTGGGCCTGCCCTGGGCGCGAGATGACATGAGGCGCATGGATACTTGTCCATGCGCCTCATGTCGTTTATTTCATGTCATTTATTTCGTTTATTTCATGTCATTTATTGCCGTATGTAGCGCCCCAACATGTACATCTCATGTCCATCTCATGCCGTTCAAATTCCCTTTGAATTCTGGATCGGCACAAGGATAGAAGTCCCTACGCTTTTGACGAGTGAGCGCCAGGATGATAACATCGGCCCAACATACGGATAGTCAAAAGAGCCGAATACGCCTACGTTCAGCGCAGCCACGCGACGCAGACATGATGTCGGCAGGGAAAGACGTGGGGAACGTATGGAATACGAATCGCAGCCAACGCGTGGCTTGCCGATCGTTTCACCGGCCAACATGCTACCAGTCCAGGTGATTCATCGGGAGCAAATCGCGCCTGATGTCGTAACGGTGTATATCGTGCTCCCAGGCACGAGGCAAGCGCCCGCTCCCTACTTGGCAGGGCAATTTGTGACGTTGGCCCTCCCCACTTCGCGCGAAACCCTCTATCGTTCGTATTCGCTGTGTAGCGATGGCGACGTATCGCGCCCATGGGAACTGACCATTAAGCGTATGGAGATGGGCGCTGTCTCCACCTATTTCTTCGATTCTGTCCAGCGCGGCACATTGCTGTACGCGAGTCTGCCGCGCGGAACGTTTACATTGCCCGCCCGCCTGGAGCCGCAGGCGCCGCTCGCTATGGTGGCGCTTGGAAGTGGCATCACGCCTATTATGGGTATGCTGCGGGCGATCAATCGGATGCCGGCCGGCAGGCGACCGTTTGTGCATCTGCACTACGCTTCGCGTTCGCCCGAGCATGAGATTTTCGGCGCTGAGTTGATGGGAATGGATCTTGACCAGCGCTGGTTACGCCAATGGCCTTACTATTCGGAGTATGGTGATCGGTTTACGCCCGAAATGGCGTTAGCGCGCTCTGGAACCATTGCCAAACGCGCGGAATGGTATATGTGTGGGCCTGAGGGTGTCAAGCATGAATTGCAGGGGCGACTCCAGCGTCTCGGTGTCGCACGTAGCCAGATCCACTCTGAAGTATTCGCTACACACTCCGGCCCCGCGTACTCAGTTGACCGGGGTAGCGGAGGCGCGGACGTTGGCGGGCGTATCACCATAGGTGAGACGGGCGCCACCATCGAGGCGCAACCACAGGATACCTTGCTGACCGCGCTCGAACGTAATGGCTATCAACCTGCATACAGTTGTCGCGCTGGTTCATGCGGAACATGCAAACTACGCGTTCGCAGCGGCCAGGTCAACCCAGTTGGCGAGGCGCTCTCCGACGCTGATCGCAGAGATAGCTATGTGCTCAGTTGCATTGCTCATCCAATTGGCGACGTGACTGTGGAAATGGGAGGCGCTGCGGCAGCGGTCCCAGGCGCTGCTCAACAGGGTGTTGTCGGCCATTCGCAGGCTAAGGTGCTCGTGCGACTGGGGGCTGTCGTCGGCGTAGGCGCGCTGCTCTATACGAGCTGGAACCTGACCGATCATCGGCCTTCCACGTGGGCGCAGACCAGCGTAAACGCCGTTTCCCCGAACAATCGTCCGGCCAGCGGCGCGGCGCCCAGTGCGTCTCCGCAGCCGCCTGCTCCCGCGCCAACCGCGACGAGAGCGCCACAATCGGTCACCTCGGCGCCGCAGCCTCCAGCTACGCCAAAACCCCAGCCGGTTGCGACGGCCACCCCGTCTCCAGCGCACTGATGGCAAAAACAGGCGGGCGATGGCTATGCTAGTCGAGCGGTACGAGCGCATCATGGGGACACGCGTGGGAGCGCATGTCGTCGCGCACGAGGGTGGCGAGCGCGAGGCAAACGATGCGTTGGCGGCGTGTATGGACTGGTTTCGCGAGGTGGATGCGCATCTTTCTCGCTTCAACGCCGCCAGTGAATTGTCGCGCCTGAATGCGGCCTCGGGTACCTGGCAGAGCGTCTCGCCGCTGCTCTTCGACGCGCTGGCGCAGAGTGTGCAGGCGGCGAGCGACAGCGGTGGGCTCTTCGACCCGACTATGCTCACGTTGATCGAAGCGCTCGGCTACGATCGCGATTTTGCGGCCATTCGCCATCGAGAATCGGTGGTAGAGGCGCCGGGAGCTCGAGCGCTCTGGGTCGGCGAGCGTGGCCCTGTGGTCGGCGGCTGGCGCGCAATCGAACTCGACGCTGATCGTCGGCGTGTGCGCTTGCCGTTCGGTGTCCGTCTCGATCTTGGCGGTATCGCCAAAGGCTGGGCGGCTGACATCGCACTGGAGCGATTCTTCTCGCCCACGCAGGACGCGCTGATCAATGTCGGTGGCGACATGCGAGCGCGTGGCGGCCCAGATGCCGACGCACGCTGGCCGATTGCGCTTGGCGCGACCGAGCAGGCGCTCAGCGCAGACCCAGAGACGTTGCCTGTGGTGGCGCTGGGCGCCGGTGGGTTGGCTGTCTCGGGCGCAAGTGACCGTTGGTGGTATCACAACGGCCAGCGCGTGCACCATCTCATCAATCCTCAGACTGCGCGTCCCGCCGATCTCTGGATTGATGGGAATGACGCGTGTTCAGCGCGTGAGGATGCTCCACGCATTGTCGCGGCGACGGCATTCGCCCCCACGGCTGCACACGCGGAGGTGGCGGCGAAAGTGGCTATCCTGGAAGGCTTACCCCTCGCGCTGCGTCATGTCGAGTGCGCCTGGGCGCAGGCGACAGACGACGCATCGCAGTTTGGCTGCGCTACGGACGAAGGCTACAATGGTCACTCGCCTGTGGCGCTCATCTTGACACTGGGCACTGGCGAAATTGCCTGCTCGTCGAATCTACAAGATTATCTCACGGTATTTGGTGGCGGGGGTCAAATATGGCTTTCTTGATGTCAGGCAACGGTGGCATCCACGGAATTGTGGCGCTGACTGCGGTTCGGTTGGCGACGTTCGGCGTCGCAGGCCGCGCGAGCGCCAGCCCAATGATGTGGTATTTGACGCGCAGATTGGCCGTGGCCGCATATATCTCACTCACCGCCTCCGTCCTAATCGGCGCGCTCCGTAGTGTCGCCACACAGGCGCGTGAGCGTGTGAGTTGGATCGTGGATGAGTTGCACCAATTCGTCGCGGCGCTCGCCACGC
>DASVZC010000026.1:0-12937 GCA_036391835.1 Ktedonobacterales bacterium | reverse complement strand
GCATCGCGTTGGCTAACGGAAGCGAGGGCTGCTGCCCCAAAAATCGTGCGTGAGCTCAGGTGACCCGTCCGCCCGAAAGGTTGTAGCGCAATCGTCATCGCATCGCTCCTCTGCATCGGAGACGTTCGGATGTGTCCATCGTACGTGTCCATCACACGTGTCGTAACTCATTTCAGCGCGGGTGCGCTGCCGTCATACGTCGTGGTTGTCACGCCTGGCCCACGCTTGACCTGCCCTGGAAGGTCCGCGGACCGCGCCCACGGCAACATGACCACACATGACCGCATGCGCCCTGCCATACACATCGCGTCGCCTGCGTTTCGGTCTACGTTTCTGTGTTTCTGGTGGCGGCGCCTCCACGCGAGCGTGCCCATAGCGACCAGACAGCGCCGTTCTATTGCTTGATCCACGCCTCTAAGGCGTCTCGGACGCAGTCGGTACACCACGGGTTTGTTTGATCCAGACAGCGAGAATGAGTACGGTCTACTTCCAGCGGTTGCTGCCGTCACTCGGCCAGAAGTCGGCCGGAAATTTGAACAAGCCCTTCGAGACGATTGCATGAATGACGAGTTGCAGGCGCTCGCCGACGAGTTCGTCGACATAGCCTGATGTTCGAAAACGCAGCCAGGACCGGCGTCCTATCCCCTCTAGGTTCTCTCCAGGCCGATGCGTAATTCCAGTAGACGTTTGTTCCAGTAGACGTGGACCGGACCTCCTGCCCAGTCCCATTCAGGCTCAGTGAGATTGCTTGGATAGGTAGTGCGCATGCCCTGGAGTGTAGCTCACGCTGCGACCCCCGACTTTCTGCATAACATGTTCTTGGCGCGCGTCTGTGCCTCGCAGCCCGTGGTCAATGAGCGCCGGGACCACTCGCAACGAGAAGATTACTTCTCTGTTCCATTGCGCGAGACACGGCCCTTCAGTGGAGCGGGTGTGCCCCATTGTTGGGCCGTGTCACAGTACGGCAGAACTCCAGCGCCCAACGCCGCGTGGCTGGACATTTACGCCGGTCGAATGAGACAGGATGCTAGGCAGGATGCTAGGCAGGGCGCACAGAACCGCCGAAGTCAACGTACACAAATGGATCGTCGCCAACGACCCACGCATCATGCCCGGCTGGAATCACCACGACATCGCCCGGTCCCACGTCGAGTTCGGAGCCATCGTTCATGATGAGATGCGAGCGTCCGGAAACGACATAGCCGAAGTGGTTGACCTGGCATGAATCGGTCCCTGCGCCAGGCTTAATGTCAACAGACCACCGCCAGCCAGGCTGGTAGGTGATTTGCTGCACGGTACGATCACCAAACTTGACGATCGCAACCTCGGTCCTGGGCGGAGTGCGGAGTTCCTCTGGAGCCGCGAAACTCTTCTTCTCAGCAGATGCCATGCTCATACTCCTTGGTCGCCGGTAGCGTACCAAACAGCGCGGCCTTCAAGTGGCCGCCAATGGGAGGCTGCTAGTATTGTAGTCATATGGCGCCTCTAACGATTATGTCAAAGTCCCGTGCTCCCGACGGCCATCTGTGTGCGCAATGTCGCCTCACGCCGGCGCTGTTATCTCGCTGCCGCATTAGCTGCCGTCTACGTCCCACTCAGCCGATCGTCTGGGCCTGTCATCAGCAAGAGCATGCGATCCTGCAGCAGGGAGGCGATGCGCGGCTCCAGATCGGCGGGGATGAGGTTTGGAGGCGACGGCTGGTGGCGACTCCTCGCGGTAGCGATAGTCGAGCAGCTTGAACAGCGTTTCGTCGGTCCACTCGCTGCGCTTCTCCGAGCCGAGGTCATTGAGGATGGGCGTCTGCTGCACGGCATCGAAGCGCGCGGCAACGGATGATGAGCGCGTCATCCTTCGGATCCACGTCGAGGAATCCAACCTCATGCAATCCTTCCAGCACCTTGCTCGGTTTGCCCAGTGAGGAATCCCACCCCATCACCTCGGCCAGTATCTCGGCATCAACATCGTCCGTGAGTCGCCCGTCGGGCGCGTTATCGAGACACCACACCCACAACGCCACCAGCCGCCCGACGACGACGTAGCGATCTATCCCAGCAATCGCGCCAGCCGCAGCGTCTTCCGATGGCTGACGAGGCTCTGTTGCACCTGTAAGCAGGGCATCACCGACTGTATGCTTATCTATATGCGGGCTTGACCGCTTATCCGACCACTTCACCAGCATATGGCTGGGAATGCGAGCGAATGCACAGGAGCGTGAGTGGCGAGTTCAAGCAGATTGAGGGGACAGTTCGGAACACCTCCAAACGTGCAAAGATGGGCTGTATGGAGTATTGTGCTACTAATTGGCGTAGACAAAGCGCATTCACCAAGGCGTGTACTTCTTCAGGACGATACGGGGGCGGCGACATGGCGCAGGACGTAATACGCGATGAGGCGCTCGCGCAATTGCGCGCGGGTCAGCAGGCGTTGGCGCAAGGACAGTCGGAGCGCGCGACTCAGGCGCTCAAGGACGCTGAGGCGCGCTTCGTGGAATTGGGTGATGCAGAGCATGCTGGCGATGCGCGTCTTGCGCTGGCCGAGGTTCAACGCCAGCAGCGGTCGATAGATCAGTCCGCGAACAGCTATGAGCGCGCCATCGCCCGCTACAAGGAAGCCGCCGCTACTCGCCGTGAAGCTAGCGCGACCCTCGCGCTCGGCCACGTCGAACGGGAGCGCGGGCGCATCGATGCCGCGTGGCAGCAATACTACCTGTCACTGCGCCTCTTCGAGAAGGAGCAAGATGTTCGCGGCCAGGCGAGCGCTTCCCTGGCCCTTGGCCATATCGAACGGCTGCGGGGCCGCTACGAGAGAGCCGCCGAGTATTACGGCAAGGCGCGCAGCTTGTATGGCGAGGCGCACGACACTGTTGGCGAGGCGGACGCGGCGCGTGGTCAGGGTGAGATGCTGACGGCTAGCGCTAGCTATGAAGGCGCGGAGGATGCGCTTCAGCATGCGTTGAAACTCTACCAGAAGTCACATGATCGCTATGGCGAGGTGGATACCGACATCAGCCTGGGTCGGCTGGCGATGGATCGCGCGCAGATCGAGCCTGCCGCCAGTTTCTTTGGCGAGGCGATCGCATTGGCTAGCCCGGTCGAATACGCGCTTGGCGAGGCTGATGGCGCATTGGGGTTGGCGGAGGTCGCGCTCCGGACGGGACGGCTCGATCAGGCGCTCGCCAGCGCTATGAAAGCCGGCACGACGTACAGCGAGGCTGGTAGCGCGCTCGGCTCCGCGGAAGTCAATCGCGTGTTGGGCGAGATCAATCTGCGTCGCGGCCAACTTTTGCAAGCCTCCACGACATTTGAGCGGGCGATGCGCTCGTATCGCACCCTGCGGGCTCAGGTGCCGTATACCCGGGCGATGCTTGGCGATGCGGAGGCGAACCGGCGTCGTGGCATGCCTCGCAAAGCGGAGGATCTGTTCACTGAAGCGGAGGCGCTGTCGCTGGAGGTAAGCCAACCAACGCTCGAAGGACACGCGACGCTCGGATTGGCGCGCATCGCCCGTGCGCGCGGAGACTCCGCCCAGGCCGACGCTCGCCTGCAGAAAGCTGCGCGACACTTCACCACACATGATCAACTTGCCTCTGCCGCGCAGGTGACCATCGAACGTGGCCGCCTGGCGCTTACGGCAGGCGCTTTTGACGAGGCGCACCGGTTGCTCGATGAAGCGCTGCGTCAGGCGCGTGATGCGACAGCGACGACGGGTGAGCGCGGCCCAGTAGCGCTGGCGACGGCGCTGCGAGCCAGCCTGGCTATGACAATGGGGCGGCTCGATCAGGCGCGAGCGCATGCCAACCAAGCGGGACAACTTGCCGCGGATGAGGCGGACGATCAGGCGTTGGTCGAGGCCGCGATGATCGAAGCCGAGGTAGACCTGCTGGCCGACAATCTGCAGGCCGCAGTGGGCGCATTCAATCGCGCGCAGGCGTTGGCCCAGGAACATGAGGCGACTGTGGCCGATGCGCTGTCAGCGGTTGGGCTTGGGCGCATTCTCTTGCGGCGAGAGTTGTGGGAGGAAGCGGCTGTAGCGTTCACCGAGTCCTTGCCACGCCTGCGCGCCGCCGAAGATGTCGCGGCGCAGGCTCTGGCGCAAATCAGTCTTGGCGAGGCGCGTCGCAATCTCGCCGACGAAGCAGGCGCGCGCGAGGCGTTTACGGAGGCTGCGCGACTGGCGCGTGCGAGTGGCGCGCCCCTCCTGGAATCTGAAGCGCTCGGAGGTGAGGCGCGGGCGTTGCTCGACGGGCCAGAACTCGAAGCGGCGGAGGGCCGTTATCGTCAAGCATTGGCGCTGGTTGAGCGCGTCGGCGATGCGATTTCAGACAAGAGTCATCGCGCGTCATTCTTTGACGGATATGCGTCACTCTACGCTGAGGCGATCTATGCGGCTGCGCGCGCTCGCGCCGAGAATGCGACGAACGCCATCACCGCAAGTCTGCATGAACGCGCAACCCACACTGGTTGCGCCGATGTCTCGCATCGCCTGCAGGAATACGCGCGTACCATACCCACCAGTGGGCGCGACCTGGAGCCAGACGAGCGCGAGCGCAATGAGCAGATCGTCGCCCTGCTCAACGCCTCACGCAAGTCACTCGGAAAGTAGCGCCGGCGCGCATTAGCTGGCCTTCTTGCGTGGTGTACGGCTCGTTTGAGGGGCGGCTTGTGAGGCCGTGGTGGCCCTGTGGGTCGCTCCATGCGTTGTTGGCGCGGGGGCTTTGCGCGGTCGCTCGCCAGCGGCGATGCCGATCAAGAAGCAGTTTGGTCGCATCGCCAAATTTGCGATGACCCGCATTCCAGCAGGCAACTCGACGGCTGGCGCTAGATGCGCCTTCGATGCGCGCTTTGATGCCGTGGGATTCGCGGCGCGCTCCACCTCTACGTTGTACGTTTCAACCTGCGAAGGATTCGTTTCGCACACGGTTGGCCGCCATCCTGTGCGTTCGCTGTAGCGTTCTACAGCATAGGCGATCTTTTCCGTTACTGAGCGTTTTGAGTCGTCATCGAACCAGAGCAGACCTTCGGCAATCATGGCGCTAATCCTGTCATCCTAATTGGGCGGCGTCTCGCATGTCGCTTAAACATATGTTCCAAATGACAGTGTATATGGTGGAAATGGCGCCAGTCAAGACCCATTCAGGCTTTTTAGCTCCTATGCGCGTAGATATTTCTTCCTATCAGCCTGCGCGGCACACATGATATGTCAAATAGTGACGGGCTCTTACGTGGAGAGAAGAAGAGGCAGGTCAGTTCTCGCTGACCTGCCTCTTCTGTCTGATTGGTGTTGGCTATGGATGCGGTGGCGGCCCACCACCGCCGTTGCCATTACCGCCGCCACCACCAGTAGGCGGTGCGCCTCCGCCAGCGCCGCCCACTGGTGGTGGCGGGGTCGCCGCCGGCGCCGCCGCGCAGAAGTTCCACGGATTCGTATCGTCACCCGTGAAGCACGGTATGAAGTTCAAGCCTGTGCTGCCGATATTGTTCGCAGGCATTGCGCCGGCCATGAACCAGTCCGTACTGGTGATGTTATTCGATGTCCACTGCGCGCGCTGCATGCCCGAAGGAGCCGGGAAGTCGCGCTTTGGCAGATTGTCACGTTGCTCAGCGTAGAGCATTGCGCGATACCACGTGGGGGCGGCGCCGGTAATACCGTCAATGCGGTGCATCGGCGTGTGGTCGTTGTTGCCAGCCCAGACTGCCATGGTGTAGTCCATGGTGTAGCCGACCGTCCAGTCGTCGTTGAAGTTCTGCGACGTACCAGTCTTCACTGCCGCCGGCCACGCGTTTGGACTGTGTCCGTGCCCTGCGTAGATCGCGCCGCACTCGGCAGTGCCTGTCGGTCCCTGGCGCGATGAGGTGATGTAGCCAGGGAGGTCTGGGCTAATCAGTGGATCGAGATAGAGCGGCGAGCAAAGGCCAAACTCTTCGCGTGCTCCGTTGTCTTCGAGAACGCTTGTGGTCATATACGTCGCCTGTGGCGTCAGCACCTGCACAGGGCGGGGCTGCTGATACGTGAACAGGCTATTTCCGAGACTGTCGGTGATACGGTCGATGGCATGCAACGGAATGAATTGACCATAGTTAGCCATGACCGTGTACATCTGCGCCATGTCGTATGGTGTCACGTCAAGGGTACCGAGCACCGACGACAGACCCCAGGTGCCCGTGTAATCACGAAGTCCCATGCGGGCCGTATTGCGCTTCACGTCCTGGATGCCAGCGTATTGCATCACCTTGACGGCGGGAATATTGAGTGAATTCTGCAGTGCGGAGCGCAGTGTTAGTTCGCCAGCGAATTTTGGCGAGCCAATGTAGAAGTCGAGCGGCTTGTATGGCTTCTGTGCTCCGGCGTCCCAGAACACGGTAGGGGTATCGGCGATGGTCATCGCCGGGAACCAGCCCTTTTCGAACGCCGTGGTATAGACGATGGGCTTGAACGACGAACCTGCGGAGCGATGTCCTTCAGTAACGACGTTGAATTCACCGTCGATGCTCGTGCTGTAGTAGTCCACGCTGCCGGCCATTACTTTGATGGCGCCGGTGCTCTGCTGCACCATGATTCCAGCGGTATTGGTGACGTGGTCATTGCGAATGAGTCCACCGCCGCTAAAGTCGTCGTGGTCCGAGCCAAACAGATGCTTCTGCATCGCCGCCTGTGTGTAGTTTTGCAGATCGAGATCCAGCGTCGTATAGACGTTCAGACCGGAGCGAGAGAGCGATACCTGACCAGCGACCACCATCTGCTGCAACTGCAACCGCACGTAATCTACGAATGTAGGCGCAAGATTCGCAGTGCCGAAATGGAAGTTCTTGAAGAACGTCGGCTGCTTCGCTTCGGCGAGCGCTGCCTTTTCTTGTTTCGGAGTGATATAACCGTATTTCACCATGTCAGACAGTGTCTCGCTCATACGCGAGAATGCCTTACTGAAATGGTTGATGGGATCATTGGTGTTCGGATTCTGCGGAATGCCCGCAAGCATCGCCGACTGGGCGAGATCGAGTTGTTGGGCAGCCGACACCCCAGTCGCGGTGTTGTCCTGGTAGCCGAAGTAGATCTGCGCGGCCGAGTCGATGCCGTAGGCTTCGTGGCCATAGCCGATCGAATTCAGATACATCTGCAGGATTTGCTGCTTCGAGTAGGCGCCCGACTCCGTCAGACCTACGGCGAGGATCGCCTCTTTCAGCTTTCGGGTGTAGTCGTCATGCGAGCCGAGCACATTCAGTTTGAGCAACTGCTGTGTGATCGTACTACCACCCTGCGCGATATTGCCACTCTGGAAGTTCGCTTGCGCCGCGCGGACGATAGAGGTCGCATCGATACCAGGATTAGTCCAGAAGGTGTGATCCTCGAGCGCAATGGTCGCATTGACGGCGTTTATGGGCATGTGCGCGATCGAAATGCTGTGCTGCGCGCCGAAGTTGTCGACCTGATAGAGCAGCACACCCTTGCTGTCATAGATGCGCACGCTATCACGGCTCGAAACCGTTCGGCTGAGTGATGCGATGGACACCTGCTCTGTTTGGTAATATGCCGCAGCGGCGCTGACAGAGGTAGCCAGCACGCCAAAGGTGAGGACAATCAACGCCACAGCTGTCGCCCACGTGACGCGTGTCACCGTCGACGACTTCGCCGCGGCGCGGGCTCGCGATGTCCGTCGCACATACAGCGTATAGCGCAGGCGACGACGGTTCGAGCGCGCCCTATTGGCAAGCGCTAGCTTGTTCGCTGCTTCACGCGACATAGTCGGTATAGGATAAGGCGGATAATAAGCTTCAGGCGGCGCGTCTTCGTCCTCGTCGGCGCGCGACTCTGGGTGTGCCGGCTCTTCGCCCTGCGCCAGTTCGGCGGCAGAGGTTGGCTCGACATGTGGTGTCGGACGCCCACCGGGAAGCGGCGGCTCTTCGCGCGGAGTCTCTGCATCTGACTCTTCCCTAGGATCCGACGACGCATTGGCGGAAGCGTTCTCCGCTTCATGTTCCGCGTGACCTTGACCTGCGCGCTCAGCATCCTCGCTGGCGTGATTGGTAGCGTCAGAGGATTCTGGTGGAATCTCTTCAGGCGTCGGCTGGTTTCCAGGCGTATCCAACGACGATCCTCCATGATGGCGGTCGGCGCGCAGGGGGCGTCGAGCTCATTAGCTCGCGCTTGACAGCCTGGCGCACAACTGGATAGACTGCGCACATATGCGCTTTATTTCAGGAGCCATGGGCGTTGCGCGCTCCGCCCTCCCCTTGTTTGATCTCAACCGATATAACGGCTGAGCGGCAGGAGAAGTCGCGCTGCCAACCCGTATGGACGCTTAGTAATTACTGAGCCTCTGGAACTCGCGCTCAAGCGGATTCAACTATTCCAGGAGCATGATGCGTTATGTCTCAGAACTCTGTACATCCCACACCACTCAGCGAGAGTGACTCTCATACTATCACGACGCGAGCCGCGCGTACCCGATTCGCTCCGAGCCCCACAGGCTTTCAGCACATTGGCGGGTATCGCACGGCTCTCTTTAGCTGGCTACTGGCGCGCCACACAGGCGGCCAATTTCTCCTGCGAATCGAAGATACAGATACAGCACGAACTGTGCCAGGCGCTGTGGATGCTGTGATCGAGGGATTCAAGTGGCTTGGTTTGGAGATTGACGAGGGCCCAGAAGTTGGCGGCCCGTACGGTCCATACTTCCAGACGCAGCGGCGTGATCTGTATCTCAACTATGCCGAGCAACTGATCAAAAGTGGCCATGCCTACCGGTGCTTCTGTACGCCGGAGCGGCTACAGCAGGTGCGTGACCAGCAGCGTGCCAATGGCGAGCCGCCGCGCTATGATCGCCTTTGCCGCCGCTTGACGCAGGGCGAGATCGCCACGCGCCTGAAAGACGGCATGAGCTACGTCGTTCGGCTCGCTTCGCCAACGTCTGGCAAGACCGTGGTGAAGGACATTCTGCGCGGCGAGATTACCTTTGACAACGCCAGTCTGGATGACGCCGTCCTGCTCAAGTCCAACGGCTATCCAACCTATCATCTGGCAAGCGTCATCGACGACCACCTGATGAAGATTACGCATGTGGTGCGCGCCGAGGAATGGATTCCCAGTGCGCCACTGCACGTCATTACCTACACCGCGTTGGGCTGGGAGCCACCGATCTTCGCGCATGTCCCTGATGTCTTGAGCGCCCAGGGTGGCAAGAAGTTGAGCAAGCGTTTTGGCGCGATTCCGCTGCTGGGGTACCGCGATCGCGGCTACCTGCCGTGGGCCATCGTGAACTATATGGCGCTGCTCGGCTGGTCCTTCGATGATAAGTCGAATGTGCTTTCGCGCGAGCAACTGATTGAGGCATTCGATCTCGACCGTGTGGGTGTCGCTCCGGCGCGCTACGACGAGGAGCGTCTGCTCTGGTTCAATGGCTACTACATTCGCCAGCTTTCGTCTGAGGAACTGCTGGAGCGCTCGCTCCCGTTCATGGAGCGCCCGGAAGCGGAGGGTGGTTTACCAGACGTGGTGGCGCGACCGATTGACCGGGAACTGGCGACGAAGGTGCTGCACCTGGAGCAGGAGCGTATGAAGACCCTGGCGGAAGCGCCAGGAATGACGTCTTTCTTCTTCGTGAATACACTGAGTTACGAGCCGCAGACACTCATCGCCAAGAACATGGACGCAGAGCGAACACTCAACGGCCTGAAGCGCGCGCACGAAGTGTTGGTGACGCTCAAAGGCTGGGAGGCGCCCGACATGGAGGCGCGCCTGCGTGAGTTGGTCGCCGAGCTTGGACTCAAGCCGGTACAACTCTTCACGAGCCTGCGTGTCGCCGTGACTGGGCGCACGGTCTCGCCGCCACTCTTCGAGACAATGGAAGTGCTGGGGCGCAGGACGTCCATGGCGCGTATCGAGCAGGCGATTGCCGCGCTGGGCGCCCACGCAAGCTGATCGGCGACCAGGCGGATGATGGCTGAAATAGGCGGTTCATTTGCAGTGAACCGCCTGAACGGCTAAAATTGGGGCGACCATCGCCGCAACTGGCGTGTCACACAGACTGGTCACGTGCTCACGATCGCATCTACTCAAGAGATAAGGCGCTTGTCAGGGAGGTTCCGTTGAAGGTTCTCGTCGCCGGAGGAGCAGGTTTCGTTGGCTCCAATCTGTGCGCACGGTTGCTGCGCGAGGGCCACACGGTCATCTGTGTGGACAACTTGCTCACTGGTTCAATGCGCAACATTGAATCGCTCCGGAGCAATGCAGCATTCACGTTCTTGCAGCACGACGTCACCGAGCCGTTCGACCTTGAAGTAGATGCGATCTTCCAGCTTGCCAGCCCTGCCAGCCCAGTTGGGTATTGGAACCACCCGTTCGACACGATTCGTGTCAACACCATCGGCACGACGAACCTGCTCGACCTCGCCCAGAGATATGGCGCGCGGCTGCTCATGGCATCTACTTCTGAGGCCTACGGTGACCCGCTGGTGCATCCGCAGACCGAAGATTACTACGGCAACGTCAATCCGATTGGTGTGCGCGCATGCTATGACGAGAGCAAGCGACTCGGCGAGACGATTACCATGGAATATGTGCGCCGCAAAGGTACGGATGCGCGTATCGTGCGTATCTTCAACACGTACGGCCCGCAGAGCCAGCTCAACGACGGCCGCATGATTCCGAATTTCATTACACAGGCGTTGTCTCATCAGCCGTTGACGATTCACGGCGAGGGTGCGCAGACCCGCAGCATCTGCTATGTGGATGATCTGGTTGATGGTCTGATGCGCGCGCTCTTCACTGAGGGCACGGCTGGACAGGTTTTCAATCTGGGCAATCCTGAGGAGCAGACCATCAAGGAATGGGCTCAGCGCATCATTCGACTCTGTGACTCACCCTCGACGCTAGTGCACGAACCCAAGCGAGAAGATGACCCTGAGCGACGCCAGCCAAACATTGACAAGGCGCGACGTGTCCTTGGCTGGGAGCCGCGCATCTCGCCTGACGAAGGCCTTCGCCGGACGATTGCCTGGTTCCGTCAAGAGATGGAACGTGAGGGCGCATGTCTGCCAGCGCGGGCGGGCTAGCCACCACGCGCGCCGCGCTCACCGTTGATAGCGCCGCTCGTACGCTCCTCTATCTCCTACCGCTGGCAGTCGCCTTCGGGTCGCTCGCACCGCTTGCCATCGGCCCGCTACACGCAGGCGCGACAGATGCCATTGTGGCAGGTCTGGTCGCGCTGGGCGTCGTCTCAGCGCGCTCCAGCGGCGAACTTCGCGCCGTGCGACGTCAGACACGTACGTGGATCACCTCCGTCTGGCGCGACGAACCGCAGGCGGTAGCGCTGGTGGGCGTGTTGCTCGCCTACGTTGGCGTTATCATTCTCTCTGGCGTTGTCGCGACAGCCCGCTCACCTGTGCTCAAAGAAACGCTGAAGTGGAGCGAGGTAGTCGTAGTCGTGCTGGCGACCTGGCAGTTCATACGAACGGGGCGGCACGCCCTGCGATTGGTGTGCGCCGTGGTCGTCGCAGGCCTCGCGGAGGCGCTGCTTGGATGCGTACAGTATGTGCTTGCGACGGGACTCCTCGGCCCCGGTGGCGCGAGTATCCGTGTCTTTGGAACCTTCGATCAGCCCAACCCCTTCGGAGGATATCTCAATCTTGCGTTGCCCTTCGCGTTGGCGCTGGCGCTCTTCGGGCGTGATGCCCGTCTGCGCTGGGTCATGGGTGGCGCAAGCGCGCTGATGCTTTTCGCCGAATATCTCTCTGGATCGCGGGGCGCGCTACTCGGGTTGGTCGCGGCGCTGTTCGTGCTCGCATCGCTCGGCTGGCGCGTCGAGCGCAAGGTGGGACTGACGCTGCTCGCGTTGGTTCCAGTCATCGCGATAGCATGGTTCACGCGCCTGATTCCCGCGCGGCTAGAAGATAAACTGCTCGCGCAGTTTCGTGTCAACGACGTGGCGCTCAATGTGCAACTCAACGACGCCAACTTCTCCACGATCGAGCGACTCGCTCACTGGGTGGCTGGATTACGTATGTTCCGTGCGCATCCGTTGCTGGGAGTGGGCGCGGGCAACTATGACGCGGCGTATGCACGCTATAAGGTTCCTGGCTGGGATGAGTCACTGACCCATGCCCACAACTACTACATCAACGCTGCGGCAGAGACGGGCATACTGGGACTCCTGGCGCTGCTTGCCGTTACTGCGGCTGCATTTTGGGTGGTGTGGCGCGCGGCGCACGCGACCGATTGGCGCCGTCAGACGTATGCGGCGCTGGCGAGTGTAGATGCCCGCGCTCTTGCGATTGGCTGCGCGGCGATCGTGATGGCGCTCAGTATTCACAACCTTACCGATGATCTCTTCGTGCATGCGATGGAATTGCAGTTCGCGCTCACGCTCGGCCTGTCTCTCCGGCTCGCGGCTCCTCAGAAATTAGCAGCGGACGCACGCTAGTTCTTGTGTTATTCTAGACTGGGGCGTGGGGAGGCCACGCTACACCTCTTTGACTGGAAACGAACGCATGCGAGTCGCGATCAATGCCCTGTTTCTGCAAGAGCCGAATGTCGGAACGGGCCGTTATCTCTATAATTTGCTCGCCTCGCTGGGGCAGGTGGACGGCGTAAACGACTACTTCGTTCTTGGCCCTAAGGAACCCAAGGCGCATCCCGAGACGCCATCGAGCTTTGTTTGGCAGGTCGCGCCACTTGGCGGGCCAGCGCGGGGTGAGAATCTCGAAAAGCTTGTGTGGGAACAGTTTGGATTCCCAGCCGCGGCGAAGGCCGCGCGCGCGCATGTAGCTCATATTCCGCACTTTGCGCCTGCCTACCGGCATATAGGTATACCGCAGATCGTGACTATCCATGATGTGATCATGCTTGCGCTGCCTGAGTACCGCGCCAAAGCCAGCGCGAGGATGTATACCCAACTCGTGTCACAGGCGGCGCGTCGAGTCGATGCTATTCTCACGGTCTCGG
>DASVZC010000025.1:0-3788 GCA_036391835.1 Ktedonobacterales bacterium | reverse complement strand
TGAGTCGGGTGCGCTACCGGATTGATACTGTCTTCGGCCAACTCGTGGACCGCTGCGCCGTCAAGCGCGTCTGGGCGCGTGACATGTGGCATCTGTGCAGTCGCTTGCTGCGCAAAGTCCTGATGCATACGCTGGTGATCCGACTGAACATTGACCTCGGCAACCCACCGCTGCAATTCGCTCGAACGGTTGTCTCTTGAAAACCTGCACATCGGGTTATCTAGGTAACCACTGTCAAAGGAGCACGCATGACCAGCGCAGACGCGCGTGATTCGTCAGCCACTCGCCGCGATACCGTGATTCGCCGTTCGGAATTGACCTGCCCAGGCCATTCGCTCAAAATGATGGCCAAGGCGGCGGCATCCGATGCGGATCAGGTGATGTTCGACCTGGAGGACGCCTGCGCCGTCTCGCAGAAGGAAGCCGCGCGCAAGACCGTCATCGAGGCGTTCACGACGCTTGACATGGGCCAGAAGATTCGGGCGTTTCGGCCAAATGGCGTGGACACGCGATTCTTCTATCGTGATGTCATCGAAGTGGTGGAAGCGGCGGGCCGCAACATTGACTGCATCGTTCTACCCAAGGTAAATGGGCCAGAAGATGTTCTCTTTGCTGATCGGCTGCTGACGCAGATCGAACTGAACATGGGGTTTCCCGTCGGACGCATCAAGCTGGAGTCGCTGATTGAAACGGCGGAGGCCGTGTTGAGCGCCGAGGCGATTGCCAAGTCCTCTCCCCGTCTGGGTGGGCTGGCGTTTGGACTGGTAGACTTCGCGGGCGATATCGGCGCGACGGAGACGGGCGCCGAGCAGTTCTTCTACTACAACTATGCCAAGGCAAAAGTGCTGACGGCGGCGCGGGCGGCAGGCATCACAGCCGTAGACGGCGTGACATTGGCGATTCGCGATCGGGAGGCGTGCAAGCGCGACGCTGATATGGCGCGCCGCATGGGATTCGATGGGAAGTGGGCGGTGTATCCGCCACAGGTCGCTATCATCAATGAGGCGTTCACGCCAACGGCGGAAGAAATCGCCCACGCTCAGCACGTCATGGACGCCTACGCGAGCGCTGACGTGGAGCAAGGCATCGGGGCGTTAGTGATCGATGATGAGATGGTTGACGCTGCCTCCCTGAAAGTGGAGGAAAAACGGCTCGCCATCGCGCGTCGGGCTGGGCTGCTGAGTTAGCGAATCTGCCAGACACGAATTGGCGCCATCCGTAGCGCGATTCGGCGACCGAATCATGCTACCAATGGCGCCGCTTCGTGTTCAGCGTTCGCTCTTCCTCGTCACATTCGTGCGACCCGCGTGGTCACCTCCCGACGCTGTTCAATCGACCGCTGGGATCGCTAGTCCTCGGAATGGTGATGGAAGGTCTCGATGACCCGCTCGAACAGACCCGGCTTTGACGACTCCGTGACGTCCGCCGTCGCCATCTCTAGCTCACCTGGCGCTTCGGTGGACGCTTCAGGCGCCGCCTCGCTGGCGAATTCGGGGCTGGCGAATTCGGACGACAAGGCCGGCTCCGACTCCATCTCGTTTCCGTACCCGTCGAGTGATTCTCCCATTGGCTCCGCTTCGCTCGCCATCGTGGGGGACTCTTCCGCCGTAGTCGCGGCCTCGTGGGAGGTTTCCGCCTCGGTCGAGGCAGCCGTCTCGTAGGATGGCGCCTCCGCGGCAAATGCGGCGCCTTCATCTGGATTCGCGCCTAGCGTCTCAGCTTCGAGCGCTGTATGCTGGTTCATCGACGGCATGTCCGCCTCAGCAGGTTCCTCTGTCAAGGGAGCCGCTTCGGCTGGAGACGCTTCTTCGTGCGCCGCCTCTGCCACAGGGATATCCTCGGTTGGCGCTGCCTCTGTTGCGCCTTCTTCGGCTGCCGGAGCAGCTTCCGCAGTGGTGGGAATATCCTCGGTGGGTGGCTCTTCTGTTGCGCCTTCGTGCTCTGTGGGAGACGCCTCTTCGGCGGCGGGCATCGCCTCCGAAGTAGCAGCGGTTTCCTCGTGCATGGCGCTCATCTCTGCCATCGGCTCTTCTGCCATCGGCTCTTCTGCCATCGGCGCTGCTTCCGCCGGGGTCGCCTCAGCCTCCATCGCGGGAGCTTCTTCAGCGGCGGGCGCTTCGGCTTCCATCGCAGGAGCTTCCTCGGCTGCAGGAGTCTCCTCAGCGATGGGAGCTTCGGCTTCCATCGCGGGAGTCTCCTCGGCTGCAGGCGCCTCAGCCACCATGGCAGGAGTCTCCTCGGCTGCGGGCGCTTCGGCTTCGAGCGCTGGTGTCTCCGTAGCGGAGGACTCCATCGTATCAGCCATCGGCGCCGCCTCTTCAGCGGTTGGCTCAGTAGCGGGCGCGGATTCGAGTGTGTCGGCGGCGGGGGCTGCCTGCTCGGCCTCCGTCGAGAATGAGCCAGTCTCCGCGATTGGCGCTGTCGTGGCGAGTTCCTCAGCGGCAGGCGCTGCTGCGGTAGTCGCCTCAGGCGCTGCTGTCGTGGCGGAATGGCTCGACAACGCATCGGTCAATCGGCCCATCGCGGAAGAGACCGCCTTGGCCATCTCTTCGAGCGCCCCTAATGTCGAATGAATCAGGGTTTCGACAGGATTTTCCTGCGCCGCGGGCGCAGACGGCTCTGCTGCTGCCGTCTCAGTGGACGCATAGGTGTCAGTGGGAGTGGCAGCCATTTCAGACGGTGTCTTCATTTCGAGCAACGTATCTTCGCGAGCGGGAGATGCGCTGGTGTCGAACTCGTTTGTGGCGGATTCAGACGCGGACGATTCGGTCGGCATCGAAGATTCGGACGAGACCGAGGTGTCGTTGGGTTCCATGCTGAGCCCCTCATGGAGATCAACGGCGCGTGTGTGACGCGCGGCGACGACTTCAGCGAAACGATGAACTGCGCAGAGTTTCCAGCGCGCCAGGGCCAACACGGGTCGGGCGCGCCGAGACCTTGGGGTCGTCGGAGCAGGCGGCGCCGACGACAGGGACACGCTACAACGTCATTCGCTACGAAAGAACGCACTCTGACGACACAGGGCTGAGGTGTGATGGCATGCGTTCTTGCATGTCATCGAAAGGTGTACACGGTAGCCAGGGAATCTGCGTTTCTCGTGAAGCCGTGATGCGCGGCTTTGGGGGTGGGCGAGTCAATCAGCGATGAGCAACGCGGCGATTCAACGCATGTACGCTATGGAACTACATTGTTCCGCGCGTAGAAATGGCGTCAGAAGCGCCGAATGCTGACAGGTTGATTGGTCGTGTCCTGCTCCGACTGGCTCGATAGCTCTGCCCGCACCTCACGTGAGCTTCTCGCGACACTTGTGCGATAGCCGATTGCCAGCCGACGTTGGTCTATGCCCAGGCGTCCGTGAGGTTGGCGAAGGACGCACGAAACCACCAACTGGATGACAGTCCAGCGACGAACAGTGTGAGCAAGTAGGGAATACGGTGAGGGTCGAAATGGGCGAACGGCAAGCGAATCGGGCGCGCATCAGTCAATAGCGACGCTTCGTGTGCGGGCGACTACTGACGCCTCAAGTATACGTTCGCGATTTGGCTCAGTCAAGCGGGTTGTGTATCAATTTGTGTGGCAATTGTCGACGTTTTTGTGACGTCCGCAAGCGACGAGATTCAGTGCGCTAGCGGCTTGCTTGTGTGCGTGTTGATGGAAGTTGGATCGCGAGATTTTCCATCGTCAGTCGAGGATTCGCGTTGATATCCATCGACGCGAGCGCGGTAAGCAGCGCCTGCATGAACTCGCGCGCCTCCCGAGGGCCAATTGCCGCGCCGGTGCGTTCGGCT
>DASVZC010000024.1:0-15499 GCA_036391835.1 Ktedonobacterales bacterium | reverse complement strand
CGTCCGCATCACCGCTGAATTGGGCTTCGAGCACGCGCTGGCGTAGATCTTTGATGTCGCTGACGCCGCCGACTTTCACCAGCCGCCCCTCGCGAATGATTCCCACCCGATCGCATGTATGCTCGACCTCGGGCAGAATGTGCGACGAGAGGAAGATCGAGCGGCCATCCGCGCGTGTCTCGGCGACCAGCTTGTAGAACTCCTGCTGGTTGAGCGGGTCCAGGCCGCTGGTAGGCTCATCAAGAATCAACAGGCGTGGCTTGCCCATGAATGCTTGCGCCAGGCCTACTTTCTGCTTATTGCCCCGCGAGTATTCGCGAAACCGCTTGCTGGGATCGAGTTCCAACCGTTCGACCAGGCTCGTGAGGAAAGCGTGATCTACACTGCCACGCAGATTGGCGAGATAGGTAAGTATCTGCGCGCCAGTCAGGTTCGGGTCGAAGCTAAACTCACCCGGCAGATAGCCCACCAGCCGCTTCACTTCGGTCGCCTGAGTCCAGCAGTCGAGGCCGCCAATCGTCGCCTGACCAGACGTTTGGCGCAGTAAGCCCATCAGCGTGCGAAGGGTCGTCGTCTTGCCAGCGCCGTTGGGGCCGAGAAACCCGAATACTTCGCCCTCGTGAATCTCGAATGTCACGCCGTCTATGCCACGATTCGCGCCATAGCGTTTGGTCAGATTTTCGGCCTGCACGAGTGCAGTGGCTGCGGTCGTGGATGCGGTTGACGTCATGGATGTCGTCACCATACCGGATGCTTCTCCGTCGCGGCTGGACCTGACCAGTCGCAGAATCGCCAAAGTACGAATGCGCTGTGTCCATCGGTCAGAAGTTCGCCGACGCGTTCCGATTGCGCGCGTCGGTCGCCAGCGATCTACGCGCTATCGCCATCGACAGCAGACGTGTTGGAGGTCGCGAGATCATTTCTGCGGCGCAAGTGTGAAACGTGCGTTTCACTGGAATGCTGGCGTTTACGTTCGCGCCAGCGTTCCAACGCGTTGTGACCCTCCACCATCATGAAATTGCAGTAGTCGACCATTTCCTCCAAACGCGCCCGCGCCACCGTGTCGTCTGGGTCGAGTGCGGCAAGTCCGCGCTCGGCGAACACGCGTGTCGCCTTCGAGCCAATCTCAATGACAGCCGTGCGCCGCTCCCACACATCGTCGCTGAAGCGGTAGAAGTCGCGCCGATCACCGGGGATGCCTACGCGCACCACATATTCATTGTGAAGGGCAATACGAATATTGGTAGAGACGGAGGCGCGTGAGACGAGCAGCGCCTGAGCCATGTCGTCGAGCGTCAGCGGCTGGTCAGCGAGCATGAGCAGGCCGACCAGACGGCCAACAAGGCGTGGCAACCCATAGTGGTCGTAATACAACCCCATGTCCTCAATGAAGTTGAGTTGCTCGGGCGTCAATCGCTCGGGGTCCGCCATGCTGTTCGCTCACTCTCTTCTCGCTCAGGCGCTTCAGACATCACTCGCGATCCTCTGCACAAGACAGTACATCCGTCAGAAGTTTTAGTCAATACTGAAACATGCAAAACTTGTAAATATCGTCACAGTGGGATGATATTCACCGAATCCAATGACGCGACCAGGTCACGCTTCACAGTGTCATGAGAAGCGAGCAAAACAACATTGCCAGTTGGGGCGTCTGCGAGTACAATATGTGAGAATACGGGGCGTGCGCCCTGTGAAAGGAGTACCCATGCGCGTTCTCTCAGGCCCTCCCCGCTACTTCTTTCTGCGGCGAGCGCGCAACGCTCGTGAAGAAGTCGCCCACTGGCCGCCGGAGACGAAGTCACCTGAGCCGCCAGAAAACCTGCTCTGTGTGGCCGTGCGTCTGCTGCCTGAGGAGGGAGCCTGGCGCGCGGAGCCGGTTGAGAATGAAGCCGACTTGCGCACAGAGGTTGATGGAGCCTTCGTGCTGACCCGCGATACCACCTTTGGCCTTTCCCACGACTCCCGCAGCGACGCGAACCTCGCATTGTTGGGCGTGCGCGTGGTCAAGGTTGACGGCGTCGAATATGCCAGCCATGTCATCGTCCGCGCTACTGGCGGCGTACCAATGGTAGGGCGCGCAACTCCGCTCGCGCTGCCCATCGGAGAGATGATCCTGGGGGCCTATGTCGAGCGCGGAACCCGCGCCGAGGCCGAACTCGATCTGCGCATGAGCCCTGCGCAAGTGAGCGTCGCTCCGGTCTACATGAGTGACGCGGCCATCGCGCGTAATGTCGGCCGCGCCCTCGATCAGGCGATTCTCTCGCCAGTCGCGCGGCATGCGCTCACCTACGAAGTGCTGGCTGGCCGCGTCTCGCTTTATGGCCGCGCCGAGTTCAGCGCCATCGGCGAAGAGGCTCGCGCCGCGCTCGCCCAGACGCCTGGCGTGGTAGACATCGACGATCATATCGTCTACACCGACCTGCTCAAAGATCAGGTCGAGCAGGCGCTCGCCGCGAAGGGCCTCGACAACATTGGCGTGCTCTGCGAGCATGGGCTGATCGATCTCAGTGGTGTCGTGCCTGATGCGAAGACCAAATACAAGGCGAAAGATACCGCCGCGGGCATCCCCGGTGTGCGTGGTGTCGTCATCTCCAACCTGCAAGTCGCCGACAGCGCCGCCGTCTAGTCGCCAGTTCCAACCTTCCACATCCCCTGTCCAGCGCATCCACTACGGACGCAGACAGGGGATGTCGCTTTTCTCCACATTCCCCTGTGACCATGATCACAAGCGGCGCGCCGTAACGGTCTTCGTAACGCGACCGGAACGACACGCGCGTACACTCGCTCTTGAAAGCTGGACAACAACCATCCCTGCCGCGAAGGTCCAAGATGAGGCTCATCCGCGGGAGTTGGGAAGTGAGGGGAGCGAGGACAGATGGGAACCGTACGATTACAGCGCGCATGCCACATAGCGACACTGACGTTCGACAACCCACCAACCAATGCGCTGACCACGGAGATGTTCGAAGAACTGGGGCATCATGTCCGCGAACTCGACGCCGATCATGACATCCGCGCGGTCATCATTCGCGGCGCGGGTGACCATCTCTATACGGTCGGCGCCGACATCCGCGAGATGGAAACCGTCGCGGCCTGGGATGAGCGCGCCAAGAACACCACCGCATGGCTCAGAGGTGTCCACGCGGTCATCGACGCCATCGAACACTCGCCAAAGGTATACATCTGCGCCATGAAGGGGCTATCGTATGGTGGCGGGCTGGAAACAGCGGCAGCCTGCGACATTCGCGTGGCGGCGAGCGACGTGCGTCTTGCCATGCCCGAGGTCAAACTCGGCATCATCCCAGGCTATGGCGGCACACAACGCATCGCCCGCCTGATCGGGATGGGGCACGCGCTGACGATGGTGTTGGGCGCACGCGAGATCGATGCGCTCACGGCGGAGAAGTGGGGTCTGGTGGATGTCATCACGCCGGTAGGTCAGGCCGAGGCGACCGCGCTGGACATCGCGCAGGGTATCAGCGGCCATGCGCCCATCGCGCTCACAGCCGCCAAGCGCGCCATCCGTGGCGGCCTCGATCTCAACCTGTCAGATGGGCTGGCGCGTGAGATTGCTGGATTCGTCGCCTGCGCCACCTCGGCCGACTTCGACGAAGGACTGCGAGCGTTCCTGGAGAAGCGTGCTCCAGTATTCGTTGGCGCGTAAGGCAGGTTTGCCTGCGGGTGACACAGCATCGAGGGGAGGGCGAGCAAGATGCGCGAGGTGGCGGCGAGGCGAGTGCTGATCGCAGGTGGAGGCATCGGTGGGCTTACGGCAGCGATTGCGTTGAAACGCGCGGGCTTCGCCGTCGCCGTCTATGAGCGAGCGCCAGCGCTGGTGGAGGTCGGAGCAGGCTTGACCATCTTTGCGAATGCGCTTCGCGCTTTGCGGCAGATTGGACTTGGCCACATCGTCGACCGCATTGGCCAGCCAATGCGCAGCGCAAGCTTCCTCTCGTGGGATGGCCGTCCTATCTTCCAGACACCGATCGAGGCCCTACAGAAACAGTACGGCGTGCCGATGGTCGCCGTGCATCGCGCGGACTTGCAGGCTGCGCTGCTCGCGGAGCTCGGGTCTGGCGTCCTCCAGACAGACGCGACCTGCGACGGGTTCGCGCAAGATGACGCGCAGGTACGCCTGCGCCTCTCCGGTGGGCGTGAGGCCACTGGCGACTTGCTCATTGGCGCGGATGGCCTGCGCTCCGTCATTCGCGCGCAGATGTTCGGAGCGGCGGAGCCACGTTATGCAGGGTACACCGCGTGGCGTGGCATCGCGCACTACGCGCTCCCTGCCGGCACAGAGCACGATGTCACCGAAACCTGGGGAGCTGGCAAGCGATTTGGGGTAGCGCCGCTGACAGATGGCCGCGTGTACTGGTTTGGGACGCTGAACACCCCAGAGAAAATGCACAGCCAACCGGGCGAATTGAAGCGTGATCTGCTCGCCCTGTTTGGAACATGCCACGCGCCTGCGCCTGCGCTGATCGAAGCGACGGACGAATCCGCCATTCTGCGCAACGACATCTATGATCGCCCACCGCTTGCCACCTGGAGCCAGGGCCGTGTGACGTTGCTAGGCGACGCTGCCCATCCCATGACGCCGAATATGGGGCAGGGCGCGTGCCAGGCCATCGAAGACGCCGTTGTGCTGGCGGATTGCCTCAGCGCGGAGAGGTCGTTAGCGTCAGCGCTCCATGCCTACGAAGCGCGGCGGCTCAAGCGCGCCAACGCTGTCGTCGCGGATTCGCGCCGCATCGGACGCATGGGCCAGATGGAACAACGCTGGGCGCTGAGCGCGCGTGACGCAGTATTCCGCGCGCTCCCGTCGTCCGTATTCCTCCGGCAGCTACAAACGGTCTTGAAACCTGCCTAACGCTGAGCGCCTACATGCGGAAGACGCCGAAGGTCGTCTCAGGGATGGGCGCATTGAGCGACGCCGCGATGCCCAGCGCCAGCGTGCGGCGGGTGTCGAGCGGGTCGATGATGCCATCATCCCAGAGTCGCGCCGTGCTGTAATAGGGGTTGCCCTCGGCCTCATATTTCGCCAGCGTCGGCGCCTTGAACTCCGCCTGCTCCTCGGGCGACATCGTCTTGCCGCGCGCCGCCAGCCCCTCCATGCGCACCGTCAGCAGCGTGCTGGCCGCCTGCTCGCCACCCATCACCGAGATGCGCGCGTTCGGCCACATCCACAACTGGCGAGGACTATACGCCCGACCGCACATGCCATAGTTGCCCGCGCCAAACGAACCACCGATGATGACGGTGAACTTTGGCACCTGCGCATTCGCCACAGCCATCACCATCTTCGCCCCGTCTTTGGCGATGCCACCATTTTCGTACTGCTTGCCGATCATGAATCCGGTGATGTTCTGCAGGAAGATCAGCGGGGTCTTGCGCTGGCAGCACAACTCGATGAAGTGCGCTGTCTTCACGGCGCTCTCAGAGAAAAGGATGCCATTGTTGGCGATGATGCCGACGGGATAGCCCATCAGGCGGGCAAAGCCACAGACCACCGTCTCGCCATAGAGCGCCTTGAACTCATGGAAACGGCTACCATCCACCAACCGTGCGATCACCTCGCGCACGTCGAAACTGCGGCGTGGGTCGGTCGGCACGATGCCATAGAGGTCGCGTGGGTCGTAGCGAGGCTCCTCCGGCTCAGCGACATCCCACGGATACGTCTTGCGGCGGTTGAGATTGCTCACGATGCTGCGGACAATCGCCAGCGCGTGCTCGTCGTTCAACGCCAGGTGATCGGTGACACCTGAACGACGGCTATGAACATCAGCGCCGCCCAATTCTTCGGCGCTGACCTCCTCGCCAGTCGCCGCTTTCACTAGCGGAGGGCCGCCAAGGAAGATCGTTCCGTTGCCGCGCACGATCACCGTCTCATCACTCATCGCGGGGATGTAGGCGCCGCCCGCTGTGCAGGAGCCCATCACCGCCGCGATCTGCGGAATATGCTTCGCAGACATCTGCGCCTGATTGTAGAAGATGCGCCCGAAGTGGTCGCGATCGGGGAAGACATCGGCCTGCAGAGGCAGAAACGCGCCACCGGAGTCAACGAGGTAGACGCAGGGAAGATGGTTTTGCTCGGCGATTTCCTGGGCGCGCAGGTGCTTCTTGACGGTCAGCGGGAAGTACGTGCCGCCCTTCACGGTCGCGTCGTTAGCGACGATGACGCACTCCTGCCCTTCGATCACGCCGATACCCGTCACGATGCCAGCTGATGGCGCCTCGCCGTTATACATGTCCCAGGCAGCCAGCGGATTGAATTCCAGGAACGGGGTATCTGGATCGCAGACCTTTTCGATGCGCTCCCGCGCCAGCAGCTTGTTGCGCTTGCGATGCTTGGCGATGGCTTCCGCGCCGCCTCCACCACGCGCCTGCTCAGACCGCTCACGCAATTCGGCGGTCAATTGCTCGAAATAGGCGCGGCTCTCACGATAGGCGGCGCTGTCGCGATCGATGTGGCTCTCCAGGACGGCCATCTGGGCGAATCTCCTCCCTCAGCGTTGAGGTCTTCTGGCGCCCGCTCTAACGCGACGCGCTCACTCGCGAGTATAGCCCCGCGCCAGCCAACGCGGCAAGCAGCGCAATGTGACGACTGGCAGCGATGGGGGTACAGACGGCCCCGCAGTGCTACAATAGCTTACGGCGCCGCAGCGCCACGACGCGCGGAGAGCCCGCGACGAGAGTGGGTAGCGAGAAAACCAGACATGGCCGACGATCAACCTCAGATACCAGGATTCCACGGCGAAGGCAGCGAAGGAGAACCAGCGGAGCAGCCACCCACCAATGAGGCAGCCGAACCCGACAGCGAGCAACCACTAGCGAGCGTGCGCTATGGTCTGGGCAAAGAACTGCAACTTTTTCCTGAGAGTCTCGTCGTATTGCGGCGTGAGGAAGCTGAGGCCGATCATTTCGACCTCTCGACGATTCGTCGACTAGTGTTGACGCCGGGTGATCCCACTCCCAGCAAACTAATTCTGATGCTCGAACTTGACGACGACACGACAGTCATCGCCGCAGAGGGCATGAGCAATGTCGCGGACTTTCGCAAGCTCCTGAGCAAGCTGCATGAGATCGCACCGCAGATCGAGACAGATCCGGCAGATATGGACGAGCAACTAAAGCAGGCGCTCGACATCCGCAGACGGGGCTTGCTGGGCTGCTATGGCTCTGTTGTCCTCGCCTGCGTGCTGACCTGGGCGCTGTACCTCGCGTTGGCCTATTTCGGCGCGCACGCGGGTCATTAGCGCACAGAGTCGCTATTCAGCCTGCTGCGAGAGGGCGTCAGCGGCTCGGGTTACGAGGTCGAGTAGATCGTTGAGGTCAAACGGCTTCTCGACAATCGGCACATCCATGCGCTGCAGCAATTTCAGACCAGTTGTGGAGAGCATCGCACGGTTCGCGGTGACCAATACAAAGTTGTGATGCACTGCAGGCGACTTGGCAGTATTGACATGCCGCAGCACGCTCAGACCGTTCAGGCGCGGCATACGAAAGTCGAGGATGACGACGAGCGGACCAGCGCTATCACGCATCAACAGGAGGGCTTCGACACCATCCTCGGCTTCTTCGACCTCGTACCCTTCATCTTCGAGCGCAAGTCTCAGTGTCTCGCGGATGTCTTGATCATCATCAACGACCAGAATCCGTGGCGACAGATGTGATTCGGCTTGCGCTGCTCCATGCCGCATTGGTGTCGTCATGTGGTCACTCCTACAGTTCCTTCCAATTGATTGACGAGGTACCCTGGCGTACCTGCGGACACTGTCCGCCTATGCGTCGCAATGTGATATCGCAAAGATGAGGCCAGAGATAGACTTTTGCAGATATCTCGGGATTTCTCTGCGCCTCTCGGGACAAAATGAACAAGATGGGCCATCGGAGTCACCCCCGATGGACCATGCAATGTCACACAGGGTCGCTGCGCCATTCCGCTGGCGCGAGATGGCTAGACAGCGCGGCGACGGGCGCCACCAGTGAACAGCCGCACGATCAGCAGAAGCACGATCGCGCCGAGGATCGCGACGAGCAGGCTCCAGATGTTGAAGCCGGTAATACCCGCGCCACCGAACAAGCTGACGATGAACCCACCGATGAAGGCGCCGATAATACCGACGACAATGTCACCGATCAGGCCCAGACCCGTACCGTTGACAACCTTGCTGCCGATCCATCCGGCGAGCGCTCCAAGTACCAGCCAGAGAATGATGTTGAGTAGCATAGCTTTCTCCTCTTACGCACATGGACGTCGCGCCAAACACGGCAGGCGACGCACCTCAAACTGTGCTCAATTCCGTCGTCCCTCCAATTCATTTGGGGGTCGACGTCGGAACACAGCCCTTAATCGCATAAGCGGCGCCAATAAGCGTTCATTGCTACCAACATCTGAATATTCCAGAGTTCTGTGAAGCGATGTGACGATCTCTTCTGACCGTGATAACTGACCGTGATAACGATTTTGGCTCGGTCATTGGCATGGCGCGACCTCACCCCCCAGCCCTGCCTTGCTAGCTCGCGGGGTCCCCCCTAATAAGGAGAGCAGCGGTGTTCTCAGTTGTTCCCTGCAGGAGCAGGACGTCGGCGGGAGGTAGCCGACAGATCGCGTTGAGGATCGTCAACAACTTGTGCATGCACGCCATACAGCGCCACCTTGGGCGCATCCCTGTGCGGCCGGCGCGCATGGCCTCATCGAGCCATCAGCGTGGGAGCGGGATGCTTCGACTGATGGTCGGCAACTCATAGTAGCGAACATCCGGGCGCCGTTGCATATGCCGCTGTGCAATGGGAATCCAGGTGTCGATGTCGAACTGCTGTTCGCGCCGGAAGGCAATCAAGACCAGGTTGCGCTCCTTCAAAATCATCGGGCAGTACAAAGGGGCGCCGCTCCAAGTTGGTGGCGCGCACGCGTGGGAGCATCGTCTGCCTGTCGATCCTTTGTGATGAGCATGGTCTATGGGCGTCGTGGCGTTTCTTCGGCCCGGCTAGCTCCAATTGCCTGCCAGAACGTGTCGAGCGCGCGAATGACCGCGTCGAGTCGCTCGAACTGCGGCAGTCCTTTGCTCGGGCTGAGGCGAACCGCCTGCCAGCGCGGATTGCGCTCCAGCAGGTCCGGCAGAGTGTCAAAGCGCACAAAGGCATCCTGATCGTAGAGCACTAGGGCTGGCAGCGCGAGCGGTTCGTAGACCTCCTCGCGGACATGTGGTGAGAAGAGCCGCCCACTGAGGAAGGCCAACGGCGCGAAGCGGGCGCCCGGTTGGTGCGCCGTGGCATACGCATAGGCGACGAGCCTAGGGTCCGGCTCATCGACGAAGCTCATCTGTAGGAAATAACGGATGCTAGCCTTGCTGGCGACCAGATCGTAGAACGCCTGGCTCCACAGCGGGAAGCGCAAGACGCGGTTCAGCGTCCCGCCAATTGGGCTGGCTCCCGCCCGCTCCGAGCGATTCCGACTCGTGCGTGCCGTGAGTCCCGTAGGTGAGATGAGCGTCAGCGACCGGACGAGGTCAGGCTGTTCCAGTGCGGCGCGAGCGGCGAACTCGCTGCCGAGTGAGAGCGCCACGACATCTGCGGCTTCGCGTCCAGATGTGATGGTCCGCAGCAGGTCGAGCAACGCGGCCGTGTAGAGGGACGGCGTGTAGTCGCGGTCAGCGCGCTCGGAGAAGCCGAAGCCAGGGAGGTCCACCGCGTAGACAGGTCGCTGGCTGCGATAGTACTCGAAGAGCGGCTGCATCTCGTAGGCAGACGCTGCGGCATTGACGCTGTGGACCAGCAGCAGTGGCCGACCGGCAGTACGCTCATCAGCATAGTACGCCAGTTGACCAGCACGAGTGGAGCGCAGTGTACGTCGCTCCGCCTTGATCGCCGGGGCGAGCGGGACCCCATGATCGACCGCCAGTGCGCTGTAGGCAATGCCGACCGCTAGAGGCGCTACGACCGCACTCACGCCAATTGCCCCGGCTCGCAGCCAGGGGACCTTCGCAGATGCCATCGGATTCATCCTCCTCACCACGAAGCAGCGCTCTAGCCAGGCGCGCTGCTTGTCTTGTCGTCGCGCATATAGTCGCATTATGGGCGCCCGTATACAATTTGGCTGAGCGATCCCTCACATACGATATACGGCCGACGCCAACAGCATCACATGTGACTCACAGATTCGAGGTCCACGCTGGTAGCCAGGCGTGATCCCAGCGCGATTTCCTGGCTCTGACGGGGGCGAGGAACTAGCGAGAGATGTACAGTACAAGCGTGGTAACAGCCGCGGCTGCCTCCTCTGGCGCTGCTTCAGTCGGAGCACTGGACGGGAAGGTCGCGGTGGTGACGGGCAGCACGCGCGGCCTGGGTCTAGCGATCGTACACGTGTATGCGTGCGAGGGCGCAGAGGTGGTGCTGTGCAGTCGCTCACTGGCGGAGTTGAAGCAGGCGGTAGCGGAGATGACCGCTCGCCACCTTGTGGGTGCTCGCAGTCAGCAGCGCCACCGAGCAAGCGCTGGGCGCCTCTGCCGGTGGCACGCTGCGTACGCTCAGTTGTTTTCAGCTCAGTTTGATGCGTGACTCAACTCAACAACGAGCGCTGGTATTCCGCTACCTGGCGCATGGCGACCTGCGCAGCCGCCACTGTCCGCGCGATATCGGCGTCAGAGTGAGCGAGCGACATGAACCCTGCCTCGAACTGAGATGGAGCGGTATACACGCCTTGCTCCAGCAACGAACGGAAGAACACCGCAAATGCCGCTGTGTCCGAGGTCTTTGCCGTCGTCTCATCCACCACCGATGTAGGGGTAAAGAAGGTGGTGAACATCGAGCCGACACGCGTCTGATAGACATCCACTCCGGCAGCGCGCGCGGCCGAGCCGATGCCCTCGCAGAGAGTCGCAGTCAGCGATTCAAGGCGCTCGTAGACTCCCGGCTGTTTGAGCAGGTCGAGTTGGACGATGCCAGCCGCCATCGCCAGCGGATTGCCAGAGAGTGTACCCGCCTGATAGACCGGCCCGGCGGGCGACACCAGTTCGAGAATCTCGCGTTTGCCGCCATAGGCTGCCGCTGGCAAACCACCACCGACGATCTTGCCGAGGCAGGTCATATCAGGGACGATGCCATAGAGCGCCTGCGCGCCGCCATGCGCCACGCGGAAGCCCGTCATGACCTCATCAAAGATGAGCACGGCCCCATACTGCGTGGTCAGGTCGCGCAATCCCTGCAGGAAGCCCGCGACTGGCGGCACACAGCCCATGTTGCCCGCCACCGGCTCCACGATCACCGCAGCGATGTCCTGCGGGTAGCGTTCAAACGCGTCGCGCACCGCATTGACATCGTTATAGGGGAGCGACAGTGTCTCCGCCGTGACAGAGGCAGGCACACCTGGGCTGTCTGGCGTGCCGAGGGTCAGCGCGCCCGAGCCAGCCGCAACCAGCAACAGATCGGCATGGCCGTGATAGCCGCCCGAGAACTTGATGATCTTCTGCCGACCGGTGAAGGCGCGAGCGACACGCAGAGCGCTCATCGTCGCCTCAGTGCCAGAGTTGACGAAGCGCACCATTTCGACGTTCGGCATCGCTTCGATCACGCGTTCCGCGAGT
The DNA here is from genome assembly GCA_036391835.1 of Ktedonobacterales bacterium. GTDB lineage: Bacteria > Chloroflexota > Ktedonobacteria > Ktedonobacterales > JADMIN01 > JAKAIY01. Next base: position 3,914 of record DASVZC010000024.1, on the reverse strand, counting down.
TGTGTCTCCGCCTCGGTAGGGGCGCCGTAACTCGTGCCACGCTGGGCGGCGCGGGTCACCGCGTCCACCACTTCCGCGCGGGCATGGCCGAAGATGAGTGGCCCCCACGAGCCGACATAGTCGATATACGAATTGCCATCAACGTCATAGAGGTAAGCGCCGGCGCCATGGTCAATGAAGATCGGCTGGCCGCCAACCGCGCGAAACGCTCGCACGGGACTATTGACCCCACCAGGAATGACCTGACGCGCACGCGCGAAGAGTTCTTCTGAGCGCGAGAGTTTCATGTGGAACGTGAGCCCTTCTGGCCTCTCTCAGCCAGAGACAGCAGCGAGAGGCGATACATGGGCGGCTGGAGTCTACGCCAACCGCAGTCATGCGTTCATTGTATCGCCCGTATTGCCCCCGTCGCCCGAGCGGCAGGAAGCCCAGCGCTCGCGGATTACTGCGCCAGGCCGCTGCTGACGTATTGCTTGACCGTGTTCCAGTCGCCATTCTGTGGCAGCAAGATCGACTGCCCATCGCTACTGGTCGAGTCCGTCAGCACGTTGGCGTTGCTCAGCCCAATACGCTTGGCATGCGACAGATCGAGCTTGAGCACGTAGGCGCTCAGATCAGCCAGCGACAGGTTTGTATAGATGGCTTTCTGCAGCGCGTCCATCGCGTTCGAGAAGCCCGGCCAGGCCGCAGGACTGCGCAGTCGGTCAGCGATGGCGTGAATCAACAACTGCTGGCGCGCTGAACGCGCAAAGTCGCTGCCCTCACTCGCAGGTGAGAGCACATAGCGAGCGCGGGCATATTCGATGGCCTGCTCGCCATTCATATGCTGCGGGCCAGCGCTGAAATGGATGACCTTCCAGCCAGCGTTGATCTGCGGGTCGTCGTTGATGGGATAGCGCGCCGTGAATGCGGTCGGCACGGTGACATCCACGCCGCCAAGGGAATCAACCAGCGAGCGGAATCCCTGGAAGTTGATGGACATGAAGTACGGCACATTCAGGCCGGTGACATCACTGACCTTTGCCGCCGCTTCGAGGCCACCCGCCATCTGCCCAGCCGAATAATTGCCGTAGCCGTTGGTCATGCCGTCCTGAAACGCGGTGTTGATCTTTCCATATTGGCCGGAGTTCGGCGGAACCTGCGCCCAGATGTCGCGCGGCACAGAGACCAGTGTCGTCGCGTGGTCGCCAGGTACGAGGCTCATCACCATCAGACTATCAGACAGATAGGCGCCATCATGGCCGGCGCCGCCATAGCCAAGCACGACAACGTTGACACGATCCACGCCACTGACGTAGCCCGTCTGCGTGCTAAGCGGAGACTGTGGTGAGATAGCCGAGCCAAACGCCAGCGCACGATTCACAGACACCACCAGCGTGATGAGCAATGCGATGACAATCGCGAGCACTACCCAACGTGCGAGCCGATGGCGCGGGATGTTCGAGCGGCCATTCGTCGAAAAGCGTGGACCCTTGCGTGGCGCCTGCTCTGGCGTTGGCCTGCTTGGCGCTGGTGGCCGCTGGCCATAGACGCCCAGAGGCGAGGTGCGCTGTGGGCTACGAGGCGCGGTAACGGTAGGTGTATCCCAATCGCCCCACTGATCCTGTGGGTCAGGTGTATATGACATAAATGGACTATTCCTCTCCAGGGCTAGACCTCGCACAAACGGCGCCGCCACCTCCAAACACTGCCCTTATGTCATCTCCTTACGCGCATAGTATCGCTTCTGTTACACCCACCGCACTGTGAATAGCTCACACTTCGCTATCATCCGCCTGCTGATCTCTGCTCGCCAAATCGCAAGAATGGGCATCAGATTGACAAAGAATTGGAGTCTTGTATTTTACTGCAACGTTGCTACAATGGCACGGTCCGGAGCGCAGTCCGGAGCGCAGCCGAGCCTACCCTCTCGTCCTGCGCACACATATTGAAAGGAGTCGCTCACGATGGCGACGAACTCTCCGACCGCAGATGCGGCGCTGTATGGCGCACCGCTCGGCGAGCACCGAGGCAGCACGGTACGCCGTGTGTTCCTCAGCATCATTGGCGTTGTGGTGCTGGCGATGGGCCTCTCCTCCTTCGCGGTCTTTATTTCAAGTAGTGCAAGCGACACCGGTGGCAAGATCTCCGGCATCTTCGTTGGCCTGCTGTTCATTGGCGCAGCGCTCTACTGCTTCTACACGCTCTTCTCGTGGCGTGGCGCGCACGCGCAACTGTTCCAGAACGGCTTCATCATCTCGCGTGCGGGCAAAACGCTCAACGGGCGCTGGGAAGATGTCGCGAGCGTCAAGCAGCAGATCGTGCAGCAGCGCTACTATGGCATCCCCGTCTGGACATCGTACCGCTACGATGTAGCGCTGCTCAACGGCGACTCGACGCGCATCAACAGCGGTTTCCGCGATGCTGGCAAGCTGGGCGACGCCTTCCAGCGGCTCGCGGCTAACGCGCAACTGCCGCGCGCCATCTCCGCCTATCAGAGTGGCGCGACCGTGCCATTTGGCAAATACAGTGTCAGCCAGGCGGGCATCTCGAATGGCAAAGACACGCTGCCGTGGAGCGACGTCAGCCATGTGGCATTCGGCAACGGCTATGTGCTCGTGATGCGACAGGGCAAAAAGATCCGCTGGGCCTCGGCGCCGATGGCGAAGGTCGACAACGTCTACGTCTTCGTAGCGCTCGTCAACCACATTAGAGGCGGCGGACAGTAGGCCGCTAACCTCTCTGGCGCTTCCACCCTGGAGGCGCCAGATGCTTTTTGCCGCACAGTTTGTGGAGGGCTTCGCCATAGAGACGCACAGCGTGGCGCCTGACAACGTCCAATTCGGCGCTCCTGTTGGCCAGTATCGCGCCGGAGTATTGAGAGTAGTCACCTTACTGACAGGAATCCTTTCGCTCGCAGCGAGCCTATTCCTCGGCTGGATCATCCTCCAGGGGATCACCAAACCTGAATTGCATCAGAAGAATCCCCAGGCAGGCGTAGTTGGCATAGTCGGCTTGTTCGGTGCGGCAATCTATTGCTTTTGGCAGTGGTACGCGTGGCGCGGTACTCGAGCCGACCTTTTCGAACGCGGCATGATTCTCTCTGGCGGCGGCAAGACACGCGCGATTGCCTGGAATGAGATTGCTCTCGTCGCGCCCGCAGCTAACCAGTACTCGAACAACGTATACCGGATTGAGCTTTTCAACGGTGAAACAGTATTCATCTCGTGGGCATTTGGCAGAGTCTTTCATCTGGGCGACACGATCCAGCGGATGTTGGCCGCCACAATACTGCCGCGCGCCATCTCCGCATGGCAGGGAGGCGCGGCTGTGCCGTTTGGTCCGATCCATGTCCTTCCGGCGGGGCTTCTAGATAACATTCGTCATCAGACCCTGCCCTGGAACGACGTCGGCGCTGTCAAACTTGGGGCTATATACGCTACCATCACCCGCAAAGAGGGGACGCGCTGGGCTGCTTTCTCCAAATATGGCGTCCCCAACGCCTATGTGCTCATTGGCCTCGTTGAGCATATTTTGGCGGCCAAGCCCTAGCCGACATGGCGCCTTCCATCACGCCTGCCCGGTTTTGACAGCCGCACCCGCATGACATATACTGTCAAGTACATATGGCAAAGGCCTGGATGAGTAGGCGCCGACACGCCCAAGCAGAGACGGAAGCGCTTTGGTGCAAGCTTCCGATGGGCGACGCGTCGAAGTGACTAGGTCCGCCTGCGAGGCGAGCGCGCGTGTCTCGACTCCCGATCCGGTGAGGCGGCGCGCGCGGTGAGTCTCGTGCGGGTGCGCCCGTTAACGCGCGTTCTGAGGCGGCGGCGTGTCTGGCTTTGCCCTGATCGTCTGATCTCTCCCCGGCGCGCCCCGCGAACCAAGGTGGAACCACGAGCGCCTTCCCTCGTCCTTGACAGGGGAAGGCGCTT
>DASVZC010000023.1:0-4580 GCA_036391835.1 Ktedonobacterales bacterium | reverse complement strand
GGCGCCGTCACCAAGGTCGAAATCTAACTCTATGGGGCCCCGTTCCCGTCCTGGGAGCGGGGCTTCCGGTGTGCTTTGGCGGGTCGCTCGCTTTAGGCGCAGACACATGGGTGGCCAGCGTGCTCCTGCGGGTGACTCGTTCGTAACTATTCTTTGCGCCCAATCTGCGGTCGATGTCGCGCGACCGTGTTACGCTCAGGCGAAATCGTTTCATCGCGACAAAGAGAGAGTGGGTATGGCGACCACAACCAAACAGCGCATCCGCATCAGGCTGCGGGCGTACGACCACCGGATTCTGGATCAGTCGGCGGCTCAGATCGTCGACACTGCCCAGAACACTGGCGCTCGTGTCTCAGGCCCGGTGCCGCTGCCAACCGAAATCGCGAAGTGGACCGTGCTCCGCGGCCCCTTCATCGACAAGGATTCCCGCGAGCAGTTCGAGATCCGCACGCACAAGCGTCTGATCGACATCGTGGATCCGAATCCGAAGACCGTCGACGCCCTCACGCGCCTGAATCTTCCGGCGGGTGTGGACATCGAGATCAAGCTGAACTACTAGCAGCACGTTACGGGTTGCGCTGCGTCGCACCCGTTCGCCACTCGGGCGGATGGGGGAGGAACGCGCGCAACGAAGGCCGACAAGTGGGCGTCGGTACGAGGGGCCAGAGGCTCGGAGAGGCTCCACGTGGCGGACTCAGGAGATTTCTGAGGCCGCGAAGTGGGTAGCCGCGTGTCTGTGAGTGAGCGCTTTCAAGCGCAAGAGCCTCGCGGGCACGATTCTGTCAAGGCATTGCCGCTCAATGGCGAGTGATACGCGATGTCTGCCAGACGAACGAGCGCCAGGCGCCTCGTGAACTGCGCGCCCAGGAGAATTAGGGCAATGTTGAGTGGATTGCTGGGCCGCAAGGTGGGCATGACCCAGATCTTTGCGGCCAACGGCGCCGCCATCCCGGTCACCGTGATCGAGGCCGGCCCCTGCGTTGTGACGCAGGTGCGCACGATGGCGAAGGACGGCTACGAGGCTGCGCAGATTGGCTTCGGCGACAAGAAGGTCTCCCACGAGACCCGGCCGATGCTGGGCCACCTCGGCCACACGCTGCCGCAGACTCAGCGCCAGAAGGACACGGCTCAGCGCGAGAGCGCGAAGGCCCGCCAGGAGGCGCGTCGCAAGGCGGCGGAAAAGACCGAGACCGCAAACGCCGAGACAGCCGCCGACGAGGCGGAATCCGCTGGCGCGAAGGGCAAGGGCCAAAAGAGCTCGCGCCGTCGCCACAGCGCGGCGGACCAGATGGGGCCGTTCCAACTGCTGCGCGAGGTCAAAGTCGTCGGCGAGCAGCCAGAAGTTGGCTCTGTCTTCAAAGTGGATATGTTCAACGAGGGCGAAGAGGTCGACCTAATCGGTACCTCCAAGGGTAAGGGTTTCGCGGGTGTGATGAAGCGCCACGGGTTCCGTGGTGGCCCACGCACACATGGTCAGTCTGACCGCGCGCGTCGCCCTGGTTCCATCGGCCCTGGCACTACGCCAGGCCGCGTCTACAAGGGCACGCGAATGGCTGGCCGCATGGGTGGCGAGCGCGTGACGGTGAAGGCGCTGGAGATCGTGCAGGCGGATCCTGAGCGCAATTTGCTCGTCATCAAGGGGTCCATTCCAGGGCCGAACGGCGGCATCGTGCTCATTCGCAAGAGCGCCGATCAGATGGCGCTTGCCGCTCGAAGTGCAGCGCGAGCTGCGCGCGAGCAGGCCTAGAGCGGGGTGAGGAGTACAGAAGATGCCATCCGCGAACGTCTATGATATGGAGGGCCAGGTCCTCCGCGAAGCAGACCTGGATAGCTACGTCTTCGGCGCCCCGATCAATACGGCGGTGCTGCATCAGGTCGTCACGGCTCAGTTTGTCAATCGTCGTCAGGGCACTGCCTCGACGAAGAACCGCTCCGCGGTGAGCGGCGGCAACAGCAAGCCCTACCGCCAGAAGGGTACTGGTCGCGCCCGTCAGGGTTCGACCCGCGCGCCACATTGGAAGGGTGGTGGCAGTGTCTTTGGCCCGCGCCCGCACACCTATGATCGCGCTCTGCCGCGTCGGGTGAAGCGTCTGGCGATTCGCTCGGCTCTCTCAGACAAGGCTGCCAATGGCCGCCTGTTGCTGATGGACAAGCTGACGTTCGATGCGCCGCGCACCAAGGACATGGAGAAGCTCCTGGGGACTCTGCCACTGGAGCGCAACGTGCTGGTGCTGATGCCCGAGCGTGACGAAAACGTCATCCTCTCAGCGCGCAATGTCCATCGCATCAAGATGGGGCATGTGTCCTCGATCAATGTGGTCGAGTTGCTGAAGTATGACGCGGTGCTGATGCCAGTCGCGACGGTCGAGCGCATCGTCGAGATGTTCGGCGCCGAAGCTGATGACGCGCTGGTCGCCAAGCGCCACCCACGCGCAGGCGCGCGCCGCAAGGCCCGCCGCGAGATGGAAGCCGCGCAGGCGAGGGGATAGACGACGATGGAAATTACTGATGTCATCAAGCAGGGGATCATCACCGAGAAGTCTGTGATGCTCGAAAATACGACGACCCCCAACGGTGTCGTTATCCCCCGCTATACCTTCGCGGTCGCGCTCGAGGCCAACAAGCACGAGATTCGCACGGCCGTCGAGCAGCTGTTCAACGTGAAGGTGGTTCGCGTCAATACCATGCGTATGCCTGGTAAGGCGCAGACCATGCGGACACGCAAGGGCATCTACTATAAAGAAGAGCGCCCGTGGAAGAAGGCGATTGTGACGCTGGCCCCAGGCCAGTCTATCGCGGAGTTGCAGGCGTAAGCCGCCGGGGAGGTTCGTATGCCCATTCGCAATTACAAGCCGACGTCCCCGGGGCGGCGCGGCATGTCGGTCTCCACATTTGAGGAGATCACGCGCTCAAAGCCAGAGCGTTCACTGCTGCGCAAGCAAACCTCGAAGGCGGGGCGCAACAACCAGGGGCGCATTACGTCGCGCCATCGCGGCGGTGGCGTGAAGCAGCGCTATCGCATCATTGATTTCAAGCGCAACAAGTTTGGCGTTCCGGCGAAGGTCTTCTCCATCGAGTATGACCCGAACCGCTCGGCGCGCATCGCGTTGCTGCACTACGTGGACGGCGAGAAGCGCTACATCATCGCCCCGCACGGCATCAAGGTCGGCGACAAGCTGATGAGTGGCCCTGAGGCCGAGATCCGCGTGGGTAACGCGCTGCCACTGAAGAACATCCCGACCGGTACCGTCATTCACAACATCGAGCTGTACATCGGCAAGGGCGCGCAGATCGTTCGCAGTGCGGGCGGCGCGGCTCAGCTGATGGCGAAGGAAGGCGACTACGCTCAGGTGCGTCTGCCTTCCGGTGAACAGCGCCTGGTGAATGTGAACTGCATGGCGACCATCGGCCAGGTGGGCAATATCGACCACGAGAACATCAGCATCGGTAAAGCTGGTCGATCGCGCTACCTTGGCCGCCGCCCGCATGTGCGTGGCTCGGTGATGAACCCGGTTGACCACCCGCACGGCGGTGGTGAGGGCCGCGCGCCAATCGGCGGCCAGCCACAGACCCCTTGGGGTCAGCCTGCGATGGGTTACCGCACACGTCACAACAAGCGCACTGATAAGTTCATTGTCCGGCGGCGGAATGCTGGTAGGGGCCGCTAGTCGAAACTGAGGAGACCAAGAGCGTATGTCACGTTCGACAAAGAAGGGCCCCTACATCCATCCCTCACTGCTCAAGAAGGTGAGCGCGATGGCGCGGGGCGGCGACAAGCGAGTGATCAAGACCTGGTCGCGCGCGTCCACCGTCATTCCGCAGATGGTCGGTCTGACGATTGGTGTGCATAACGGCAAGCAGCATGTGCCGGTCTACTTGACCGAGAACATGGTGGGCCACAAGCTCGGCGAGTTCGCTCCGACGCGGCGCTTCCACGGCCACGCGGGCGGCAAGAGCGAGCGAACCACTTCGGTGCGCTAGGGCGCGGGAAGGCTAAGGGAAACGATGGAAACTTGGGCAAGCGCCAAGAACGTGGGCCATCCCGTCCGCAAGGTGCGCCGCGTGACCGACGCGATTCGCGGTCGGCGCGTAGGTGAGGCCCTGGCGATTTTGAAGTTCCTGCCGAACACTCCGGCACGCGACGTCTACAAGGTGCTGGCGTCGGCGGCAGCGAACGCTGAGAACAACTATTCGATGGACCCAGACGAACTCTGGGTGACGAATGCCGTCGCAGACGAGGGCTTCACCATCAAGCGCGTTCGCGCGCGCTCGCATGGCCGTTCCTCGCGCATCCTGCGTCGGTCGTCGCACATTACTGTGTATGTTTCGGATGATCCAGCCGACATTCCAGCGGGCGCGCGTCGCGCTGCCCGTCGGCGGGCGTAGTCGGTCAGAGGAGGCGCTCGATTGGGGCATAAAGTAAATCCGACCGGCTTTCGTCTTGGCGTAATCGAAGGCTGGCAGTCGCGCTGGTATGCGCGTCGTGACTACAAAGACCTGCTCGCTGAGGATCGCAAGATTCGCGCGCTGGTCAACAAACGCCTGGCTAATGCCGCCGTCTCGAAGATCGAGATCGAGCG
>DASVZC010000022.1:0-33583 GCA_036391835.1 Ktedonobacterales bacterium | reverse complement strand
GGATAGTGTCCAATAGAGTGTGGGAAATAGCCGCTGGTTGACGGAAGCGGCCAACAGGTGATTCTCATCGGGTAGTGAAAGCAGCCCGACAGAGGAGGATCACCGGATGGCCGATGACGCTAGCATGGCACTCGACGAGCTCTTGCGCAAGGCGCAGCTGTGCGATGACGTGGACTTCTTGCGTGAAGGCGTGCGCGCGCTGGCGCAGGCGCTCATGGAGGTGGAAGTGACGCAGCAGGTCGGCGCCAACCGCTATGAGCGCAGCCCTGAACGGAAAGGTGAGCGTAACGGCAGTCGCGAGCGGCGCTGGGATACGCGGGTGGGCAGCATCACGCTGCGCGTGCCACGCGTGCGGGATGGGAGCTACTTCCCCAGCCTCTTGGAGCCACGACGGCGCGCCGAGCGGGCGCTGGTGGCGGTGGTGCAGGAAGCCTATGTGCAAGGCGTCTCGACGCGGCGGGTGGACGACCTGGCGCAAACGCTGGGCTTGAACGGGATCAGTAAGAGCCAGGTGTCGCTGCTCTGTCAGGAACTCGATACCGAAGTGGAGCGCTTCCGCGCCCGCCCGCTGAGCGAGGCGGCCTATCCCTATGTCTGGCTGGATGCGACCTACGTCAAGGGGCGGACCAACGGACGGGTGAGCGGGCAAGCCGTGGTCATCGCGATTGGGCTCAACGCGGTGAGCGGGCAACGTGAGGTGCTGGGGCTCGATGTGGGACCCAGCGAGGCGGGGGCGTTCTGGTTGGCGTTTCTGCGCGGGTTGGTCGCGCGGGGCTTGAGCGGCGTGCAGTTGGTCGTCAGTGACGCGCACGAAGGACTCAAGGGAGCCATTGGCGCTGTCCTGGTGGGGGCGAGTTGGCAGCGCTGCCGGGTGCATTTCGTGCGCAACGCGCTGGCGCTGGTTCCCAAGTCCGCCGCCCAATTGGTGGCGGCCACCATCCGCACGGTCTTTGCCCAGCCCGAGCCGGAGATGGCGCGACAGACGTGGCAGCAGGTCGCCGATGGCTTCGGCTCACGCTATCCCAAGCTGGCCGCGCTCCTGGACGCCGCTGAGGTCGATGTCCTGGCCTATTTGGCGTTCCCACCCGAGCATTGGCGGCAGATCTGGAGCAACCACCCGCTGGAACGGCTGAACCGGGAAGTGAAACGGCGCACGGATGTGGTGGGTATCTTCCCCAACGAGGCGGCCATTGTGCGGCTGGTGGGAATGATCCTTGCCGAACAACACGACGAATGGCAGGTAGGACGACGCTACTTCAGCGCCGAATCACTGGCGAAACTGGCGACCTCAGACACCGTGGTGGAGGCCGCAGAGACAAACACAGTGGCGTTAGCTGCCAGCTAAGAGCTAGCTAACGCCACTGTGTCAGAACAGCCGAGGAGAATCACCAAAGCCCACACGTCCCTGGACACATACTCACGCTGTCCCACTCCGCCTTGTGGAAGTAGGTCGCCTTCTGCCACTCGAAGGCATGCGTCTGCTGATGTCTGGTGGCAAATCGGTCACGCTCCAGGTCCACATCAGGGAAACGCTTCCAGCCTGAATCAGTGAGTATTTCCATGCTTTCAGTATAACACTCTCCTGCCACCAATTCGAGCGCGTAGAGGTCGCCGCCGCGTGTGCGCCTCGTGTAGACGGCGACGGCGTCGATCTCCAGCAGGTCACGCACGAAGGCGACGAGCCAGGCGCGTAGGTCTTGCGAGCGGTCTGGACTCTCCAGAAAGCCTTCAATGCGTCGCGCGGCTTCGCGCATTTGTGGCGATGTCGCGTGCTCACCCTCCGCAATCGCCTCTGTACGCAGCGTGATATGCAGCTCCAGCCGACCCAGCATGTTGAAGTAGACCCGCTCGCAGAGTTGCGCTCCGTCATAGAGTGCGGCGAGGCTGCGAAGTTGCGCGAAGCTGGTCTGCTCGGTCGCGCGAGGATACTGCGCGATGTTGTAGCCGACCGGAAAGCTCCATTGACGCGGCGCGCCTCCCGGCCCGCTCAATCCCGGTGTCGGACGAATCGGCTCGCCGGGCGAAAACGATTCGCTCGCCTGTGGCGCCGTGATCACGCTCACCTGTGTATCTTCGGCGCGCTGGCTTTCGGCGCGCGGCGCGGCTCTGCGCTGATCTCGCTGTGTCTTGCTCATCGTCTGCCACCTCTGGATGCGCCGCGCCGATTGGGCGACGGGTTCTGGTGGAGCGATGCGCCGCCCCGCCTGCATGCCAGTGTAGAGCCGCACCCAACTCAGCCGCTACGGACGCGGCACGACCTCTCCGGCCAGTGTCGCGCCTGTGCGGACATGAATTGGTAGCCAGCTGGACGTGCGCGCGATGCGGGCGCCACGTGCGATGCGACTATGCTGGTGAGTCGGTGTAGTCGCCGTAGTCTTCGTAGTCGTTCTCCATGCTGTATTCATCCGGGCCGAAGATGAGGAACGCCAGCATGCCGAGCGAACTCAGGAAGATCAGCGCCACTAGCCAACCCCAGGCGCCGTAGCGAGCGGCCGCGATAAGCGCGCCAATCCACGCGATGAGGTGCGAGACGCTTGCGATGAGGATGAGCGCGATTGGAATGATGATAGGAGACTGAGGCGAGAAGGGCGCCCGAAATTCATCAGGTGGAATCTGGAGCGAGAGATAGATACCAATCACACTGAAAATCAGACCACTGACCCAAAACATCAGAATCGTGGATTTACGCATGCACATCCCTTCCCTTATACCACATACATCCCGCCACATGGCATGTGGGCGTGTCGCTGGATGCGCTGCTTTTCTCATCCCGTGCGATACGCCTTTGCCCAGTATACACCGACTCAGCCCGACGAACGAGCGGCGATGCTAACCGAGAGGCGGTTCCAGTCGTATCACCTTGCAACCAGCTCCACACAGCATGCCGGTTCCAAAGATGCGAAACGAGGCTACCTATGACGCGAGACCCAGCGCCTGATTTCTATGATCCGCGACATCCCGAGAGCGCGCAGCAGCGCTGGCCAGCGCCCCCAGCCACGCCTGTGGCCCTCACATCTGCCGCCTTGCCTCCACGGCGACGCTCGCTGATCGGCGATGTCTCGGCTGGTCTCTTTCTCGGCGACTTCGCCGATGAGCTTGGTCTGCCGGGCGCCGTCACGCAGGTCGCCATCAGCTTCGTGCCGCTGATTGGTTCGATGTGCGCTGTGCGTGACCTCGTCGCCGATGTTCGCAGGCGTGATCGTGTCGGCGCTGTGCTCAACTTTCTCGCGCTGACCCCCGTCCTGGGCGGCTTCTCGAAGACCTTCGAGGTGATTCGTAGCACCGCTCATATTGGCCATGCCGTCCACGTCTCGCGACATCAGGCCGAGCGCCGCCGCGACGAGCAATCACAACGCAGAGCCTAGCGGCGCCGCACGCTTCGCACGTTCAGCAAGCCTCCACTATACGTGGTATACCGCGAGACACGCCCTCAGCACTGTGACGCTGCTCACAGTCTGCTCGCGGTCATTCCGTTATGCTTGCTGCGGGAGGCCGCGCCCTGCAAGGATGCGCTGGCTAGAATTGTGTCGTTCTGCCAATGGAAGGAGAGAGTGAAAGATGCGCCCACTCAGTCGTGTCGCGAGCGCGCTTAGCGTGTCGTTGCTGCTGGTCGCGTTGAGCGGCTGCGGGTCGACCAGCCCAACACGCACAGCGGCGTCTGCCACGGCGACCACGCAACCTACCGCGACCCCCGCGTCACTCCCGAAGCTTCCCACGAAGACGATTGCCTCGGGCGCTTGCGGGAAATACTTTCCAGATACTGCGCCGCTCTCGCCTGCTAGCGGGTTAGTCGTGACGCAATATTCGGGGCTTGGCAATCTAGCCTATCCTGACCAGCAGCTTCCTAGTAGTCAACCGGCTCAGCCGATTCAATTGCCGCAGTATACTTTCCCCGCTATGTATACAGACTCGGCCGTTGCGGTGGTGAATCCCAATCCGCATGAAGGTGGCGGAGGCTACGTACTGATCGTCTGCAATCCATCGAGTCAGGCACACACGGTGAGCGCGGTGCAGGCCAGCATCGCCAGCATCAGCCCGCTGACAGGGGTGACTCAGGAATGGCAAGGGTGCAGTGGCTTCTATGTCCCTGGTAGCGGCGTTGTAGGCGGCGGATGTGGCGGGGCAGACTTCGAGAACGAATATCTGCATGCGGGTTTCGCGTCCGATGCGCAGGTTGGCGCTTCGGTGACGGCGACGCAGACAGGCTCCAACACCGATGTCACCAGCTCTAACAACTATGGGCCGTTACCCGTCACCTTGCAGCCCGGACAGAGGCTGTGGGTCGAGGTGGGGGTGACGCAGCCGAGCGTGGCGGGCTACTACACCTATGCCTTTGGGTTGACAGTGGACGGGACGGCGACGGGCGTCGTCGCGTATTCGCTGAGGACACTGTTCGATCCGCACCCCATCGAGTGGAATGGGCGCAACTGTCTTGCCTCCGCCTATCAAGCGCAGATCGCCCAGACGCCGACCCCAACGACCGGGCAGCAACGCCTGATTTGCCCACCAGCGCAGTAGCTTGCCGTTCGGCATGCTCCGCGAGGCGCAGGGTTGACCTGGCCGCCCGCGGAGCTGCATTACGTATCCATGTCACGTAGCCGCCAGCAGTCGCTAGAAGAGCGAGAGTTGCTGTGGGGGTGGGCCATCGTCGCGCTGATCGTCTTTGTCTTTGGCGACACCCAGCTTGCCCTCGCCCGCAAGCCGCCGGGCCTCGGCCAGCGCCGCCGGGATGCTGCGACGGAAATCTTCTTCGACGGTCTGACGCAGGCTGCTCTGGTGCAGCGCAGCGGCGGGATGATACATCGCCACGACGATGCGCCCGTCGATCTTCTTGGCCTGGCCATGAATCGCGCTGATGCGGGCGTTAGGGAAGAAGCGAGCCATCGAGAAGCGCCCGAGGGTGACGATCACCTTGGGGTTCAGCGCCTCTATCTGACGGGTGAGATATTCTCCGCAGGCGGCGATTTCTTCTGGCAGGGGGTCGCGATTGTTTGGCGGGCGGTGCTTGACGACATTCGTGATGAAGACAGTCGAGCGATCCATGCCGATGCTGGCAAGCAACTCGTTGAGGAAGTGCCCCGCTGGCCCGACGAATGGTCTCCCCTGGCGATCTTCATTTATGCCTGGCCCCTCGCCGATGAACATCACCTCGGCAGAGACGCTGCCCTCGCCTGGCACGCCGTTCTTCGTTCCCTTGCATAGGTCGCACTTGGTGCATACCCGCACCTCAGCCGCAACCGCTTCAAGAACCTCCTGCGCCGTCATCGCCGTCCTCCTGCGTGTGACTCATTCATTCAATCGCTGTGTGTCTCTCGTGCTCATCCATGATAGCCCAAATCCGCGCAAAAATGCGGCGGACAACGGACTGTGCAGTTCCGTTGTCCGCCGCGAAGTGGCAAACTATGAGCGGTCGCTCGGGCTAGCGCTGGCCGCCGCGATAGTCGTCGCGGCCACCCTGTGGGCGACGGTCACCACCCTGTGGGCGACGGTCGCCGCCCATGCCACCGCCAGGGCCACCACGGCCACCGCGATCGGAGTAGCCGCCGCCACCGCCGTAGCGACCACCGCCGCCACCGCCACCCATACGCGGGCGGGCTGGGCCACGCTGGGCGCGCTCGGCTTCGAGTTCCTCTTGCGAGGGCATCTCGCCACTGAGAGCAGCCTTGCGCGAGAGGTTGATGCGCCCCTGCGGATCGACTTCGATCACCATGACTGTGATCTCATCGCCCACCTGCACGACTTCTTCCGGCCGATTCACGAAGTAGTCGGCCAGGTTCGGCGTGCGGACGAGTCCCTCCTTACCCGGCAGAATCTCGACGAAGGCGCCGAAGTCCACCAGGCGGCGAACGACGCCAGTGTAGATCTTGCCAACCTCGACCTCTTCGGTCAAGGCACGCACTGCGCTGACAGCGCGCTCCATGCCGTCGCCGCTGATCGACGCGATGTGGATGGTGCCATCCTCTTCGATGTCGATCTTCACGCCGGTCTCTTCCTGGATGCGCCGTACGGTCTTGCCGCCTGGGCCAATGACCGTACCGATCTTCTCCGGGTTGATCTTCAGCGATTGGATGCGCGGCGCGTAGGCCGAGAGTTCCTCACGCGGCTCGGGCAGCGCCTGGAGCATCTTGTCCATGATGAACATGCGGCCCTCGTGCGCCTGGGTCAGCGCCTGCGAGAGTACCTCGTGCGTCAGGCCCTTGACCTTGATGTCCATCTGCAGCGCGGTGATGCCATCAGCCGTGCCAGCCACCTTGAAGTCCATGTCACCCATGGCGTCTTCGAGGCCCTGGATGTCGGTCAGCACCTGATACTTGCCCGCGACCGATTCACCGGTCTCGGTGATCAGACCCATCGCCACACCGGCCACCGGAGCCGCAATCGGCACGCCCGCGTCCATCAGACTCAGGGTGCTGCCGCAGACCGACGCCATCGAGGTCGAGCCGTTCGAGCTTAGAATCTCGGAGACGACGCGGATGGTGTACGGGAAGATGTCCTTCTCGGGGATGACTGGCAGCAGCGCACGCTCAGCCAGCGCGCCGTGGCCAATCTCGCGGCGACCAGGGCCGCGCGACGAGCGGGTTTCGCCGACGCTGAAGGACGGGAAGTTGTACTGGTGGATGTAGCGCTTGCTCTCATCGGAGCCGAGGCCGTCCACCTGCTGGCCCTCACCTGGCGTGCCAAGAGTGACGAGGCTCAGCGCCTGCGTCTGGCCGCGCGTGAAGAGCGCAGAGCCATGCGTGCGGGGCAGCAACCCCACTTCGCAGGTGATCGGGCGGATGTCCTTCGGGCCGCGTCCATCGGGGCGCAGACCTTTGTCCAGAATCTGCGCGCGGATGAACTTCTTCAGTTCGCTCTCGTAGAAGCCGCTAATCTCTTTGCCGCGCTCGGGGTACTTCGCGCCGACCTCTGCCGCTAGCGATTCCTGCACCTCAGAGAGCGCCGCATCGCGCTCCGCCTTCGTGCCCTTGTTGACGGCAGCGGCGAAGCGTGGCTTCACGAAGTCTTGCACGGCCTTGAGCAGCTCAGCGTCTGGCTGCGCGGCGGTGAAGGAGCGCTTGGCTTTGCCAGCCTTCTTGGCCAGTTCGTTCTGCGCCTGGAGAAGGAGTTGAATCGCGTCGTGGCCCTGGCGAATCGCTTCGATCATCGTGGCCTCGGGCAGCTCTTTAGCGCCCGCTTCGACCATGACAACCGCGTCTGCGGTGGCGGCCACAACCAGATCGAGCAAGCTGTCTTTCAACTCTGTCTCGGTCGGGTTGATGACGATCTGATCGTTCAGATAGCCCACGCGCACAGCGGCGACAGGTCCCTGGAATGGAATATCAGAGACCGACAGCGCGGCAGACGCCGCAGTGATGCCGATGACATCGGAGTCGTTTTCGCGGTCAGCGGAAAGCACCGTCAACACGACCTGCACGTCATTGCGATAGCCCTTTGGGAAGAGCGGGCGGATGGGTCGGTCGGTCAGTCGCGCGGCGAGAATCGAGTGCTCGCTAGGACGTCCCTCGCGCTTGATGAAGCCACCAGGAATGCGGCCAACCGCATAGAGGCGCTCTTCGACGTCCACGGTCAGTGGGAAGAAGTCAACGCCTTCGCGCGGGCTGGCCGAAGCCGTGGCTGTGCCGAGCACCACCGTGTCGCCATAGCGAACGATAACTGCGCCACCCGCCTGCTCGGCGACGCGGCCAGTTTCGATGCTAAACTCGCGACCGGCGATGGTCGTCGTAGTTTTTTCTATCATGTGTTCCTCCGAACGCTTCTGGCTTGCGGCGCTACCGCGCGGGAAGCGTTCATGCCTGTTCCATGCGTTTCAGTGCGCTAGTGGCTGGCGCGCTGGAATCCTTGGGAAAGCGCGCCCATGGTGAGGGCCTGCGCCAGATCCCTGAAGAATTGTCTGGGCGCCTGCGAGTCTGAGCGGGGGATTGCGGCGACGCGAGCGACGCGCGCCGCATATCCGTTGCGTGCGCTGCGTCGCCAGGCCACCGACGCGGGCCACGCAGCCAGTGCAACGACGCCACGAGCGTCACGCTGGCTGCGTGCGGTAGGCCAGGCCTCTTAGCGGCGCAGGCCCAGTTTCGCCACGAGCGCACGATAGCGCTCGGGATCCTTGTGATTGAGATACTTGAGCATGCGGCGGCGCTGACCCACCATCTTCATGAGCCCACGGCGCGAGTGATAGTCGTGCTTGTTGGCGCCCAGGTGCGCGGTCAGATCCTGAATGCGCTTGGTGAGCAACGCGACCTGCACCTCGGGCGAGCCTGTGTCGCCTTCGTGCGTCTGGTGTTCCGTGATGATCTCGGTCTTGATCTCTTTTTCGAGAGCCATGCGTTCTGTGTGACGACCCGCTTGCCTGGTCTGGTAGTTCGTGGACATACAGCCACGCGCATCACGCGCCAGAGCGGAGCGTCATCCTCCTTTTGGTGTGCTGTGAACGCGCCCCGCCACTCTGGCGTGGACACGTTCGCTTCTTTCAACGAAACCTGTTGTCACCGCTTGGCGTAAGTCCATTCCGGCGTGTGCGGTGTCGGCCTACGCGAAGTGACCCCAGGCAAATGACATGCGAGCGACGTGCGAAAGGCATGTGCGCTATGGCTTGCCGGGTGCGCTGGCGTGCGCGACGAATCCCTGTGGCGTAAGGGAAGCGCGCCAGCCAGCCCGCTGGACGTCGATCTCCGTCCGTCTCGGAGCGCCGAGCCGCGCAGGTGGTAGAAGCCCGCGTTCAATGAGTATCGCGGGTGGCCCAGCGGCGAACTGCCCACCCCTCTCATGGGTGGCGCATCTTTTCCGGATGTCAATCATCTGTTTCAGCAATCGTAATCATAGCATAGCCCGCTTCCGGTCGCAACTCGGCATACAGCGCCGAGCGCGCTGTGGCCGCGCCTACCCGCCACTCACGCCAAAGAGCGCCTGCAATCCCACTGCCACGTCGTTGCGCCAGCAGGTATAGTTGTGGCCACCCGAGTATTCCTGGTAGGTCACGTGGTAGCTGGCGTTTACCAGCGCCTCGCGCATCCGCCGGTTGGAGTTCGCCAGAAATTCGAACCGACCCACATCCATCCAGATGTTCAGCCCTGTCTCGCGGCGCTGTTGAGCATAGTCCACGATCAGCGGGACGAGTTCAGGCTCCCCCCAGGAGAATGCGCCGGATTGGCTCAGGACGCGGCCGAAGATGTGTGGCAAACGCAACGCCGTGTAGAGCGAGATGAGGCCCCCCATCGAGGCGCCGAGGACGCCATACGCGCCAACGGAGCCTGGCTGGCCTTGTGGGTCGACGAGGTGAAGCCGCTCATGCGCCAGCGGCACGACGCGTCTGGCCACGAAGGCCACCGTGGCCTCGTTGCACGCATACTCGACGACGCGCGCCTGGTCACCATGCTCGACCATCGCAAGCGCGATGGGGCGAATGCGGCGCTCTGCGATCAGGTTGTCAACCATGGTTGGTAGCATGGCTCGTTTGAGATAGTCCTGGCCGTCAAAGACGACTACCAGCGGAACCGGTTCTTCGACTGGTGGGCGATAGAGGTAGACCGTGCGTGCGCCACTGGTGATCAGGTGCTCATCCTCGATCACGTGCTCGGTCACGTCGCCGTGAAGCGCGTCCGCGCGCGTCTCAGTCAGTGGCGTTGGGCGATAGTCAGGCATGGTGAAGTAGTGGTTATCTGCGTCCACGCCGTTCCAGATGACGCGCGGATTCAATGGATCGCGGACACGCGAATCGTCAGTGAGGTCACGCAGGTAGGCGTACTCGATATAGGCGTCGCGAGGCAGCGTGAGAGTATGGGCCCATACACCGGGAGCGACACGTTCCATGACGACATGCGCCGAGCGTATACCCCTGTCCGTTGGCGCCCAGCCCCATTGGTTGAAATCGCCAACCAGGAAGGGCGCTTCTTCTCCCTGCCAAACAAACGTCGCACGATCGCCATCGATCAGTGGCGCACCCTCGGTGCGAACCCGCGCGAGCAAATCGCCGGCTACCATTGTCCCTCCTTCTCATACCCATTCAGGTTCGGACGTTGGCGTTGGCCAGTCTCATCCTCGACCTCTTGCCTTCTGGGGTCGACACGCCGTAGGTAGTGACGTCAAGGAGCGGGAGCCCCGCGAGTGAGCAGGGTTTGCGGCGGGTCGCAGGCTGGGGGCCAGGTTTGTAGCGGGCATGCGCCAACTTCCCAAGCGAATTTGGTAGTACGCTGTGTCCTTGCCCATTGGCAGGTGAAGGCATTATGGCACACAAGCGGTGGCGTCAGGCTCGGCCAATCTTCTCAGCCGATTGCCACCAGGTCGGAAGCAGCGCTAGAGACGCCGTATCCATAGTTGTTGACCTGGGACTGATCGTGCCGCGGCGACTAATACGGCGACTGAATCTCTACGCGTTGGAAGGGGCGGGCGCCACAGCGGGCGCAGAGGGTGTAACTTTCGGTGTGGGTGGGTAGGCGAGGCGCCGCGCCAAGCGCCAGGAGGGGACGGGTGGATTGCTCGCGCCGTTCGATGGTGAACGTGCGCACGTGCTCATCGCAGTAGCGCCGACTACAGCCCTCACATGTCACCGTCGCGGGGGCGCCGCAGTCCTTCACATGACAGAGCTCCCCGTCATGCCGCTCCGTCATCGCAGACACCTACCTTTACCTCACGTTCGCGCGTCGACGCCCTGGTCGCGTGCGCGTTTAGACGGCAGAAACGACCGCAAGGTCAGGATGCGCGCATCCTGACCTTGCGTGGCTCAGGGTTGCGCTCGTGTGTGAGCGTGTCCCCCAATGTCGGAATATCCGACTACCACTGACCACCGCGCGAGTAGTCGTCGCGACGACCACCGCCGCCGTAGCCGCCACCAGAGCGACCACCGCCGTAGCCGCCACCAGAGCGACCACCGCCGCCGCCCGCGGGCCGCTCAGCGGCTTCGTCGAGGCGAAGTGCGCGGTTGCCCATCATTGTGCCGTTGAGGCCAGCGATCGCGCTGCGAGCTTCGTCTTCAGACGACATCTCGACGAACCCGAATCCCTTGCTCTGGCCAGTCGTACGATCAGTAATTACACGAGCGTCGACGACAGTGCCATAGGCAGTGAACAGCTGATGCAGCTGGCTGTCGTCGGTAGAGTAGGGCAGATTCCCTACGTAGATGCGAGTGCCCACAAAGGCTCCTTCAAACACATGGTATGGGGGCGTCGTATCTGGCGCGCGGCATACCTTCCGAACAGTAAGAGTCAACCAGTGCGCCACTCGCCTCGTGACAGGGGAATCAGCGGAAGCCGCCAACCACAACGCCATGGCTGATATGGGCTCCCTGCAAGAGGTGCGTACGAGATCAACTTCCAAAACACTATAGCACATAATACACAGGCGTCGTCAGGACAAGCGCCAGTGCGTGTCAAGCCCCTCAGGACGCCCGACGACCCCTTCCAGCGCGAGTGCTGCTCCCTCTGCGGCAGTCGCCTTTATATCGACGCTTGCACCCTCAGCCGCGACCTGTCGCACGCGCCCCTCGCGTTCCAGTTTCAGTAGACCTGCCAGAGTCGAATACGCTGCAACAGGCCATAGCGCAGGTGAGACGTCTGTATAGATGCGCTCCACCAGTTGTGGCACGCGCTGACCTGCCACTGAATCACCCTCCGCCAGCGCCGCCAACAAGCTCCGTTCGCGGTCGGCGCGATGTGCGATATATCCCTCCAGAAGCGCCCGTGTATCTTCGCGCGCGGGGCCATGGCCGGGCACGAGCAGTCGCAAGTCGTTTGGGTCGAGCGCGAGCAGGCGACGCAGCGAGGCGAGGTAGTCGCTCAGGTCGCCCTCCGGCGGCGCAATCACCACAGTTCCCATGCCCGCCACCAGATCGCCAGCGAAGACCACTCCAGACCCTTCCAGCAGAAAGCAGAGGTGGTCGTAGCGATGTCCCGGCGTATAGAGGGCGCGCAGGCGCCGATCGCCGAGGCTGACCAGCGCGTTGTCGGCCAGCGTCTCATCGGCGACGGGCGAGCCTTCGCGGCTCCAGGCCAGGATGGGCGCGCCGGTGAGTTCGCGGAGTCGCCCCGCGCCCTCTAGGTGGTCGGGATGGCCGTGGGTTATGAGCAGCGCCCGCGCGCCGCCACGCTCGCGAGCGGCCTCGGCGACCGCGACGAGATGCGACTCGATCTGCGGCCCGGGATCGATCACAACGCAGCCATCAGCTCCCGCGACGAGGTATGTGTTCGTGCCGGGCCCGGTCATGGCTGACGGATTCGGCGCGAGTATAACGGTCACATCCTCTGGCAGTGGCATGCTGACCCTTCCTCTCCCCCATCACTGAAGCTACGGGCGTCTACGCTACTCCCACGGCAGCAAAATGACATCCTTACCGTCGCGATGCCCAATACGCGGCATGATGGTCTGCGGAATCGTGTCGTTGAAGCGCGCTCGCGCCATCGCCATATCGCGCAGCCCGAGCAATTCACGCAACTGATGAATGGTAGCGAAGACGAGCGGGAACTCGCCGCGCTCGTAGCCCGCCAGCGCATCTTCAGGTGTGATCCATACGCTATGGGTCGTTTCGAGGTCGTCGTGGGCGGGCTCTTGCCCTATGGGGGCCTCGACCAGGAAGAAGTGCGTATCGAAGCGCTTGGGCCACGCTTCCGGCGTAATCCAGTGCGCCCAATGCAGCAGGATGTCGGTCGCCAGCGTCAACCCGTCCTCTTGCGCGACGTGGAGTAATGTGGTGGTCTTCTCGTTCAGCCCGTTGCGATAGGCCTTCAGGCGGGGCAAATCCTCCAGCGTCACAGAGAGGGACAGGCCATCTTTGCGCGCGATCAGCGCCCCGGCCTCCTCGAAGAGTTCGCGGATTGCTGCGGCGCGGAAACCCGTTCCCAGCGCCGTTGGCCCTTCGCCCGCAGCGGCGCAGATGTCCGGCGCGTTTTCGACCTCGCGGTCAGCGTCCTTCACGGAGCCGCCCGGGAATACATAGACATCTGGCACGAATTCACTTTGCACGTGACGGCGCACCATGAAGACTTCGATGCCGCCCTCGGCGCGGGTGCGAACCATCACCGTGGCTGAGGCTGGTCGCGCCGCTGCTGGTCGTGGAGCCTCCGCCGCTTGAGCGTCTGAGGACGAAGACATAGTCTGCACTCCATTTCACTACAGAAGACGCCGCCAGCGTACCACACAGCGTTCATACGATGTCCGGTTGTGCGCCCCACCGACAGAATAGGACACATATGTGGGGCGACTCGTACTGGCCGTCGCCCGCTAGTGGGCCTAGCCAAACGGCCAGGGGCTATACCCAAAAGGCTATCTCCGCCACTATTTAAAATAGGTAGATTGTCCCGTTGAAATATTTGTTCGATTCGTCATACACTCTTCTTCGTGCGCCTGAAAAGGCATACCCTCGGGGAGGGGGTTGACACGCGGCATCGTCCATCACAGGGAGGGGTTCAGGCATGGCCAACCGCGAGTTCACTGTCGCAAACGAAGTCCATTACGACCGTCGGGGGCCGATTCGCTGGATCATCTCTCATGTCCTGCGCTACAAGCTCTACCTGTTCATCTTCTTCGTCGGCACAGTGACGACGCAGGCGCTGACCGCATTCACCCCAACGCTGATTGGCTCAGCGTTCACGGTGATCGTGCGGCCACATCCGGACCTGGCCGCGCTCGGCGTGATCGCGCTCGAAGCGCTGGCTGTCGTCGCGGTCATCTTCATCACCGGGCCGGCGGGTGTCTTTGGCAGCGAGGTCATCGCCCAGCGTCTCGAACGCGACGCGCGCGAGGAGCTATACCTCAGTCTGCTCGCCAAGAGCCAGACCTACCACAACCGCCAGCGGGTCGGTGACATCATGGCGCGCGCCACCAATGACGTGCGCCAACTCAATCCGATGATCAACCCGGGCGTCAGTCTCATCCTCGACTCGACGAGTTCGCTGGTCATCCCGATTATCTTCATCGGATTCATTGACTGGCGGCTGTTGCTTGCGCCGCTCATCTTCACGGTGTTCTATATCTTCGCCGTGCGCGACTATACGCGCCGGCTCACGCCAGTCACCGCGAGCATGCGGCAGCAGTTCGGCCAGATGAATGCCGGGCTGGAAGAGACCATCACAGGCATCGAGGTCGTGAAGTCCACTGGGCAGGAAGCGCAGGAGCGGCGCAAGTTCGCCGACGCCGCCACCCTCTATCGCGACTACTTCGTGAAGAATGGCGAGATTCAGGCGCGCTACCTGCCGCTGTTGCTGGTTTCCTTCGCGATTGTCGGCGGCTTCCTGCAGGCGCTGTGGCTCTACGGTCATGGGCAACTCACGCTCGGCCACCTGATCGCCTTCATGGGGCTGATGGCGTTGCTGCGCTACCCGAGCTTTATCTCCATCTTCACCTTCTCGTTGGTGCAGCTTGGCGTCGCGGGCGCGAACCGCATCCTCAGCGTCATGCGCGAGGAGACGGAGCTCGACGAGAATCTAGCGGGCTACAGCGCGGATATACGCGGAGAGATTACCTTCGAGAACGTCAGTTTCGCGTATGAGGAGGGTGGCCCCTGGGCGCTGCGCGACGTGTCGTTGCATGTGGCGCCGGGGCAGACCGTCGCTATTGTCGGACAGACGGGCTCAGGCAAGACGACGCTGACAAAGCTGGTCAATCGCACCTACGACGCCACCGAGGGGCGTGTGCTGGTGGACGGCGTGGAGGTCCACGGCTGGACGCTCGACAGTTTACGCTCGCAGATCGGCGCCATCGAGCAGGACATCTTCCTGTTCTCACGCTCCATCGCGGATAACATCGCCTTCGGGCTTGGCGAGCAGGTCACGCGCGAGCGCATCATCGAGGCGGCGAAGCAGGCGCAGGCCCACGATTTCATCCAGGGCTTCGAGCATGGCTATGACACTGTTGTCGGCGAGCGTGGCGTCACACTCTCAGGCGGGCAACGTCAGCGGCTTGCCATCGCGCGGGCGCTGCTCGTGAACCCGCGTATCCTCGTGCTGGACGACGCGACCAGCGCTATTGACAGCGCGACCGAAGATGCCATCCAGCAGGCTCTGCGCGCAGTGATGAAGGATCGTACGACGCTCCTTATTACGCCGCGACTTTCGCAGATTCGCTGGGCCGATCAGGTAGTCATGCTGAAGCAGGGGCAGGTGGCGGCAGTCGGCACGCACAACGAGTTGTTGGAGTCGAGCGAACTGTACCGTCGTATCTTCAGCCATTACGAGAGCGCGCGGAACGAAACCGTCACCGCTGTCGCCGACTAGACGAGCAGACCTGAAGCGCGCCAGCGCACTGGCGCCAGGGGAGGATAACCGTGGGCTTCATCATGGACGGTCTGGACGCCGAAGCGTATGACCGCACATACAAAGATAGCGATTTAGTGCGGCGCATCCTTGGCTATTTCAGGCCGCAGGGACGCACAATGCTGCTCGTCTCGGCGATGGTGCTGTTCGCCTCGCTGCTCGATGCGGCGCTACCCATTCTGATCTCGCGTGGCATCGACATCTATTCCGGCTCTCGCAGTGTGACGAGCATCCTCGTGATCGTCGGCATTGTGTTGCTGGCGGGTGTCTTGTCGTGGATCTTCAACTTCGTCCGCCAGTCCAACACGGCGCGCGCTGTGGGTGATGTCGTGCTGAAGCTCCGCACGGACGCCATCAACGCGACGCTCGCCCGCGACATGTCGTTCTACGACGAGTATGCCTCGGGCAAGGTGGTCAGCCGCGTCACCTCAGACACGGAAGACTTCGCCAATGTCGTCACGCTGACCCTGAACCTCGTCAGCCAGGTGATGATGGTGGGCATCGTGACCGCTGCCCTATTCTACATCAGCGCTCCGCTTGCGTTGATCGCGGTAGCCATCGCGCCGGTCTGCTTCTTCGTCGCGTTGGCGTTCCGGCGTATCGCGCGTGTCACCACGCAGCGAGCGCGGCGGGCGCTAGCTAGCGTCAATGCGCTCGTGCAGGAGACGATGAGCGGTATCTCGGTCGCCAAGAGTTTCCGGCAGGAGCGCGCCATCTATGGCGAGTTCAAGACGGTCAACCAGCGGTCGTATGTCGTCAACCTGCGACAGGGGCTGACCTTCAGCGCCATCTTCCCATTGCTCGGCACCATCGCGGGCCTAGGCACGGTGCTGATCATCTACTTCGGCGGCGCGCAGGTGGCGAGTCACCATGTCTCGGCTGGCTCATGGTACCTCTTCGTGCAGGCCATCGAGTTGTTCACTTTCCCATTGACGGGTATCGCCAGCTTCTGGAGCCAGTTCCAGCAAGGGCTTGGCTCGGCTGAGCGAGTCTTCGCGCTGGTGGATGCGACGCCACGTGTGCAGCAGACCGGCAATGAGGACGTACAGACCGTTCAGGGTGAGATCGTCTTTGACCGAGTGAGCTTCGCCTACACGCCAAATGAGCCGGTGCTGACGGACTTCTCGCTGCGCATTCCCGCTGGGCAGACGGTCGCGCTGGTTGGCCATACGGGCGCGGGCAAGTCCACGCTGGGTAAGCTGGTGGCGCGCTTCTACGAGTTCCAGGCTGGACGCATCCTGATCGATGGACGCGACATTCGCTCGCTGAACCTCACACAATATCGGCGTCATCTTGGCGTCGTGCCGCAGTTGCCGTTCCTCTTCAACGGCACGATCTATGACAATATCAAGTATGTGCGGCCAGATGCGACTGAGGCTGAGATTGTGGATGCTGCGCGGCGCGTGGGTGGCGGGGACTGGCTCGAAGCGCTGCCGAATGGCCTGCAAACTGAGGTGGGCGAGTTGGGACGTGGCCTCTCTCTTGGCCAGCGGCAACTCGTCGCGCTGACGCGTCTCATGCTCCAGCGGCCCGGCATCCTGATTCTGGATGAAGCCACCGCCAGCGTTGACCCGCTGACCGAGGCGCAGATTCAGGAAGGGTTGGATGAGGCGCTAGCCAACCGCAGTGCGCTCGTCATCGCGCATCGTCTCTCCACCATCAAGCGCGCTGACCGCATCCTCGTGCTTGATCATGGCCACATCGTCGAGGATGGCTCGCACGAAGAGCTATTGGCGCGCGGCGGACGTTATGCGCAACTCTACAACACCTACTTCCGCCACCAGAGCGCCGACTACGTGCCGGGCAGCGGCTTCGTCGCCGTCGCGGAAGGAGCGTCGCGCGACCTCACCGAAGGTGTGGCAAGCTAGGAATCTGTGGTCGCAGTGTTCTTCAAGGAGTCGCCAGGTTGCGCGGTGTGATTACCGTCAGCCCGGCGACTTGCTGCTCAGTGGGGCAACGAGCGTTTCGAGCACGGTGAGTTCGCTCGTCAATACGGTCGGATGGCTCGCGCGAACGGTTCGCCAGAAGACGCCTAGAATGGCGGCATGAGACGCTACCCGCTCGACTGAATAGATGAGAATATTACGGGCAGTTTCGAAAGTCACTGCGGCCAGTGGAGACCATCGGCCCTGAATGCCGTGACCTCCTCTCCTCGGCGCGCAGTCTCTTACTTTCGAGTCGGGGAATAGTGCCATCTAGAACAGGTGTGCTACACTCCACCAGTACTGCTCGAGGAAGCGCCTGCTGCTAGAGATCAGGCAATCCGTACAACTTGGGCCGGGCAGGCCCGTCAGGCGCTATCGTCGTCCCTTGGGACAGGCATCGCCTGGGCGTCGCCTGGGCGTCGCCTGGGCGTCGCCTGGGCTTCACTCCTGGGGAGTGGCAATAGGAGAGGCATGATGAAGTATCTTCTTACCTCGGGTGGCGTCACGAATGCGAGCATCCACAACGCGCTGGTCGGGCTGCTGGGCAAGCCGATCGCCCAGTGCGATGCCCTCTGCATTCCCACGGCCGTGTACGGGCATCCCATGGCTGGCCCGCGCAATGCGTGGCGGTTCATCAGCGGACAAGAACCTCGCTCCCCCATGGTTGGACTGGGGTGGAAGTCCATGGGAGTGCTGGAGCTTACTGCGCTGCCTAGCCTCGATGAGGAGCGCTGGGTCCCCATGGTCCGAGGGACAGACGTCCTGCTGGTCGACGGCGGCGATGCCGCGTACTTGTGCCACTGGATGCGAGCGTCTGGCCTCGCAGACCTCCTGCCGTCGCTGCGAGAGACGGTCTGGGTGGGTGTAAGCGCCGGGAGCATGGTGATGACTCCTCGAATCGGAGACGACTTCGTCACCTGGCATTCCCCGGCCGGGGACAGAACGCTGGGCGTGGTCGACTTCTCGATCTACCCACACGTCGGAAACCCGGACCTGCCAGAGAACACTATGGCCGACGCGGAGAGGTGGGCTGCCGACATCTCAGGTCCGGCGTATGCGATCGACGACGAGACCGCCATCAAAGTGGTTGATGGCGCCGTCGACGTCATCTCCGAGGGGCAATGGAAGCTGTTCACCCCCAAAGAATTTTAACCCGCTGATGCGGCCATGAGCCGCTCGTGCTCCAACATGGTTGAACGTTTGTGCCGTGTACATCGCCCTCGCGTGATATACCCCGACGGGATCGGGCACGCGAGGGTAGTCGCCCGGCGTACACACAGCAGCATGACGGCGAAAGCGAATCTGCTCCGGTAGACGCTGTACAGGCGCTTCCAGCGGATGAGGAGCCGCCGGACGGCGCCCTGCCAGACGAAGCTGCGTTCCACTTTGTACCGCTGTCGATAGTCTTCTTTGCACGCCACGACTGGGCGTCCGCGCTTGGCCCTCCACGTTGCCGGGCGTCGCTTCGGCGGGATGCACATCTCAATGCTGCGACGACGCAGCGCAGCAAATAAGGCGTTACTGCCATGTCCCCGACCCGCCACCAGCTTCTGCGGTCGGCGCTTTGGACGACCTCGGGCGAGGGAAGCCCGCGAGCGAGCGGGGCAGGGGGTGAGGTTCGTAAAGCGCAGGCGCCAACAACTCAAGTAAACTTGGTTTCAGATCGCGAATTCGGCGGGGATGCCGTGCATGCCGAGGGTGAATGAAAGTTCGCCGCCATGATGCAGGTCATGTTCGAGAACATGCCAGACCACCCAGGCGCGCGAAATCTCGACAGGCTCACCATCCTCCTCGTCGGAAATCGTCTTGCGCATATCGGCGGGACTCCAGCGGGCCAGGCAATCACTCATCAGTCGCCAGGTGCGGTCGATAGCCTGCGCTAGCTCGGTGGCTGATGGTACAGGTGACCCCAACTCCAGCGCGGCCTTGTTCCAGCTTGCGTACGCCTTCAACTCCTCGCCGCCGTCCACTTCGAGCGCCTCGGTGAACCAGAACATGCGGCAGCCGACGATGTGCATAGCGTTCTCGCCGACGGAGCGCAGACCTGGCGCGGCGCGCAACGTGAGTTGCTCGTCAGTCAGCGGAGCCAGTGTGGCTGCGAGGTGATCCTGGTACTCCTTCCATGAGGCGTAGAACGTCGTGAGGGTGAAGTTGTCTTCGGCCATCTGCTGCGTCTCCTTATGTACCGTAATGATCTTTGAAATAGCGAGCGCATGCATACGCGTCTAGGTCGCATGTTCCATAGGATACCATACAGGCATGCGCGCCGATGTTCGATCGCATCTGAGCGTTTCGCCGAAGTTCAGCGCGAAGGGAGTCCGTGCGCGTTTGCGTTACGTCGCGGACTTGTCTATATTTGGCTGCAAGTCTTTCTCGTTTTGCCGCCAGTCAACCGCTGTAGAAGAGGCCCGCCGTGCAGAGGACCCCCATTAAGGATAGTTCGCAGCCGCTCAGCGATCCCCATCGCCCCCACTATCATTTTCTGCCGCCCGCAAACTGGATGAACGACCCGAATGGCTTGATTCAGTGGCGAGGCGTCTATCACCTGTTCTACCAGTACAATCCCAACGGACCGTTGTGGGGCACGATTCACTGGGGGCATGCCACCAGTGTTGATCTCGTCAACTGGCAATATCATCCGCTGGCGCTCGTCCCGGGGCCAGAGGGCTATGATCGCGATGGGTGCTGGTCAGGATGCGCTGTAGACGATGGTGGCCGATTGACGCTGCTGTATACGGGGAAAGGCGATGACGAGCGCGAGAACCTGTGTCTGGCGCGCGCGGGTCAGTCGTTCGAGGCATTTGAGAAGCACCCCGCGAACCCGCTCAACGCGCGGGCGCCGCAAGCGATCGAAGCGCCAGGCTTTCGTGACCCATTCATCTGGCGCGAAGGCGACCAATGGCTCCTGCTGCTGGGGTCAGGGATTCGCGATCAAGGCGGCGCCGCGCTGCTCTATACCTCGCGTGATCTGCTGCACTGGCACTATCAGCATCCACTCGCGGTGGGCGATGGGTCTACGGGCGAGATGTGGGAATGCCCCAACTTCATCCCGCTGGGAGCCCGCCATCTGCTCATCATGTCTGCGCTGCCTCAGGTGACCGTGCTCGCCAGCGTTGGCGACTATGCCGACGGGCGCTTCACTCCGGACGAGTGGCAGCGGATGGATGGCGGCGACGCCTGGTATGCGCCGCAGGTATTTTTCGATAGCCAGCAACGTCCACTCGTCATCGGCTGGATCAAAGAGGAACGCGACGACCAGGCGCAGCAGAACGCTGGGTGGTCTGGCGTCATGTCTCTGCCGCGCGTCTTGAGCGCGAGCCAGGGCGCGTCGCCGTTCTCAGTCGCGCCCATTCCTGAGTTGACGCGGTTGCGGGCGACTGAGCGCGCCGTGGTGGAGCGCCTCGCCAACGATGATAGCATTACACTTCCCACAAATTCGCAGGGCCAATGGGAGGTCGAGTTACTCGTAGATCAGGCAGATGGCATGTTCACACTGACACTGGAGGAAGACGGCGCGACCCTCACCGAGGTTGTAGTAGACCTCATGCAGAGGCGTGCTCACCTGGCCGGGTCGACGGAATCCGCGACGGCGTGGATGCCGTTCACACTGCCAGCCAGCGACCCGCTACGCATCACCTGCTTCTTCGATCACTCTGTGGTGGAGTGCTTCGTGCAGGGGCAGGCGAGCCTGACGAAACGCGTCTACCCGCGTGCGCTGGACGCCGTTCGCTTGCGCGTCACATCTTCCGTCGCAGGGACAGCTCCGCGCCTGCAAGCGCGTGTGTGGGATATGCGAGACGCCACGTTCAGCGAGGCTCCGGCGCCGCAGCGATGAGGAAGGGAGACTTCCCACCGCTGCGGCGATACTCGCTCAGTTGCAGCAACCCGTTCCGCCGCAGCACGCGTTGCTTGCCTGGCCCTGCAACTGTATGGTCGAGGTGAACTGGCGATTGCGCTCGGGTCGGACTGTGCCCTCTTGTTCAGGCGCCTGTGGTTTGGTCGCGCGAACGAATGCGCTGGCGAGCTTGCCGTCGCTCGCTTCCCATCCCTCGGGCAGCGTGCTTGGATCGAGTCCCGCCTCTAGCGCCGTGTAACGCTTCGTAATCTCGACGCTGATGTCGTTGAATCCTGCCTCAGTGAGCAGGCGCGTATACTCATCCACTTCAAGCGCGCCCGCCAGACAGCCGACCCACGCCTCCATGTTGCGGCGCAGTTCGTCTGGCACGGCTCCATCGGCGATCACATCGGAGACTGCAAAACGCCCGCCGGGCTTGAGCACGCGACACGCTTCGCGCAGTACCTGCCCCTTGTCGGTGGAGAGGTTGATGACGCAGTTGCTGATGACCACATCCACTGTGTTGGCTGGCAGCGGAATCCGTTCGATATGCCCCTTCAGGAACGTGACGTTCTGGACGCCCGCCTTGGCTTTGTTCTCCTGGGCGAGCGCGAGCATCTCATCCGTCATGTCCAGTCCATAGACGTAGCCGGTGGGGCCGACACGCTTGGCCGAGAGCAACACATCGATGCCGCCGCCTGAGCCGAGATCGAGCACTGTCTCACCAGCGCGCAGTTCGATCAGCGCGGTAGGATTGCCGCAGCCGAGCGACGCGAGCGCCGCTTGCTCGGGAAGCGCGGCCAACTCCTCAGCCGTGTAGTTACCTGTGCTGAGGTCGGCTCCGAACGGATCACCCGAACAACACGCGCCCTGCGATGCCTGCCCAATAACGCCACTCTCCGCGTTCAGCACACGCTGCGCGGCGCCCGCATATCGCTCACGCACGCGCTCTGTGACCGCGCTCGCGGCCTCCGCTGCGTTCGACTGGCTCGATGGCTCCTGCGATGTCATGGACTCAGTTCCTTTCATCGAACATCTTCGATGCGTTGACGCAAAAAAAGAGCGACTATGCGAATGATCGCAGCGTCGACATGCTCTGTATGCCTGCTTCGGTCGCCTGATAATATGACCAGACACCCCGTTTCTCGCCGCGAATAAGCCCGGCGTCGCGCAAGATGCGCAAGTGATGGCTGATGGTCGGCTGCCGTTGCTCAAATTGGCTGGTGATGTCGCAGACGCACAACTCACCCGGCTGCGCGACCAGTAGTTCGAGCATGCGCAAGCGCGTCGGGTCCGCCAGCGCTTTGAGGCGATCCACCATCGTCACGAGGCGCCCTTCCTCTATCTGAGGTTGCGCGATGGGCGTTTCGCCACAGCACGCCGCATCGGATGGCGTAATCTGCCTCCGCGAGCGCTGCGCTGGCTGAATTGGCTTTGTGGTGGACATGCTCTTCATTGCTCCAAGTGTAGGCGATACATCGATACTTGTCAATGTCTTGGCGGACGTGTCGGACTCATACCACGACGCCGATGCCGCCTTGCCGTTCGGCGCGGTGGAGCGCGAAGGTGAGCATACCATAGCCAACGGCGGCGCACAGAAGCGCGGCGATGGCCAGCGGCGCGAGGCTGTCCCAGAGCGCGGCGGATTGCCAACTGGCTCCGGTCAGTGTCAGCGTCCGCATGGCCGCAAGCCCATACGTCTGCGGCAACGCGCCACTGAGCCAGCGGAGCCAGATGGGCAGCGTGGCCAGAGGGACGTAGAGTCCGCTGACGAGCATGACCAGGTAGCGATAGGCCCAGGTGATCGGATCCTGCCCGCTCTTCACTTCGAGCAGGAAGAACAGGCTGGCTCCTGCCGCGCCGATGCCCGCGTTGGCGATGACCAGCAGCAGGCAAGCCAGCGCGACGAGTGGGACGTTGATGCTCGCGTGCAGGCTGACACCACCAGCGGTGAGCACAATCACGAGCGCTGCGATTTGCAGCGTCGCCGAGAAGAGTGTGTCCCAGATGAGCCGTCCGACGACATTCGCCCAGATGCCGTGGAGCGCCAGCCGATACGTCTCCAGCCGCTTCTCCCAGAATGCCTCTGAAATGGTGGTGAATGGCCCGTTCAGCGCGGCCAGGCAGACCTGATTGAGCAGCACGCCGACGACGACATACGCCAGATAATTCGCCCCGTACGCGCGAACCTGCGCGCTGGCGCTGCCATTCAGGAATCGCCCCACGAAGTACCAGACACCAATGGCTGTCAGTTCCTGCGCCGCGGCCAGCGTCAGATTGGCTGGGTAGTAGCGCAGGTTGCGATATGCTAGCCAACTCGCGGCCCAGCATGCGCGCACGAAGTCGGCGAATCCGCCGCGCTGGGCCTCCTCCGCGAGCGTCTGTGTCGCCTCGATATCAGCGCTCATTGGGAGACCTCCTGCGGTGGGAACCTTTCCGCGACGCGGCGAAAGACATCCGTCAACGTGACTGGCTCAGCCGACATGCTGCCCAGTGTCAGCCGATGGGCGCGTATCCAGGCGAGCAGCGCGGGTGTGGAGGCGCGCAGATCGACTGACTGCGCCTGCAGCGTCGCTCCATCTGGCGCCTCGCCACCCTCGACCGCGACGACGCCCGGGAGCGCGCCCACTTCAGCCTGCCAGCCTTCAGGCAGTCGGGCGCCATCGCGTAGTGCGACGGCGATTGGCCGGGTGACATGCAGTTGGCGCATCAACTCTGTGGTAGATCGGTGGGCGACCAGCCTACCCGCATTGAGCAGCGCGATTTCGCCGCACAACTCCTCGGCTTCCTCCATCACATGCGTCGTCAGCACAATGGTGACGCCCTGCTCGCGATTGAGTTCGGCGATCATCTGGCGCACTGAGCGCACACCCTCCAGATCGAGTTTATTCGTCGGCTCATCCAGGAAGAGCAGCGGTGTCTCGGCCAGCAGCGAACGAGCGAGTGCGAGACGCTGCCGCTGGCCCGCGCTGATGTGCATTGGCCAGAACTCGGCCTTCTGGCTCAAGCCGAGCCGCTCCAGCAGGTCGTCGATGCGAGCGCGGGCATGCGCGCCGTGCAGTCCATAGATGGGCGCCCAGAACGCCAGATTTTGCCGCACGGTGAGGTTGTTGTCGATACCGACGTCCGCGGTCGGCGCCACCAGCCCGACATGCGCGCGTATCTGGTTGTGCTGCCGCAGCAGATCGTAGCCCAGCACACTGCCGCCGCCTGCGTCGGGCCGCAGGAGCCCGGCGAGCACCTTGATGAGTGTCGTCTTGCCCGCGCCGTTTGGTCCGAGCAGTCCCAAGATAGCCCCAGTCTCCAGTCGCAACGAGATGTCTTGCAGCGCGGGCGGCTGCTCATGCTTCGCCCGCCGTGTCTGCTGGTAGGATTTGCCGATGCCATGGATGTCGATCGCATGTGCTACTGCCATCGCGTCAATGTCCCTTCGCGGCGGGCGCGTTCGATGCCACGGCCATAGGCGAGGACGCCCAGTGGCAAGAGTAGCGCTGTGAGCGCAAGGAGCGCGAGACCATCCACCGCGAGCGGCGAGAGACCCGGCAGCGCGAGCTGAATCGGCAATGCGGGCGCATTGACCTGTGCGCCGGGGTCCAGCAGACGCCGCAGCGCATCGAAGGCGTAGGTGTGCGGAATGACGCAGGCCAGCCACTGCAATGGCTTCGGCAGTGTGCTCACCGGGTAATATGTTCCGGCCAGCAGCGTCGCGAGTATCTGCTGGACGATGAACTGAATCGGCTCCGTCCCTTTCTTGATGTCGAGCAGATAGAACGAGCTTGCGCCAAGCATGCCCAGTCCGAAACCAGCCGCGAGAAACAGCGCGGTGAACGCCAGCGCGAGCGGCCACGCCGTAAAGTTGAACGTCGCGCCAAAGAACAGCATGCCGAAGCCGAAGGTGAAGAAGAGCCGTGGATAGTCGTCCAGAATGGACTTCGTCATCAGTCCGAGCAATGGCGTGTAGATCGACATGGGACTGAGTAGAAACAGGTCCATCGTGCCATTGAAGTAGCTGCGCTGGATGCGGTAAAAGGGGTCAGCGAGATTCGTGTTGATAAACACGTTGACGGTGATGCCCACGACGATGAACGACATGTAGTTGGAGCCATAGGCTGGCCCTAGCAGATGTTGCGCCTGCCCGGCGGTGGTCCGGCCGAGCAGGAAGAACAGCATCGTTGTCACGAACAGGTTGGCGATCCACAATACCTGGTTGACGCGGTACGATTGCCAGATGCGATACTCGCGCAGTCCAAACGCCCAGAGCGCGGGTACCTCTCGGCGCCACGGCATGCGTGTTTGTTTGGGTTGTTGGGGACGCATTGTTGGTGTCGTCATCGCGCTTCGACCTCTCCTGCCGTGCGCGCGGGCGGGCGGGCGCCGCCTCGCAGGTGCGGCAGCGCCAGCACATCTTGCAGCGAGGGCGCACGCTCGGCCACCAGCGTGATGCGCCCGTCAGATTGTGTCAGCCAGTCGAGTGTATCTTCGAGCGCTTGCGGCGACTTCCAGGCGTGTACACGCCAGACTCGCTCGCCGAGCGCGCCGGGGCGATCCACATGCTCAACCGCTACGAGGGATGCTGGCTGCGGAGTCTGCGGCATATCCATCTCTTCTGTGTGGACCTCGATCACGGTGACATCGCGCAGTTGGTCGCGCAGGTCGGCTGGCGCGCCCTGCAATGCGATCTCTCCATCGGCCAGCACGGAGATACGGTTCGCGACCTGTTCCATCTCCGCCACCTGATGGTCTGTCAGCAGCAGCGCCTGCCCGCGCTTGGCGCACATCCGCTGGAAGAGCGCCAGCATCTCCTGTGTCGTCAGCGGATCGAGTCCCACGGTCGGTTCATCCAGCAGGACGAGCGGCGTGTGAAAGAGCAGCGCCCGCGCCAGGATGACGCGTTGTCGCATACCATTCGAGAGTTGCGACGGATACTTGTAGCGGTCCTCCCAGAGCGATATGTCGCGCAGGGCCGCTTCGGTGCGCGCACGGGCCAGTGGGCCAGGCATGCCACAGAGTGTGGCGAAGAAGCGCACGTTCTCTTCCGCCGTGAGTGGCCACTCCAGCCCCATCCAGGCTGTCGTGGACACGTAGGAGACATGCCGCCGGATGCGCTCTGTCTCGTCGAGCGGGATGCCCGCGATGCTGCCCGAGCCGCTGGTGGGACGAATCAGCCCGGCCAGAATCTTGATCAGCGTCGTTTTACCAGAGCCATTCGGCCCCACCAGTCCAACGATTTCGCCGGGCGCGATAGTGAGCGAGATGTCGCGCAGGGCAACGACAGGCGCCGCCACGCTGCTGGTGAGATGGACCGCACGCACGAGATTACGCGCCCACAGCGCTGGACCCTTCCATTCGAGCTTTGTTCCCCGTAGCGACGCCTCGACGCCAGGATACGTTTTGCTGATGCGCTCGATCTGCGCTACATAGCGTGCCGTGTCGCCTGCCATGCCCATCGTGCTCTCGCTCTTCTCCTACTGATGTCGGCTCGGTCACTGACCTGGCGCGACCTCACCCCCCTGCCCCTGCCACGCTCGCTCGCGGGGTCCCTCTCCCTATGGGAGAGGGGGAGTAGTATGCTTCTGGCGGCGCACAGTCCGTGCCGCATGCCACCCGCTCCTGCTCCCCTCTCCCCGTGGGAGAGGGGTTGGGGGTGAGGTCGAACGCTAACTGACCAATATCAGTGTTGCCCGTGTTCGCGCGACTCGCCTAGAGTTCCGCAAGCTGTCGCTGGAGGAGGGCTTTCGCCTCGGCGGATCGCTCGGGCGCATGCTCCGCGTAGTAGGCCATCACCATCGCGTTGGTGAAGATACCGAGCACGCGCCACGTCGCGAGAAATGTATCACTGACGGGGCCATCGGTAGTATAGCCCTCCAGCAGCGCCTCGCGGTCGTCGGGGCGTGTCCAGCGGCGGAGGTCACACGCGGGGTGACTGATGAACGCGTCGCCAAAGTCTATCAGGCCAGAGAAGTGTCCCGTCTCAGCGTTAACGAAGACATGCTCCAGGTATGGATTGGAGTGGACTGCGACGCGCTCACGCGATGCGGGAAGCGACGCCAGCGCTTTTGCGCCCACCTGCTCTGGCGTCAGGTCAAACGCCCACTTCGCCTCGCCATAGCGCACATCATCCGCCAGATCGCCAAAGTAGCGCCCGAAGCGAATCTGCACGTCTACAAAGCTGTGGTCACCCGGCAGGAGTTCGCTGTCGAGAAATGGCGCCTGATCGAGCGAGTGGATGATGCGCAGTGTGCGGCCCAACTGGCGCAGCGCATCGCGGCGGACGCTCGCGTCCTGATTCGCGTGGCGCATCGCGATGCCAGGCATGCGTGTCATGAGGGTATATTCGATCGCGATGCCGTTCTCGTCGTGCCCGATGCCGTGGCCCAGCACACGCGGCACATGGAGATCTGGCGCCTGCGTGGCGATCTGCCGGAGGAAGAAGATTTCCTTGCGCAGGCTCGTGCGGGGGCGCAACTGCTGTGGACGCTGCGTCTTGAGGATGAGACTTTCATCAATTGCGTAGGTGCGCGCCTCGCCGCCTGATTCATCCACGCCGGTCACGGCCTGCGCATCGGGCGCGTGACGTCGCGCCAGGTCGAGGGCGACGTCAGCAGGCAATACGAGATCAGGCGCATCCGGTTGGATATAGAAATCACCAGGCACGAAGGTTCCTCCTCACAATGCGGCAGTCTGCGTCGGCGACTTTGCTCGAAACGCACAGCGTGACTGCCGCATTGTAACGAGGGCGCGATGCCAGCGTCAACGCAGGTGTTAACACTGGCGCGCTGGCCTCAGTCTGTGTGACTGTCTGGATGCTCCCCACGCAACGCCGCGTGGACATCGGGGAGGGTTTGCTCGTCCGGGCCAGCGGGAATCGGGGTGAACGGCGTATGGACCGCAGCCTGGTCCGATGCGCCAAGCGCCGCGAGCCATGCCAGGCGCCGGCGTGGCGCGATGGCGCCCACGGTGAAGAGTACACCGCCAATCAATAGCGCGCCCAGCAGCGAGAGCGCCCAGATAGGAGCCATGCTCGACGAGTCACACCCGCCCAGTATGCAAGCTCCCTGCGTCGCCGCGGTCGGCGTTCCGAGTGGCGTGGCGATTGGTGTCCCCACTGGCATTGCAGTGCGACGCGGGCGCGGCGTTGGTGGCGGCGTCGCGGTGGGCTTGGGCGTTGGCGTCGGCTTTGGCACCGGCTTTGGCTTTGGTGGCGGCAGTGGTTTCGAACTGAACACCTGCACCGGAGGCGGAGGTGGTGGTGGATTCGTTGGCATCTGCACGACTGCGCCCGTGTAACCGGCAGGCGTCGCCGGCCAGCCGCTACTCGCTTCCCCGGCAATCAGTGCGCCGTTTTGATTCTCAGCCCAGTCTGAATTGGCGTTTGGCCCGAAAGGTGAGACGAAGACGTAATGTCCAATCCACAGGTGGTTGTAGAGACTTGGAACGAACGTATACGGCCCTACCGACGGATCCGGGTCGAGTTGTAACGCTCCGTCCTGATTACCCGCATAGGGGAACTTGAGATAGTCAGAGCCACCCCAGTCCGTGTATCCATTCAGCCACCTGCTTAGCGGGACGGTCTCCTGGGGAGTGCTTTGGATCGCGGAGCCGCCCGCCACTGTGCCGGGATCCCACACGTGAATAGCCGTGATGCTGCCGGGGTTCGCGAGTGGATCACCAGTCGCGTCGACGCCATACACAATGATCGAATGTTGACCATGATCGACAAAAACACTGATGGGTTGCTGTGATTCCATCATCGCTCGGATGATGTGAATCGTCGCGTCCCATGCGTCGCCGGTATCCACTACGACGTGGTACCGATACCCTGTTCCCGCTGTCAGCCCATAGGCCAGAGAGCGAGGATCAGTGCCGAAGTCTTGCGAAATATCTGCGGTGACTCCCGGCCCATACCCATTATTGGGTGGTGTGCCCCACTCGCTCGTCGCGCTGGAGTCAGACAATATCCCATATCCGAATGTGTTTTGACTCATCGGCGACGCAGCATGAACATAATTTGCGATCAGTGTGATAGTTGCGATGCCGCACCAGTTGCCGCCCGACTGTTGCCCGGTCGCATTGAGCGCTTGTGTGATGTCGAGCACTTTGTTGGATGTACTCGTTGGGGTTGGTAGCGATCCAGGCGTTGCTGTGGGTACTGGCGTCGCCGTTGGCGCAGGCGTCGAGGTGGCCGTCGCCGCTGGTGCTGGGGTGGCTGTCGCGGCTGCAGGCGTATCAGTAGCCGTCGCCGCGACCGTTGGCGTATCGGTGGCTGTCGCTGCTGGCGCAGTGGTCGCCGCGCTTGTTGGGGCGACGGTCGCGGTAGTTGCGGTAGTTGCCGCGTTCAACGTCGCCATGTCGGCGACGCCATAGAATGTCGTTTGAGTCGCAGCATGCGCTGGCTGCCCAGCCACCAGTACGCCGGGGATAATCCCTAGGACCACTGCGCACAGCAGTGCGATGGCTCGCCCGCGCACGCGCCAATGTTTCACCTGCCCGGCGCGTTTGCGTTGCGCCTGACTGCCTCGATCCTTCGCCCAACCCATCCGGATACCTGCGCTCCTCTAGCGAATGTGCAGGTAGTGTCCGACTACCTGCGATCACTCATCAATGTCGTCAGTGCTGGCATTCGCTGTGGGTCGAGGTATCTCCACCGCGTTAGCTCTTGTGCCCCCTGAAGTGGCTCCTACTATTAGACGTGTCATTGTCTGCCTACATAACAGTAGTAGGCAGACAATGACTGCGCGCAGGCTATTCACGCCGTGACGCCATGCTATAATGCGCGGGATAGATTGCGGTCCATGTGCGCTGGCGACAGAGACGCCAACAGGGCTGCGTCACGGGAGAGAACTGCAATGGGCGAAGAGAGGCGCGACGCGGCGGGCGCGCAAATCGCGATAGACGGCGCGGCA
Source organism: Ktedonobacterales bacterium (assembly GCA_036391835.1). Lineage (GTDB taxonomy): Bacteria > Chloroflexota > Ktedonobacteria > Ktedonobacterales > JADMIN01 > JAKAIY01. The sequence goes on along the minus strand of DASVZC010000022.1, from coordinate 3,681 downwards.
GGTGTCGGCAAGAGCACTGTCGGCGAGCGAGTCGCTCGGCGGCTGGGCTACCTCTACATTGACAGCGGCGCCTTCTATCGCGCGCTGACACTGCAGGCGCAGCGGCGTGGCGTCGCCTTCGACGACGAGCCCGCGTTGCTAGCGCTCATCGCCGAGGCCCCCATTCACATCGCTGCTCCCGCGGCGCAGAGTAGCCTCGCCTATGCCGTCTACGCGGGCGATGACCCGGAAGACCTGGCGCCAGCACTGCACAATTTGGACGTGACGCGCGCCGTCTCAACTGTCGCGCGCATTCCAGCCGTGCGCGACGCCCTGATCGCCCGTATGCGTGAGATGGCCAATGCTCACAGTGTCGTCATGGTTGGTCGCGACATCGGCAAAGTGGTATTGCCCAGCGCGCCCGTCAAGATCGCATTGACAGCCCCCGCGGATGAACGCGCCCGCCGTCGCCATGCTGACCTCGTTGCGGCGCTCGGTGATGGCGCGCCCGCGCTCGCTCAGGTGCTCGAAGATATCGAGGCGCGCGACCGCAAAGACGCCGGCCAGATGGACCTCGCGCCCGACGCAGTGAACATCGAGAACCGAGACGGACAACTCGACACCGTGGTCGATCAGATCTGCGTGCTTGCCCAGCCTGCGCCCAAGCCGGAGCCCGCTGCCGTGATGCCTCGCGCTTCATCGCGTGAGGGCGCGTATGTCGCGCCACCCGTCACGGCCCCGCGCGACGTCCCGTGGGATGGTACGACGCACCCGCGATTCTACCGCGTAGTGCAGACCCTGGCAGGCATGATATTTCCATTGTTCTTCAAGTTGCGTATCGAAGGGCGCGAGAATATCCCGACGACTGGCTCAGTCATGCTGGCGGCCAACCATGTCGCGTGGATTGACATTCCTCTGCTCGCGCAACCCCTCAAACGTTTCACCCACTACATGGCGAAGGTCGAACTCTTCCAGGTTCCCGTTATCGGCTACATCATCGGCATGTGCGGCAACTTTCCAGTGCGGCGTGGCGAAGGTGACCGTGAATCGCTACGCATCGCAGATCGGCTGCTCACCTCGGGTGAGGTCGTCGCGATTTTCCCGGAAGGACATCGCACGGGTGGCGCGCTGATTCGTGGCCTGCCGGGTGTCTCGCTCATCGCGTTGCGCGCAAATGCGCCAGTCGTGCCGGTGGGCATCATCAACAGCAACGAGGTCTTCAAGAAGGGCCGCATCATCTTCAATCGCCCCACGGTCACTATTCGCTACGGCAAGCCGTTCATGCTCGCCAAGAGCGGCGCACGCCACTCCAAAGCTGACCTGGAGCGTGGAATCGATGAGATCATGACGCAGATCGCCGCGCTTCTGCCGCAGGAATACCGTGGCATCTACGGCGAGCGACTTGCGGGGACCGGTCAGGCCGCCGAACTCGCTGCGCCCGCGCCATCCAGTGGAGACGGTTCCGCGCCACGCGTATAGTTTGGTTGAGTGAGGCTCGGCGCCTGGCGTGCGTCGCATTGTCCGTTGGGCCTGCCGGGCGTATACTCCAATGCAGTGGCGCGGGGTAAGCACATGTTCTGCGCCGTTTAGCGCCAACGCCACTGTCTCGAAGGGAGACTTCAATGCCAGCGCACTTGGATGTCATCATACCGCTGTTGATCATCGCTCTGTTGTTCTTTGGAGCTAAGCGCCTGCCGGAGATTGGTTCGTCGGCTGGGCGCACCATCAAGGAATTCCAGAAGGCTATTCGTGACGACAAGGACGGCACGGAGCAGGCCGCGCTTCCGCCCGCGCAGGACAAAGAGACGTCACCGCGCTAATCCAGTCTTATCAATCGCGAATCACGATATGCCGATGGAGCGCTGTTGTACCACTCGCCACCATCGCGCAGACGCCGAGCGCATCACCGCCGACACAGGCTGGTGGTCGTTTGCGGCGCGTGCGACGCGTGGCTGGCATGTGAATGCGTGAGGAGTCAGCCATGACGACACCGGATACACACCGCCACGTAGACTATCTTCTGATCGGAGGCGGCTTGGCGTCTGCCACTGCCGCAGAGGAGCTACGCAAGCGTGACGCTGGGGGCAGCATTCTGATCGTTGGCGCGGAGAAGCACCTTCCCTATCACCGACCGCCGCTCTCGAAGGAATATCTGCGCGGCGATATCGGCCTGGATGGCGTCTACGGCTCAGGCGGTGTCTATTCCCAACTTCCGGCGTGGTATGGCGAGCAGCGGGTAGAGGTCAAGCAGGGCGTGGGCGTCACTCGGCTCGACACCGAGGCGAAGCACGCCACCTTGAGCGATGGCTCGACGCTCACGTATGGCAAAGCGCTGCTCGCGATGGGCGCCCGCCCGCGCACGCTCTCCATCCCCGGCGCGCATCTGCCGGGCGTCGTTATGCTGCGCACGATTGACGATTCCACCGCTATTCGCGAGTATCTTCAGACGCCTGGCCGCACTATCGTTGTGATCGGTTCAGGATTTATCGGCCTCGAAGCCGCCAGCAACGCCCTCTTCCGTGGCGCGCGCGTGAGCATCGTAGACCCAGGGGAACGTGTCTGGCCGAGGATGCTGACACCGGAACTCTCCGACTATCTCGCCAGCGAATACACCAGTCGGGGCGCGACCTTCTATCTCGAACACGCGCCCGTCGAATTCGTGGCGGGCAGCGATGGACGCGTGGGCGGAGTGCGTATTGCTCCCAGTGTTCCTGGGTCCGCGCCGCTGACACTTCCAGCTGATCTGGTCATCGTCGGCGTTGGCGTGCAACTCAACACCGATCTGGCGGAAGAGGCTGGCCTGAACATCGATGCCCAGCATGGCGTACTGGTGGATGATCATCTGCTTGCCTCAGCGGAAGATGTGTTCGCGGCGGGCGATGTGGCCGGATTCGTCGATCCGGTGATGGGCCGCTTCCACTTCGAGCACTGGGACAACGCCATCGCGAGCGCGCAAACGGCAGCGGCGAACATGACCGGCGCGGACGAGCACTATCGCCATGTGCCGTACTTCTTCTCCGACCAGTTCGACCTCTCCATCAACATGCTCGGCTACCCGTCGCCTGATGCGGAAGTGGTCGTGCGTGGCGATATGGCGCAGGATGCCTTCACGGCGGTTTACGTGCGCGACGGGGCGATCCGCGCGGCGCTGATGGTGAACGATGACGCGCAAATGGACACCTGGCGTGAATTGATCGAAGCAGGCGTCGCCGCTCCGCACGATCTGCAGCAACTCGCCGACCCATCGTTCGATCCTGCCAGTCTGAAGCGCGGCTGAGCGAGACGCCAGATAGCTGGTCCGGCAAGGACCGCTTGACGGCAGGACCCGCTATCAGGTAGAATACCGTTCGCGGACGTGAAAACGGCCCGCGACCTGGCGCATTCGTCTAGCGGCCTAGGACATCGCCCTCTCAAGGCGGAGATCACGGGTTCGAATCCCGTATGCGCTACCAGAAGCCCCCATTCATACAGATGGGGGCTTTGCTTTTCCTCTTCAATTCAGATCTCATAGCTTGCGAGCTGTATTGCTTACTTGCGTCGCATACCCGTTTGACCCCAATTCTGACACTGGTGGCGAAGTCATTTTTGTTTGGTTGTTAGGCTGCCTGCGCCATGAACCGACTGAAGGCCGAGGCGCGGGTCGGAGCGAGCGGTGTTCCCAAGAGCCAGCTTTGCATGCGGAGCAGATTGAGTGCGGTCGCC
>DASVZC010000021.1:0-8753 GCA_036391835.1 Ktedonobacterales bacterium | reverse complement strand
GGCTGACGCTTGCACTCCCTGCTCGAATACGACATCATCCATAGCAGAAACCTCCTGGCTTCTCTCGGTGTATCCACCTCGATAGTAGCTCAGGAGGTTTCGCTCACGGTCTCACCCGCAAAATTCGGGATGACTCATGTTCGTCGCTCTAGCAACGTTCGATAGAAGGAGTTCGCGGTCATGGCGATCACCTCGGCATGCATCTTGTCTATGGCGCGGGCGTGTCTAGCGCCTTTGCCGCCCTCTCGCGCCTCTAGCTGCAGCGTCGTCCAACTTCTATCGCAGTGCGGCGCCCAATTTGCGTGCGTCTGGTAAACATATCACGGTGGGACGTATATCTCACTGCGATATGTAGCGCTGCCGGAACTGACGCTTACAAGATAGACGTATCCGCCTCCACACGCGGAAAAGCAGGCAGGAGACTAGGCAATGGCGACTCCACCTCAGAGCGAAGGGCAGGAAATGGCCACGCGCGAGCAGCGCGGCCTTGGCGCACGGTTGCGCCAGCACATCGGCTTCGCGCCGATCCCCAAGAGCAAGCGCAGCCAGGATCTGAGGCCACGTATCCAGGGCGCGCAGGTGACCGAATCGATCTGTCCCTACTGCGCGGTAGGATGCAGCCAACTCGTCTATCACCGCGATGGGAAGGTGATCGACATCGAAGGCAATCCAGCGAGCCCCATCAGCAACGGACACCTCTGTCCCAAAGGCGCCGCGACCTACCAACTCGTCAACAACCCTAATCGCCCGACCAGTGTGCTCTATCGCGCGCCCCACAGCGACCACTGGGAAAAGCGCCCGCTCGATTGGGCGATGGATCGTATCGCCCAGCGCATCAAAGAGACGCGCGACCAAGATTTCGTGATGCGCAATGCCGATGGCGTGCGCATCAACCGGCTGGAGAGCATCGGCAGCATTGGTGGCGCGACCCTCGATAACGAGGAAAACTATCTGATGCTCAAGCTGTTCCGCAACCTGGGCATCGTGCATATCACGAACCAGGCCCGTATCTGACACAGTTCCACTGTACCCGGTCTGGGTACCAGCTTCGGACGTGGCGGCGCGACCACCGCCCAGTGGGACCTTGTCAACAGCGACTGTATCGTCATTCAGGGCTCGAACATGGCTGAGTGTCACCCGGTTGGCTTCCGCTTTGTGATGGAAGCCCGCGAGCGTGGCGCGAAGATCATCCATATCGACCCGCGATTCACCCGCACCTCGGCCACAGCGGATATCTACGCGCCAGTGCGCCCAGGGTCAGATATCGCCTTCCTTGGCGGCCTGATCAACTACGTCCTGACCAATGAAAAGTGGTTCAGGGAGTATGTGCTGCACTACACCAACGCGTCTACGATCATCGACGAGAATTACCGCGACACCGAAGATCTCGACGGCCTCTTCTCTGGCTACGACGCGGAGAAGCGTGTGTATGACCCAGACTCGTGGTCATACGCTGGTGAGGACGTGCCAGCCGCCGCCGGACACCACGCGGCGATGACGGGCGAGAGCTATTCGCATCGGCTGACCCGTGAGCAGGAAGGCCCGCCCCAGCGCGATGAGACATTGCAGCATCCGCGCTGCGTCTTCCAGATTCTCAAGCGTCACTTCGCTCGCTACACGCCCGAATTCGTCGAGCAGGCGTGCGGCACGCCGCGCGATGTCTTCCTGCAGGTCGCGGAAGCGATTACGGCGAACTCTGGCCGCGATCGCACAACCGCATTCTGCTACGCCGTCGGCTGGACACAACACACGACGGGCGTTCAGGTCATCCGTTCAGCGGCGATTCTGCAGCAGTTGCTTGGCAACATCGGGCGACCCGGTGGCGGCATCATGGCGCTGCGTGGGCATGCCGCCATTCAAGGCTCGACGGACATCCCAACACTCTTCAATCTGCTGCCTGGCTACCTGCAGATGCCGTTGGTGGCCAACAAGGATTTCGCTTCCTACTGCGACACGTCGGAATCGCCGACAGGGTGGTGGTACAACTTCCCGAAGTATGCCGTCAGTTTGCTCAAGGCGTTCTATGGCGACGCGGCGACCAAGGACAACGAGTGGGGCTATCAATATCTGCCCAAGCTCGAAGATGACGAAGACTACTCGTACTATCCGATGTTCTTCAAGATGCAAGACCGCAAAATGCGAGGCCTGATGGTCTTCGGCGAAAACTTCGCCGTGGGTGGGCCTGGCTCGGTGCTCGAACGCTCGGCCATGCGCAAGCTTGACTGGTGTGTCGTGCGTGACCCGTTCCTGGTGGAGACGGCGGAGTTCTGGCACATGGACGGGGTGGACCCGGCGAGCGTGGAGACGGAGGTGATCTTCATGCCGGCTGCCTGGTCCGCAGAGAAGGATGGCAGCCTCACCAATACGCAGCGCCTCTTGCAGTGGCACGACAAGGCGGTAGACCCGCCCGGCGCCGCGCGGTCAGAGACGTGGTTTACGGTGCACCTTGGCCGCAAACTACGCGATCTCTACGCCGCCAGCACAGATGAGCGCGACAAGCCGCTTCAGGCGATGACATGGGATTATCCACTCGAAGGCGCTCTGCGAGAGCCTAGCGCGCTCGCGGTGGCCCGCGAGATCAGTGGCTACAACGTCAAGACTGGCGAGCAGGTCAGCGGTTACGTCGATCTGAAAGACGATGGTGAAACGGCGTGTGGCTGCTGGATCTATTCGGGCTACGTGCCGAAGCATGATGTCAATCTTTCCGCTAGCCGCACACGCGACCACGCGGGTGAAAACACGAACCACAGCAAGTGGGGATTCGCCTGGCCAGCGAATCGGCGCATTCTGTACAATCGCGCCTCCGCTGACCCGGAGGGCAAGCCGTGGTCAGAGCGCAAGCGGCTCATCTGGTGGGATCCCGCGCGCAACGATGGCAAGGGCATGTGGACCGGCTATGACGTTCCAGACTTCATCGCGAACAAAGCGCCTGACGCTGACGCCGATGAACGCGGCAAGGGGATGGACGCGCATTCCGGCTCTGACCCATTCATCATGCAGGCGCATGGACGCGCATGGCTCTTTGCGCCGCACGGTGTGAAGGATGGCCCGTTGCCCGCGCACTACGAGCCGATCGAGTCGCCGACGGAGAATCCGCTCTATCCCAAGCAGCGGACGGACCCCTGCGCGCAACTCTTCGAGCGGGCAGACAATCCGTACAACGAGAATCCGCGTAACGGGAAGCCGAATCCGCAGTATCCGTATGTGCTGACGACCTATCGCATCACGGAGCATCACACCTCAGGCGCGATGTCACGGTGGAACACCTGGCTCGCCGAGTTGCAGCCAGAACTGTTCGTCGAGATCGATCCGGAGTTGGCGCAGCAGAAGCAAATCGCCAATGGCGATATGGTGACCATCGCCACCTCGCGCGCGGAGGTGGAGGCGCGGGCGCTCGTGACGCCGCGCATGCAGCCGATGCGCATCAATGGCGAGGTGACGCATGTCATCGGCCTGCCCTACCACTGGGGCCCGGCAGGTATCGTCTCAGGTGACATCGTGAATGACCTGATCGGAATCGCGTTGGAGCCGACCGTGAAGATTCACGAGGCGAAGGCGTTGACGTGTGATCTGCGCAAGGGTCCACGCCCGCGCGGAACGCAAGCCACAGATGAGCGCCAACCGCAGGCGAGCCTGAGCCAGGGCGGCGCGGTTGACCGCACGCAGAGCGAAGGCGAGGAGATGCTGCATACGTCGCCGCTCTCCAGCCTTCCGCTTTGAGCCATGCAGAGTTATTAGGAGGAATCAGGAGGAATCAGCATGACCACAGGATTCTTCACCGATACCACGCTCTGCATTGGCTGCAAGGCGTGTGAGGTGGCGTGCAAACAGTGGAATCAGTTGCCGGGCGATGACTATACCTTCACCGGCGCGAGCTATGACAACACGAAGGCGCTCGGCGCGACGACCTGGCGGCACGTCGCATTTGTCGAGCAGTTCGACCGCAAGACGCCGCAGATGGGCGCGACGGCGATCGGCGAGCGTATGCGCGCCAACGGGAACGCTGAAACCAATGGAAATCACGGCGCCCCGCCCATCGATCTGATGGCCATTCGCAACGGCGCCCGTGGCGCGGACACCTCCACGGCTGTCGCTCCACGGGTGGTGCACGAGCAGAGCGGTGGGCTGTTGGGCGATCATCGCTGGCTGATGATGAGCGATGTGTGCAAGCACTGCCAGAACGCGGGCTGTCTGGAAGCGTGCCCCACGGGGGCCATCATCCGCAACGAGTTTGGCGATGTCTACGTCCAGCCTGACATTTGCAATGGCTGCGGCTACTGTGTCATCGCCTGCCCATTCGGCGTGATCAATATCCACGAGGAGGATGGCCGCGCCTGGAAATGTACGCTCTGCTACGACCGCCAGAAAGTGGGGATGGAGCCTGCTTGCGCCAAGGCCTGCCCAACACAGTCCATCCAGTTTGGCGAGATCGAGGAGTTGCGTGACCGTGCGCGTGCGCGCGTCGGCCAACTGCATACGCGGGGTATCACCGACGCCTACCTCTATGGCGTTGATGAGCATACCAGCGTCGGCGATCTCAATGCCTTCTTCCTGCTGGTGGATAAGCCCGCCGTCTACAACCTGCCCGAGCAACCACGTGTGCCACAGGCGCAGGTGATTCCTGGGTATATCGCGACCGCTGTGACTGCGGTGGCCTTGGGCGTCGCCACAGCGGCGGCTTTCCTGCTGCGCGCCCGCGTCAGCGATCAGAACAGATAGGGGAGAGCTATGGAAACGTTTGACCGACCACCCAATGAGGTGTGGCTACCTCCTCTGCGCTCTCCCGCGCGCCCGGCTGAGCGCGACGAGCCCTCTGTCACCTACTACGATCAGCCGATGATCAAGCCGCCGCACTGGAAGTGGTACATTCCCGCCTACTTCTGGTTGGGCGGCATCGCGGGCGGCGCGGCGACCATCGGCGCGGCGGCGCGGCTCTTTGGGGGGCCTGTCGCCAAACGCGACACTGTTCGCCATGCGCGCTACCTCAGCCTCGCGCTCGCGATCATCTGTCCCATCTTCCTGATTCTCGACCTGGGGCGGCCAGAGCGCTTCTTCCGGATGTTCCGCGTCGTGAAGGTCAGTTCGCCGCTGAGCATTGGCACGTGGATTCTCAGCGCGTTCGGTCTCGCATCGGGCGCGCTTGCGGTGCGCCAGGCCGTGGAGGATAGCGTCGTCATTCCGCGCGAGAGTGGCCTCGGGCGCCTGCTGCGCCGCCTCATTCCCGATGCTCCACTCTCCGCGCTGCAGGGGATCCTCGGGCTGGGACTGGGTGGCTACACTGGCGTGCTGATCGCAGTGACGGCGATTCCGCTGTGGGCTGCGGGCGGCATCTTCCTCGGTCCCCTTTTCCTGGCGACGGCGCTGGCCTCTGGGGCCGCCGCGCTGACGTTGCTCAGTGTGGCATTTGGCAAGCGCGACCCGGAGAGCGAGCGCGCCCGTGGAACTGTCGAGACGGTCGAAGCGATCAGCGCGGCGACACAGTTGGCGCTGGTCGGCGCGCGTGACCTCACGACGCCAAGCCGCATCAATCAGCCGTTGCGTGTCGGCTTCTGGGGTCGTGTCTTCCGCATCGGCGCCGTCGGTGGTGGCATGGCGACGCCTCTGACACTGCGCATTGTCGCGCGGCTGCTGGGTCCACGCGCAACGAAGGTTATTTCCGTTATCGCGGCTGTGTTGACGCTGCTAGGCGCGCTGGCCGAGCGATTTACCATCGTCGAGGCGGGCAAAGTTTCGTCGCGCGACCCGCTCGCCTATCAGGATTTGACGGCTGGCGCTCCGGGTGAAGCGCGGCCCACAGCTCGTGAGCAGGCGCTCCATGCGCCACAGGCGAGCGCACATCGTCCGCGCATCGCCGCAAGCGATACCGCGTTCGACTCCATACGGTAATCTCGTTGGCGCTGCGCTACGAATAGGTGAAACTGCCGTCCTGGACACCAGGGGCGGCAGTTTCATCTATTCAGACAGGTAGGCGCCTTGCGGAGATGCAGGCCGCATTTCGATGGTTCTGGGCAGGTACGTTGCACATATTGTGAACGCCCTATGATATCTGTTGCGGCATTGTTACGCTGTGGTGACGCGTGTATGCGTATGCTGCCCCTTTGAGTGGAGATGCGCATCCTACTTCCAGAGAGGAGCCTCCAGAAGGGGGCGCTCACATGGTTACACGTCGGGCTGGCGCCACGGCGGACCGAATGCTGAATGTTGTGCGTTGGATCGCTCGTATCAGTGGGAGTCTGTTGGCCCTCTCCATGTTGCCCGCATTTCTCATGAATTGCGCTACTGGGCATACAAATTTTGCTGGGCTGAACACCTTCGAAGTCATAAAGGCGTGGGTGCTCGTAGGCCTAGTGGTGGCGCAGATCGTAGGGATTGCGCTTGCGTGGGCGTGGGAAGGTTTTGGTGGCGCGGTTGTGCTAGGTGGCGCGTTGGTCGCGATGATCGTCGGCGCTGTCAATGGTAGTTTCCCTGCCTATGAGGCGTTGTTTGTGCTGACGAGCGCGATGTTTCTCTATCTCTGGTGGCGGACGGTGGGGCAAAACCAGAGAAGGGAGCTATGGCGAGTCCCATAGGCGGCGACGCCCCTATAAGAGCAGGAAGACATGAAGCGGCGTTGGGCGCTCCTGGGTAGATGGCCAGGAGGTCCAGCGCCGCCTTGTTTCAGTTTCATATAGATGGCATATATTCCTGCTGTAACATGATCGCCACTTGTATTCTGTAAAGTTGACAGGTACACTCAATAGTTGCCCCAGACCGAGCGCCGATACTGCGGCTGGTAGGCAATCTCGCTGCTTGCCATGATCGTGCGGACGTTGGGGGCGAGGGGAGGCGCACAAGCAATACACGCAACCAAGCGGACAGTCCAACATCACCAGTGAATTCTGCGCGTTAGCGCAGGAGATAGAGGAGAGTTTGACATGTTTGGCCGCGTAACGAAGTTCAATGTGGCGTCCGAAAAGACAGACGCCGCGATTGACTATGGCAACAACACGGTGCGCCCGGCCGTTCTTGCGCTTGGTGGGCTTGGCTTGACGATGCTGACCGACCGCAAGTCGGGCCTCGGATATGCCATTGCGTGGTGGAAAGATGAGGCGGCGGCCACGGGAAGCGCCTCCGAAGCCAACAAGATTCGTGATGCGTTCAAGCAGGCGATGAACGCCACTGTGCTCGATATCCACACGTATGATGTGGCCGTCGACGTTGACCTCCACAAGGCGTCGACATTGGCCGCGCGCGTGACGCCTGGAGAGGCTGACCCTGCCCGTAGCGACGAGTTTCTCACCTTCGTGAAGACGAGTATCGTTCCGAAAGTGCAGGCGCAATCGGGATTTTGTCGCTGGTGCTCGCTGATTGATCGCCAGACTGGCAAGAACCTGTCGATAACGTTCTGGGAGAGCATCGCCGCCCGCGACGCCGATCCTGCGATACTCAACCAGAATAGAGATGCCGCCACGCAGACCTTCGGGGCCAAGCTCGATGCGACCGAATATTACGAGGTATCGGACCTGGGCTTGCCGATGACAGCTCCCATTCAGACGTCTCAGCAGCCCGGCGCGAATCCGTAGCGCCCATCGCAACGCTATTTGATGTAGGGGCGCGCTCACCTCACATTTGGGGTGAGCGCGCGAGAAATTGCGCACTTTTGCGTACCCTTGCATTGGGTGTGCCGCTAGTACTCTCTGCCTGCATGCGCTTATACTCTGCGTAAGCGTTTTCGCAGGGAAAGGGAGAAACAATGTCACCCGATGGAGCCCGTGCGGCGAGTGCAGCAGATGGACTGGGACATGCGCAGAATGCGGACGATGACATGAGCACACCCATTACAGTCTTGATTGCCGACGATCACGCATTGGTGCGCGAAGGTACTCGCCGCCTGCTGGAGGGGGAGAGTGACCTGCGCGTGGTGGCGGAGGCGAGCGATGGCCAGGAAGCAGTGGCCGAAACGCTTCGCTTCAATCCCAATGTCGTCATCATGGATATCGCCATGCCGGGTATGAATGGCATCGAGGCGACGCAGCAAATCAAGGCGCGCATGCCACAGGTGGCGGTGCTGGCGCTTACCGCGCATGAAGACGCGCAATACGTCATGAAACTGCTGGACGCCGGCGCCGCAGGGTATCTCCTCAAAGATGTGCGGGGCCGTGAACTCGCTGAGGCGATTCGCGCGGTCCATCGCGGCGAAACGACTCTACATCCCACCATCGCTGCCCGCGCGCACCGTTTGGCCGCTGAACGACGTTCCATCACGCAAGAGCGTCCGCCGCTGTCAGAGCGTGAAATGGAAGTATTGCAAGAAGCCGCGCGAGGGTTGCCCAACAAAGACATCGCTCGGCGCCTCAACCTCAGCGTGCGCACCGTGCATACACACCTCGGCAACATCTTTTCGAAGCTAGGCGTCGGCTCGCGTACTGAGGCAGTCTTACTCGCACTGCGCAATACGTGGATCAACCTCGAAGATACCTATCGCTACACACCTGAGCGTCCCGGCGAGGCGCCTGAGCGTCCATCAGCGACGCCGCATCCGTAACCACGTGAATGGGCGCATTGTTGCTTGGCCGGGATGGTATAGTCGTAACAGCGTAGTCAGCCCTGATCAGGCAGTGGCGCTCGACATACGCTGTACCTGCCAAACGCAGGAGCGCGCCCGTGAAAGTCACCGAACGCGCCCGGCGGCCATCTGCGCCCGGCGCTCCCAAACTCGTGACCATCGCGATCGTCGATTGGCTGATGCTCGTGCGCAGCGTCGCGCTTCCGCT